>JADKHO010000001.1:1309222-1628833 GCA_016721765.1 Bacteroidota bacterium
TAATGGATTTCCTGTTTTGTGTAGTACAGCCAATGTAACACTGTTTGTTACTCCGCAAAACGATGCGCCGGTGGCAGTGAAGGATGTTTTAATTATTCCAATTGATTTTACAGCCAATGTATTTGTGCTCAATAACGATTACGATGTAGATGGAAATTTAAATACTTCCTCGCTTTCAATTGCAAGTCAACCCCATAATGGAATGGCTGTTTTGGATACTAACTCGCACGCAATAACGTATACCCCAAATCCAAATTATTTTGGTTTGGATACCGTAATTTATACAGTGTGTGATGCCGGGCTACCTTCCCTTTGCGTGCAGGGACTTTTGGTTTTTAATGTGGGAGCAACAAATAACCCACCCTCTGCAATGCCTGATTTTGCTAGCACTTCACAAAACAATGGAATTACTATTTCAGTCTTAGTTAATGATTTTGATGTGGATGGAAATGTGAATAAGGGTTCTGTTGATGTACTCGTTAATCCTAACAATGGTTCAATTGTAATTAATGTTTTTGATGGGCAAATAAGTTACACACCTAATCCCGGATTTACCGGAAAGGATACTATAGTTTACGAAATATGTGATGGAGGACTTCCTGTTTTTTGTGATACCGCCCTCGTTATTGTAACGGTTAATGGGAATCTTGCACCCCTTGCAACCCACGATATTTATAGCACCAATGAAGATAGCCCCGTTAGTGGAGCCTCCGTGTTGCAAAATGATTTAGACCCGGAGAACGGAAGCCTAGTCTTATCTCCTGTGCCCATTAGTAGCCCTCTTAACGGCACACTGACACTAAATACCAATGGAACATTTTTATATTTCCCGAATTTGAATTTTTATGGTACCGATACTTTTGTTTACGAAGTTTGCGATAACGGTGTCCCTACCTTGTGCGATACAGCTTTAGTATCGATAGTGGTTGCGGCAATAAACGATGCGCCTCAGGCTGTAAATGATACCATACAGGTTGCACAGGGTCTAGCTTTTTCCGGCAATTTAATTAGTAATGATGTGGATGTGGATAGTCCGGGACTTCTTGCCAATTCCACTCCACTCAACGGTCCAATAAATGGTACCTTATTTCTTGCTAACAGCGGCGTTTTCACATATACCCCCAATCCTGGTTTTAGTGGGCAGGATTCGTTTCAATACGTTGTGTGCGATAATGGAACTCCTAATTTATGCGATACTGCAAGTGTTTTTATTCAAGTGGGCACCAATAATCCACCACTGGCAGTCGACGATATATTTACGATGAATGAGGATGGTTCGCTTACTGCTGCCTCGCTCATATCAAACGACAGTGATCCGGATGGCTCCGCCTTACTTATGAATACTATTGCAATTGCCCAACCACAGCATGGGTCAGTTGTGCTTTATGCAAATGGAACCTTTGATTATTTTCCGGCACCCAATTACGCCGGCAGCGACACTTTTGTATATCAGATATGCGATGGAGGGGCACCTAATTTCTGTGATACGGCTAGCGTTACCATTTTTATAACTGCTGTGAACGATGCTCCAGTTGCAGCCAACGATGTATTCTCAATTCTTTCTAATACCACCTTAAATGCAAGTGTTATTTTAAATGATAATGATGTTGATAGCCCAAGTTTAAGTATCATCACCAGTCCAATCTTGCCTCCTCAATCGGGAATTGTAACGCTTAATACAAGCGGCACTTTTGTGTATACGCCCAACGCAAACTTTACGGGCTTTGATTCATTTAGTTATGTAGTTTGCGATGGAAGTACACCCAATTTATGCGATACAGCCACGGTCAATATTACAATTCAAAATCGGCTTCCGCTGGCTGTGTCGGATACCTTCGAAATTTCCAGCTCCAGCTTACTCACCGCCAATTGTTTGCTCAATGATATTGATCCGGAAAATGGCGTATTAACCTTAAGTACCATTCCGGTATTAAATGTTCTACATGGAACTTTGACGCTTAATCCAGCTGGAACATTCACGTATCAGCCGGTGAACAAATACACCGGTACAGATTTCTTTTTTTATACCACATGCGACAATGCTGCTTCCCCGCTTTGCAGTAACGCCAAAGTGGTAATTAAAGTGCTTAACAGCCCTCCACATGCTTTGAATGATACTGTATACGGAGTAAGCGGATATGTGCTAGCCGGCAATTTATTGCTTAATGACGTGGATGTAGAATCGTTAAATTTAGTTTTTTCAGTGCTGAATTTACCTCAGCATGGAACAGTTCAACTTTCTCCCAATGGTGATTTTAGCTATGATGCTGCTCCCGGCTTTAGTGGTATTGATTATTTTAGTTATGAAGTATGTGACGATGGAACTCCGGTGAAATGCGATACAGCAATCGTTACGCTATATGTAGCCGAACAAGCTATTGAATTAACTATTCCGGATGCTTTTTCTCCTAATGGAGATAATATTAACGATGTGTTTGAAATTGGCGGGCTAAACAACTATCCGGAAAACGAATTTCTAGTTTTTGATCAGATGGGGGTACTAGTTTATAGTGTAAAAGGGTATAAAAATACCTGGTCGGGTTTGGATAAAAATGGAAAAAAATTGCCGAGCGGTTCTTATTTTTACATCTTCGATAAAAAGGATGGCAGCGATGCACGTACCGGATACATTGTACTAAGCAAGTGATTATTTTAAATTAAAAATTTACTTATGGCAAAGAGAATTTTTTTACTTTTTTCAATGGTGTTGGTTTTTTCCTGCTCCTCATCTGACCAAAAAGCTTCAAAAAAAATCAAACTAAAAATAAAGGGAAGTGATACTGTTTATCCTTTGTTTAAATTGATGGCAACCTCGTTTCAACAACAAAATAATAATTGCGAATTAAGTGTTGCAGGGGGTGGCTCCACTGCCGGTATTGCCGATTTAATCAAAGGCTCCATTGACGTTGCAGCAACGTCACGTGATTTGAAGCCTGCCGAGAAATACCTAATCGATAGCCTTAAACGTGAAATACTTACCTACATAATCGCCTATGATGGACTGGCAGTTATTGTGAACAAACAAAATACAATCGAAAAAATTACGCGCGAGCAATTGGAAGACATCTATCAGGGAAAAATTACAAATTGGAAGGAAATAGGAGGGATGCGGGAAAAGATTAATGTTTACTCATTAAATACTAACAATAGCATTGACGAATTTTTTAGAGATAAAATAATGGGTGAGAAGAAATATTTTTCAGGTGTCACTCAAGTAAATCAGCTAAAAGATATGCTTAAAAAAGTTGTTTCAAACAAAGGAGCAATAGGCTACGCAAACATTCAAGAGCTAAGTGCTAAAGTGAATTATATTTCTGTTTCTTTCGACACGAGTAAAACATACATCGCTCCCAATGCATTTAATTTTCAAAACCGAAGCTATCCTATTTCAAGAGCACTTTATTTCTTTGCCGATGCATCTAAAGAAGCGGAGATGAAGTTGTTTAACGATTATGCGCAATCCTTGTTGGGGAAGAGAAATATTAGTGAAATGGGTTTTATCCCTCCACAATAAGCTATAAAATTTTAGTGCGTATTAAGTTATGCGGGAAAGTAGGTTGGGGAGGTGCCGGGATAGCATTCAATGCAGCAACTGATTTGGCATTTTTTCGAAGCAACTCGAGTTTCAAACTTTCTTCACCTTTTTTCATCGCCCATTGATGATTCCATGAAAACAAGGGTTTTAGCAAGAAGGATAAATTCTTTAACAATCCTTTTTCGGCACTTATTCTCCAGTCGTATTCTATTTCTACCTCTTCGCCCTTTTGAACAAAGCTCCAAATGCCTTTTCCTTTAAAATCCCCAATTGCTTCAATGGTATAGCCGAAAGGTGCATTTGAGCTAGTTACCTTAAATTTCCATCGCAACGAATAGGGTAAAAATCCTTTGGTGTAAAGTTCCACAACCTTGCCTTGGCCCTTTTCATTTCCGGGCTCAAGCACTTTCACATCCAGGTAAACCGAGGGCCACCAAACCGCAAGTGATACTGCATCCTCTAATATGGCACATACCTCTTCTTGGGTGCCCGTCACTTTCCAATTCGAAATAAAATGATAGTCGTTTGCTGCCATAGCTCCATCTACGAAAAGCAATAAAAGTTGGATTTAGGAAAGAATGATTTTATAAAATTATTTTTCCTTTTGCACAAAACTCATTTTAAAACATGTTCCGGAATGAGTCGAAAATGAATAGCTAGCATCAATTTGCTTTACCAACGATTTTATCACCTCCATCCCAAGCGATTCGGGCTTTATTTCCTGATTTAGTTTACCATTCCCATTATCCGCCACAACAATAGTAATGAGCTCATTTTCCTTTTTTAATTGAACACTAATTTGTCCGGAATGCATGTCGTTAAATGCATGCTTGTAACAATTGGTCAGCACTTCATTAATAATTAAACCGCAGGGAATCGCATAATTCACATTCAAATAAACCTCCGATAAATTTAAAATAATTTCTACCTGTTTTTTAATTAAAGCAGTATAAGAATGATGGATTTCATATACCAACTCATTTAAATAAAACCCATAATTGATGTTGCTTAACACTTCATTTCGATAAAGTTTATCGTGAATCAACGCCATCGACATGACTCTATTTCTACTTTCTGTAAGTAGCGACTTGGCTGTTTCATCAACAATTTTTTCGCTCTGAAGATTCAGCAAGCTGGTTATAATAGCCAAATTGTTTTTTACACGGTGATGAATTTCTGCCAACAAAATTTCTTTCTCTTGCAGGGCTTGCGAAATTTTTAATTCATTGCGTTTTTTTTCCTCCAACTGAAAAAGCAATTGCTCATGTTGCTCTTCATTTCCTTTGTTAATGACATAAATAAAAAAGCCAATACTCAAAGCGCCTGCAATTAAATCAAAAGCAAATAGCTGCTTGTTTTGGGCAGGTGTAAAATGCGTGTTTTCGAGTATGGAATGATCCACAGTCATTACCAAAGTAATCATGGTCATAGGCAACAAAAAGTGAAACAACATCGCCCGTTTATTTTTAAAATCAATTACAAACGAAACAGCCAAAATCAAGGGAAAGTAAAAGATAAAAGCAGAGGCGGTAATGTGGGTGTAAAAATTAAAAAATGTAATAGCAAGATTGTTTAAAATCAGCACAAAATGGGTAGCAAGGGTATGTTTTTTTAAATGATTTAATAGAAAACCAAGCAGTAAAACAAGGCTAAGAATTTCGAGTAAAAAAAAGGAAAAGTATTCCCCTAAACTTAAATTATTAAATCCTGCTAAAAAATAAACGCTTACTGTAACAAAAGTGAGTTGGTTGGTTAGTTTTATACGACGCACAAAATTTGCATCATATCTTGGATGAACACCAATATTCGATATTTTATTCCAAAGCTCCAGCATGTGTTTAGAATTAAAACAATTGTAAACTTACTAAAATTGCAATTAGATAATGCCAGCAATACGCTATTCTTTAAAGCATTTTTTTTGCCGATACCAACAATAGGCTGTTAATTAAATTGATAATCAGGGCCTAACTCAGGATTTCAATTCACGTAGTTTTGTTTAGTTAGAGATAATTGCACTTTCCTTTACGGGAAAGGCCATGAAAACAATGCGAATGAAAAGAATTGTAAGCCTCATTTACGTTTTAATTTTTAGTACAAGCCTTTTTGCGCAAGCCCCTCAAGGCTTGAATTATCAGGCTGTTGCCAGAAATTTGGCAGGTGCTGAATTAGTTAATCAAGCGATTGGTGTCCAGGTGGTGATTCATCAAAATTCGGCCAATGGTACAAGCGTATTTTCCGAAATACATTCCGTAAATACAAATCCATTTGGGCTTTTTACCCTTGTTATCGGTTCGGTAGATACCACGAATTTTGCTGCCATAAATTGGTCAACCGGAATTTATTTTCTGGAAATATTAATTGATCCAAGCGGTGCAACCAGCAATTTTATTTCAATGGGCGCAACACAGCTCCTGTCTGTTCCTTACGCATTGTACGCTAAGACATCCGGCAATGGTCCACAAGGTTTGCCGGGACCTCAAGGCCCTCAAGGTGCTGTTGGTCCGCAAGGGGCACAAGGCATTCAAGGCGACCCGGGGTTGCAAGGCCCGCAAGGTATTCCAGGTGCAACGGGACCGCAAGGTATTCAAGGCCCGCAAGGAATTCAAGGTGATCCGGGCCCGACAGGTCCGCAAGGAATTCCGGGAACGCAAGGCCCAGCCGGTCCGCAGGGTAATGCAGGTCCTCAAGGAGCACCCGGACCAACTGGTGCAATTGGTCCGCAAGGCCCCGCTGGAACACCCGGAAGCATGGATGCATGGAGCCGCACAGGGGATGCCTCAACTGTTGCAGGAACCAATTTTATTGGAACCACCGATGCGCAAGATTTTGTAATAAAAACCAATAATCAGGAAGGCTTCCGTTTACTCTCAAATGGGAATATTGGTATTGGTACTAGCAATCCATTAACAAAGTTTTCAATTCATGCTGCAACTGCCAGCGCAAACATATTTTCATACAATAATTATGGTAAAGGTGGTTCTGTGGATCTTGGTCTTGCTAGAGGCTTGCAAGTTACACCCGCTGCAATTCAAGCAGGTGATATTTTAGGTTCACTCAATTTTACAGGCTACAATGGGTTGGGATATAGCAATGGTGCTTCAATTCAAAGTCGAGCCTCACAAACTTTTTCTGCATCTGGAAATGGTAGTTATCTCGAATTTAAAACCACACGCGACGATAGCACCGCAAGCGAAACCCGCATGATTGTGGATAATAACGGACGCGTTGGAATCGGAAAAATCCCTGTACAAACACTGGATGTTAAAGGCACCATTAATGTGAGTGGTGGTTTTGGAAATGAGGTCAACAGAAGCAATACCAGCAATGCCGATTTACTCCCAATTGCCTATGGTTCAATCGACTTAAGCGGAAATATTTTAACTTCAAATTCTGGGAATTTTATTTTGTTCAAATTGGGTACCGGTGTGTATGAAATTGATTTTACAGATGGCTTTAACTCCATCAATTTTACGGTTACAGCTACCCTTGCAACCGGTCCGGGTGAAATTTCAGCAAGCAGTTCAATAAGTGGATCCTCGCCCGGGAAATTTAAAATAAGAACCTATAACTCTGCAGGAACGCCTGTTGATAAGGATTTTAATTTCGTTGTTTACAAACCATAATTGCATCAATTTCAAAAAATGAAATTCAGCAATCCAATTTTTACCAAAGGCTTTTTCGGATTAGTCGTTTTTTCTTTACTGTTCACATTGGAATCTTTTGCACAGGTTACTATTAGCTCACAGCTTGTTGGAGCGAGCGGAAATTACAGCAGTGGCGGAGGTGTTTTACTTTCCTCATCTGTAGGTGAAATGACTGTCAATACGTTCTTTTCAGGAAGTCATTACCTCACACAAGGCTTTCAGCAACCCAATAGCGATGCATTGAGCTTTACTACCAATAGCCTTAATTCCAGTTGCTTCGATGCCGATAATGGATATGCCGAAGTTGCTGTTAAATCAGGCGTGGGGCCGTTTCAGTATCAATGGCTTCCAACAGCAGAAAACACAGCTTCTATTAAAAATCTTAAACCGGGCAGCTATACGGTTACCGTGACCGATGCAAGAGGATTTTCTTTAACCGATACGGTAACTGTACTACTCGATTATGAAGGAGCGTGCGGCTTGCACATCTACAGCGGCATTACCCCCAATGGCGACAATCATAACGATACTTGGGTGATTGACGGGATTAACGAATTTCCAAGCAACCATGTTTTTTTATTTAACCGCTGGGGCGATAAGGTGTGGGAAAAAAATAATTACAACAATACCGATGTGGTTTGGGATGGAACAAATATGAAAAATGAACGCTTGCCCGATGGGACCTATTTTTATATCGTGAGCATTGATAGTAAAAAATACAAAGGCTGGGTTGAATTAACACACTAAATGGAAATGAAGCAGAAAATACACCTCTTACTTTTCTTTTTTATGTGTTTAATCAAGTTGAGCTTTTCTCAGCAAGATCCACAGTATTCGCAGTACATGTTTAATCCCTTGGTGCTTAATCCTGCTTATGCCGGCAGTCGTGAGGTGTTAAGCTCGGTTTTGTTATACCGCAATCAATGGGTAAATATGGATGGTGCACCGCTTACCGTCACCGCAAGTATTAACAGTCCCTTGAAAAAGAAAAAAATGGGACTCGGCTTTCATGTAATCAGCGATAAAATTGGGCCCTCTTCCACTACACAATATATGGGCTCATTTGCTTACCGCATTCGTTTAGGTCAAGGTAAACTTGCTTTCGGATTGCGCGCCGGACTTTATACTTACCGCTACGACTGGAGCAAAGTGGAGTATAAAGATAAAGCGGATGTGTTTAATTCACAGACCATAACACAGTATGTTAAACCAAATTTTGATTTTGGCCTTTACTATTACAATCGAAGTTTTTATTCAGGCATTGCCATTTCGCATCTGGCCTTAAGTAAGAATACCGCAACAACACAATTGAGCGATTTTCAGAATCGATCTGCATTGCACGTTGTTGCAAACCTAGGTAAGGCATTTGAGCTTAATAAAGAGATCACCATTCGACCTAGTGCTGTTATCCGATATACAGCTAATGCACCGATTAATTTTGATGTAAATGCAAGTGTGTTATTGGACGAAAAAATTTGGTTAGGTGTAGGTTTCCGTTCCAATCAGGATGTGGTTATTATGGCGGAGTATAATATCACCAAATTAATGCGGGTAGGTTATTCTTACGATGCTTCAACCCGATTAATTCGATCAGCTAATAGAGGTAGCCACGAATTTTTTATAGGATTTGATATCGACTTTTTTAAAGCAAAAACGATATCTCCTCGAATTTTTAAATACAATTAAAAGAATAGTGAAAAGGCGTTTACTAATTTCTCTTCTTTGTTTATTTGCCATTCCACTCGGCCTGTTTGCTCAATTAAAGCAAGCTAATGAGTATTATAAAACGTATGGTTACGCCAAAGCTATTCCAAAGTATGAGCGTATTGAA
The DNA here is from genome assembly GCA_016721765.1 of Bacteroidota bacterium. Lineage (NCBI taxonomy): Bacteria > Pseudomonadati > Bacteroidota > Bacteroidota bacterium. Next base: position 1,318,233 of record JADKHO010000001.1, read on the forward strand.
GAGAAAACAAAACACCATAAAAAAGAAGTAGCTGAAAAATTGGCCAACAGTTACCGCATGACCAATAATTACGAAAGTGCGGAAGAAAAATACAATAAGTTGGTTGCCATGAATAATATCAACCCTGTAAATCATTTGTATTATGGCGAAATCCTTAAAAGCAATCATAAATCCAATGAAGCAAAGGACCAATACACAGTTTATTCACAAAAAGTACCAAAAGATGAGCGGGCACAAAAAGAAATGAATTCCTTAATCATGACACGCTTGTGGACTGTGAAACCGCAAACTTTTGTGGTGTATAATGCCGCAGCATTGAACACTGAAATTTCAGATTTTTGTCCGGTTCCCTTTCGCGATGGGTTGGTTTTTGTTTCGGAACGAAGGAAGGATTTTGTAAACGACAATACCTTTGGATGGACTAATAAGCCCTATGTTTCGATTTATTTCTCACAAATAAAGAACAAGGATGGAGTGCCATTTTATAAAACGCCTGAACTTATTTCGAGTAAAATAAATACCGACTTTCACAATGGTCCTGTTTCTTTTAATCCTGCTCAAAATGTAATGTACTTTACACGCATCGATAATGTGTATGACCCCAAAACTAAGGCAAAAGTAAACCGCCCGAAAATATATTTTTCGAAATTGGAAAAGGAAAAATGGACCGAACCTCAATCCTTTTTTCTGAATTGTGAAAATTGCTCTTTTATGCATCCCAGCGTATCTGCAGATGGCCAATACTTGTTTTTTTCGAGCGATATGCCCGGCGGTTTTGGTGGGATGGATTTGTACATGTGCAAGCGAGAAGGAAATACCTGGAGCAATTTTAAAAATTTAGGCGGCCAAGTAAATACTCCGGGAAACGAAATATTTCCGTATGCCTCAGAAGATGGAACCCTGTATTTTTCAAGCGATGGACAAATAGGATTTGGAGGATTGGATATTTTTTCGACCCGTCAAATTAATAAAAAATGGACTTCCGTTTCCAACATGCAAATGCCCATCAATTCGCCGAAAGACGATTTTGGTATGGTGTTCACTGTTTCCAATAAAAAGGGTTATATATCTAGCAATAGAGAGGGAGGTAAAGGCGATGATGATATTTATGAGTTTCGCTCAAAAGTAAGTGAAGAAAAAATTACAAGCCTATGGGGTAAAATTATGCTCAATCAATTGGACCCGGCTGCTAATGCAAAACTAAAACTAATAAATACTAGGGGAGAAGTGGTAGATACCACTACCACCGATGCCTATGGCGGATTTGTTTTTCAACATTTAAACCCCGACGAGAATTATGTGGTGGAATTTGTAAATGATGACGATAACTTAAATCTTCTTACAAAAACATCGGAAGCTTACGGAAGATTAATTTACAATGATGGTAGCCCCGCTGCGAATGCAAAAATTATTGTTAAAAACAAGGAACAAGAAGTAGTACAGGAAATGTCGGCCGATGCGCATGGTTACTTTGATTTTCAAACCCTCGAAGCCGATCAAATTGGAATGACCGAAATGGATGCAACCGATGTATTATTCTCCGTGCGAAAGTCAGTAAGCCTTATCGGAAAAGTGCAAGTGGGCGAAAATTTTAAAGAAGCCGTGCAAGGGCTCGAGGTAATTCTTGCTGATGCCGAAGGTAACACAATGAACAGAGCTGTTACCAATGAAAATGGAATGTTTCGTTTTGAAAATCTACCAAAGGATGTAAATTTTGTGTTGCTCATTGATGAAACCAATCCGCTCATTTCATTGCAGGCACAAAATCGCGTATATGGTAAAATCTTGGTAAACGGTAAGGACAATGAACCAGTTGTAGGAAGCAACATAAGTATGGGTGGTGTTCGGGGAGCAGTACTAAAATCAATGAAAACAGATACAGAAGGCTATTTTAGATTTGACAATGCCTCCTATGATTTTAATAAACTCTCTGCATTTAATCCCGAAAAAAGCAATTACAAAACAAGCGTTAAGGAAGGTATGTTTATTGAAAGTTTGTATTATGATTTAGGTAAGTACGAGCTTCGTGCTGAAGCCTCTGCAGAGTTGGATAAGGTTGTAGCATTGCTTAAAAGTTATCCTTCCATTTTAATTGAATTGAATTCTCATACAGATTCGAGAGCAGATGCAAATTTTAACCTCCAGCTATCGCAGAAACGAGCTGATGTTGCGGTTGCTTATATTGTTTCAAAAGGAGGCGATGCAGAACGTATCATTGGACAAGGTTTTGGAGAAACCGATTTAACCAATCGTTGTAAAGATTTTGTGCCGTGTAGTGAGGAGGAGCACCGTCAAAATCGCCGCACCGAAATTCGGGTAACCCGCCAAAGAGCACAGCTGTAAGCTACTTTCCGCAGTTACATCCGCCCGAAAAAAAGATTTCAGTATTTGGTAGTAATCGCTTAATTTCCTGTTGTGCCGGCTCGTTAATATTTATAACACGCATATCGAGGCGTTTTAAGTTTTTGAGCTGACTGATGCTTTCCGGAAATTGATCAATTTCATTACTCCACAAATCTAAGTTCTCCAAGCTTTCCAAATTTCCTATTTCTTTTGGCAAGGTCTCAATTTCATTTTGATTAAGGATGAGCACCCGGAGTTTTTTTAGGAAGCCTAACGTATAGGGAACAGAAGTAAGTCTGTTTTTGGAGGCAATTAATGTTTCGAGCTGCTCAAGTTTGCCAATGCCTGCCGGTATTTCTTGTAATTTATTTTTGGAAATATCGAGCCATCGTAAATTGGAAAAAGTGAAAACGGTATCCGGAAGGATATGTTTTGGAAGCTTATGCAATTGTAGCTTATACACATTTTGAGGCTGTACCAAGGCCTCTTCCAAACTGGTAAAAAGTCGAGCTGTATCAAGCTCTGATTGCGCAAAGAGCAGCTGTGAGAAAAGAATAAAAAATACAGGTATAAAGATTTTTTTTTTCATGGTATCTCAACTCCATATTACCAACTACCTCCGGCACCACCACCGCCAAAGCCACCGCCACCAAATCCGCCAAAACCACCTCCGCCGCTTCCGCCACCAAATCCGCCACCAAACCCACTGCTTCTTCCGCCACCGCGCATAACATTACTTAAAATGCTTCCGGCAACATAAGTCGACATTAAACCCCCGCCTCCGCCACCACGGCCGCCAAATAATCGAACTAGAACGAAGAGAATAATAAATACAATTATAATAGTTGCTATTGGGGAACGCTTTTTGTGTTTTTGTGGAAGCGCATCAGCCTTAAATTTTCCGGTTAAATACCCTATCATTTCGGTAGTTCCCGCATCTAAACCCTGGTAAAAATTTCCACTTTTAAATTCAGGATTTATGGTGTTGTCCACAATTCGGTTGCAAATGGCATCGGGTAAAAATTCTTCAACTCCGTAACCTGTTGCAATAAAGGTTTTGCGCTCTTCCTTGGCAACAACAAGCAGCACACCGTTATTCGCACCTTTTTGGCCAATGCCCCATTTTTTGCCCAATTGAAAAGCGAAATCGGCAATATCGTATCCGTCTAATGTGGCAACAATTACAATACTTATTTGTGTAGAGGTGCTGTCGTTAAAAGCAACTAATTTTTGCTCTAATTGCTGTACTTCGTCCCCGCTTAAAAAACCACCAAAATCATTTACTAAATGAGGCGGATTAGGGGCTTCTGGAATTCCAGCGATGGAAGTGTTGGAAAATGTAAAAAGAATGAACCCCAAAAACAAGTAAACAATTTTCTTTACCATGTTACTTGCCATAAGAAATATCGTTGCTCAATTCGTTGCTGTCGTTTTTTTGGTAGGGGAAATAATGCAGCAATTGCTCACCGGCACTCTCAATGCCTTTCATGGCACCGGAAAAAAAATTCCCTTTCTTAAACTCTGCTTGCATAATGTCTTTGGTGCTTTGCCAAAAATGGTCTCCTACCTTTTCGTTAATTCCTGAATCCCCAATGATGGCAAATTTTTTGGAGCTTGTAGCAATGTAAATCAAGACCCCGTTTTTTTCAGCGGTACGATCCATTTCCAGCAATTCAAAGATTTTTTTTGCACGCGAAATAGCACTAAACCAACAACGTGATTCTACATGTAGTTTTATTTCTCCAGAAGTTCGAAGCTCAGCTTTGGAAATTGCTTCAATAATGGCTTGCTCCTCTTCCGACGAAAAAAATGAGTTCATGTAGTATGCAAATTGGTTAGCATTTCGGACTATCCGAAAATGCGGGTGTTAAAATTTAACATCAGGAGCTTTGTCAGATCCGGCTTGGGCCTGAAAATATCCCTTTACCTGAAAGCCGTAAAACCCGGCTAACAAATTATTGGGGAACTTACGTACATAAGTGTTGTAGTTTTGCACGATCTCATTAAAATCTCTGCGCGCCACACCAATGCGGTTTTCCATGCCTTCATATTGCGCCTGAAAATCGCTGAAATTTTGAGTTGCTTTTAATTGAGGATATTGCTCTGCAACTACTAACAAACGCGATAAGGACGAAGAAAGTCCATCTTGTGCTTTTTGAAATTCAGCAACTTTTTCAGGTGTTAAATTAGTAGGATCAATCTTCACACTGGTAGCTTGCGCACGTGCTTGGATTACTGCCTCTAAAGTAGATTTTTCAAAATTGGCGGCACCTTTTACAGTTTCTACCAATACTTTTGTTTTATCGGCACGCAACTGATATGCATTTTCAACTTGCGCCCATGCGCCATTTATTGGCTCATTCATGCCCACTAAGGTATTATAAGTTCCGGCAAAAAAGCGGTAAATAATAAATACTACCACCAGAATTATTCCGATAACAATGTAACTCTTTTTCATTTTTAGAAATTAATTTGTGTGTTTTTAATATTAGAATCGGGTACAAAAGTAGCAAAAATCAACACTACTTGTGGTTAATTCGATTGTGAAGAATTGCCAAAAATTCGCCGGCTTTTTGTGTGCCAATGATGTACTTGAGGCCTTCCTTGTCCGTAAGTTCTAGCGCCTCGTTGCCAAAAGTGTAAAATTTTATTTTGCCTTTGCGGTGCAAATTGTACTCCGGAACATTAAAATAATAGGAACTATAAGGTATTTTTTTTGCATCAACAATGCTATCTAAATCTATTTTTACCTTGCGTGAGGTCCAAATGCCATCGAGTGTAATGCTGTTTTCACTCACAATGGTTTTGATGTGCAACACAAAAAACAGTCCTATCGAAATAATCAAGATAATCATCCCCAATAAAAAAAATAAGGACCCCGAATTAGGAATATCCTGCACCGGATAAGAACCGATTCGAACACCCGATACATCTACCGGCTTTGGATTTTCGCTCCAGTAATAAGCAACAAAACAAAATAGGGCCAAAATCCCCCTTCTTAAAAAGGAGTATTTGTTATATCCCATATATTGTTTTTCAACAAATAAATTCGATTCTGTCATTGTTGTTTTTCAAAGTACTCAAAAGCTACAATTCTTTTTGTTTCCGGACCAATTTTAAATCGATCATCCAAGCGGTGATTCACTACCCAAACGATTTTATTTTCAGAACAAATTAACCACACCTTCTCTTTTTCAAAAATAGAAAGTTTGTTATCAATAAAAAAATCACTGAGCTTTTTGCTTCCTTTCATTCCCAAGGGGTAAAAGGTATCGCCCTTTCTCCATTTTCGAATTTCGAGCGGAAAGTGGAGTTTGGCGGCATCTACTTGAGCGCAGTTTTTTTGTTTAGAGAAGCTGAATCCGCTCGACATTTTTAACTGCAACAACTGCAATCGAAAGGGTTGTATGAGAGAAGTGCTACTATTGGGAATAAAAAAATGTTCCTTTTTGCTTTTTTTTTCAAGTTTGCTAATAAGTATATAGTATCGGTCAATTAGCAAGCGATGCGTGGTGGAATAGAATAGTTTTCCGGGGTCACTGTCAAGGCAAGATTCAATATCAGCACACATGGAAGCTGTGAACTTAAAAGGTTTAAAAAATTCATACAAGTAAAGCGATCGAGGTTTGAGTTTTTTTAATTCTGATATGGAAAAGCGTATCTCCCGCTCCGTTAATTCTTCTATTCTTTTTCGTTCAGCAGCTATAGTTAAATTAAAAATAGTTTCAGCTTGTGCAATTTTGTTGGCCGAATCGAAAAAACTTTGTTCATAAAGCGGGTTAATTTTTTCTAATTCGGGAAGCACGTGATGCCTAATTTTATTGCGCAAATAATCGTCACTCGCATTGCTGCTATCTTCACGAAATGTGAGCTTGTTTTGAGCGGCGTAGCTTTTTATTTCATTCCTATTTGCAAAGAGTAGCGGGCGAATAATTTTACCATTCTTAGCCGAAATCCCATGTAGGCCGGCAATACCTGTACCGCGCATTAAATTAATAAGCATGGTTTCTACCACATCGGTTTGATGATGTGCGGTTGCAATCCAATCTAATCCACATTCTTTTCGCAGTTTTTCAAACCATTCATAACGCAATTCTCGTGCTGCCATTTGAGTAGAAATACCCATTTTTTCAGCAAACGCAGGGGTATTGAATTTTTGGGTATAACACACTATCTTGTTGCTTAAACACAATTGCTTTACAAATTTTTCATCCTCATCTGATTCTGCCCCCCTCATTCCAAAATTACAATGCGCCACTGTTAATCGTATCTTTAGTTTTAGCAATAAATCAAAAAGCACAATAGAATCAATACCTCCACTGAGTGTAAGTAAAATAAGATCCTTTTTACTAAAAAGCTTTTTTTGATAAATAAAATTCAGAAATTGTTTTTGCATCCCTTTAACAAAACTAAGAAAATTGACTGCTTATACTGTGGGACAAAGTAAAATTATCCGTTTTCTATCGCTAAAAATTGCCTTCGCAACACGAATGCTGAGATAAGACATGTACCGTACCTTCCCTTTTTTTGCAATCTACTAACTTCCACCATTCAAAACTTGAAACATGGCCTCCGCTTTTAATAAACATTCTTCGTATTCCTTCTCTGCAATAGAGTTGGAAGTAATGGCGCTACCAACCATAAATGAAACATATTGCTTTTCTGAATTGTAAAGAATACTTCGAATCACTACATTAAAATCAAAATTCCCATGCGGAGAAATATATCCTACAGCCCCGGAGTAAAGCCCTCTTTTGGTAGATTCAAATGTTTCAATTAATTGCATGGCGCGCACTTTGGGGGCACCCGTCATGCTACCCATGGGGAAAGCATTATTAAGCGCCTCAACAAAATGAATTTCCGGCTTTAGCCCACAACTGATGGTGGAGATTAATTGATGCACCTGCTTAAAAGTGTATACTCCAAATAGTTCATCCACCTGCACAGTTCCACGTTGTGCACTTCGCGATAAATCATTCCTTACTAAATCCACAATCATCACATTTTCGCTTTGTTCTTTTGGGTCATTTGCCAATTCTACTTTTAAAGCTGCATCTTCTGCTTTGTTTGTGCCTCTTTTTCGGGTGCCTTTAATGGGTTGTGAAATTAGTTTTGTGCCTTCTTTTTTTAAAAACCGTTCCGGACTAGCGCACATTAAGTTGTATTGATTGTTTTTATAAAAGCAGGAAAAAGGTGTTTGCGAAAGCGCATTTAAGGATTCGTATACCGTCAATGGAAGTAAGCGTGCTTGAGTTGCAAAAAACTCTACACAATAATTCATTTCATAAATATCACCTCGTTGAATGTGCTTTTTAATTTCCAAAACGGTTTGCAAATAGTGTTCGCGACTCACCTTTGCATGAATGCTTAGCTGCTTATTTTCTTTGACTTGTAAATCCGAAGGGAAGTTTTTTATTTCTTCAATTAATTTAGCGATTTTCGCTTTCGTGTCCAATTCATCCAAATAATGTACATGTAAACAGTCCCCTTTCAAGCTAAAAACATAGCGGGCTTGAAAAAAATGAAGCTCAGGAAAACCAAGATTGTCAACATTATTAGAGCTTAGCAATTCGGTTTCGTTTTTTAAGTCGTAGCTCAAATAACCAAAGAGCCAATCTCTTTTAGTTTCGTAAAATTGCTTGAGCGTAGTAAAGGCAGCACCTGAATTAACGCAAATTTCTGCAACAGCGTCAACCCCAAGCAAAATATCGTAGTTAATTTTTTGATTTTTTTGACCTGAGGGTTGAGCAGCGGTGTTACTATTCAAATAACAAATCACATTAAATTGATTCGACCAATTCAACAACTGGGCTGAGAAGCGAAAAGGTTTTTCAATATTGAATTCTAAGGTGCTGCGCATTATAATGCTTTGTGCGAAGCTACATATAAAGCTTTAATTTTTTGGAAAAGCGAGTGTAGCTAATTTCATTTCATAGCTGATGGGATTTTTTTAAATTTGACTTCAGGTGTATTTTTTTATTTAGCGCATTGTATCTAGTAAATTGATAAATACACGGATTGATATAAATTTAGCTGATTTTAATTCGAACTATAAATGGCATCAAATCATGGCAATTAAAAAGGCTAAAATCCTAAAGGATGGAGACCCTTGTGTGGTTATTCGCGGAACTCATGTGGGTAAATCGGGCATCGTACGCGATATCCATACAAGTAAAACAGGACACATTACGATAACCGTGGAACAAAAAAGCGGCCTTCGATTTAAAACCTTAGGTAGGAATGTAGAAATACCCTAATCGGTTTAGTCCAAAAAGTGCACAATGCACGCGCCATAAAGCAACTGTGGTTGCAATCATTTTCTCTTATTTTTAGTTAATAAAAACTTCTCCACAGCTCATTTTTAATTCTAAAAATTTGCTGTAGGTTTGAGAAAAAATTCAATGAACAAAGTTTTCCTGATTTTAGGCGGAAATATAGGTAAGCGCGATGAAGTAATGTTTCATGCTATGCGCAAGATTGACCGCCAAATTGGTAAGATTGTGCTGCAATCGGGTATTTATGAAACGGCTGCTTGGGGTTACGAAAATCAAAATCCGTTTTACAATTGTGTATTGGCAATCGAAACCGATAAATCAGCTCGAGAAGTGCTCGAAAAGGTTTTATCCATCGAAAATCAAATTGGTCGTGTGCGCAGCGAAGCCAAATGGCAGGAGCGCCTCATCGATATCGACATTCTGTTTTACAACAATCTGATTTTGGACGAAGGCGATTTAAAAATTCCCCATCCCTTGCTTCACAAGCGAAAGTTTACCCTGTTGCCACTGCAGGAAATTGCTCCTGAATTAGTTCATCCAATTTTACATAAAACTATTTCCGAACTCCTGAGCGCTTGCGAAGATAAATTGGAAGCAAAAAAAGTAATGGAAGCAAAATTATTTATGGATTTTATATCCAACTAGCTTTTTAAAGAGGATTGAATAATGAAAATCACTAGCTCAACTTATTCCTTCAAAAAAAAAAAAATTAAATCTGCGTTAAACCGCAACATCCGCCTTACCCGCGTTCTATAAAAAACTATGCGTTACGATTTTATTGCAATTGAAGGAAATATTGGTGCCGGAAAAACTTCGTTGGCAAGTAAAATCTCCGAGCAATTTGGTGCCAAACTTATTCTTGAACAATTTGAGGAAAACCTGTTTCTAAGCAAGTTTTACGATAATCCCGATAAATACGCCTTTACTGTTGAGCTTTCTTTTTTAGCCGAACGCTATCAGCAATTAACTAACCATCTCAGCAACCGCGATTTATTTGCCAGTTTTACCATTTCGGATTACTTTTTTAATAAGTGTTTAATTTTTGCAAAAGCGAATTTAAAAGAGGATGAGTTTGGACTGTATAACAAACTGTTTAGCATTATTCACGCACAATTGCCTAAACCCGATTTATTGGTGTATTTGTATTTAGACATCGATAGATTAAAAACGAATATCAAAAAGCGTGGGCGTGATTTTGAACAAAACATTGCGCCTCAATACCTTGAGAAGGTGCAGCAAAACTATTTCGATTATATTCGTCAACAACAACAACAGCGGATATTAATTATTGATGTAAACAATATTGATTTTGTGGCCAATACTAAGGATTATGAAGCTGTTTTGGCAGCCATTCAGAAGGACTATCCGCTTGGAATTAACCGATTAATTCTATAATGTGCCAATTTTAATAGGCTTTGATGCACTTATTAACAAATCGACAAACTATTCAGCTGTGGATATTTCCCGTTCATTTAAAGATAATTCCCGTTCATTCGTCCCGCAAAAAAAGTTTTTCATATTCAGAATATAACAATTACTTTCGCAGCATATTTTTGTTAACACTAAACTCAATTCTAATTAATTCACAATCAAAATGAAAAAAAATCTACTTAAAGGATTTTCACTGGTTGCGGCAGCATCTGTGGTTCTGGTAGGATGTAAAAGCACCGATTGGTCAAAGGTTACCTACACCGTAACTCCAAGTCCATTGGAAATGCATGGCGACAGCGTTGCTATTACTGTGAAAGGACATATACCTGAAAAAGCGTATGGTCCAAAAAACACAGTTGTGCTCATGCCAACTATTAAATGGAATGGTGGCGAAAAAGCATTGAAAACCATCACCTTTGATGGCGAAAAAGTGAAGGAAGGAACAGGAGTTAAAGTGGTTCGCGATAAGGGTTACGACTTTACTATAACCGATAAAGTTGCTTACGAAGATGGTATGAAAGTGGCTGAGTTAGGTGGTAAAGCTGTTATCTCAAAAAAATCAAAATCTAAAGATTTCCCGCTTCCTAAAATGGCAGATGGAACAATCATCACTCCACGCTTAGTTATGAGCGATGAGAAACCAATAATGGGAAAAGATAATTTCCAAAAAAATATTCCGGTTTCTAAAGAAGCTGATCTTAACTTTGCAATGAGCCAATCAGATATTCGCGCTGCTGAATTGAAGCAGGACGATATGAAGGGCGTTGATGATTTCTTTGTTAACGGTATGGCTAAAGGCTTCGATTTTAAAGGAATTGCTATTTCAGCATACGCATCACCGGATGGAGAGCAAGATAAAAATGCAAATCTTGCAAGCGACCGTGCCAATACAACTGCTAAGTTTTTTATGGCCCAAATGAAAAAGAAAAAGGCTACTATCGGATTAGATGAGGCCTTTTATACTAAAACATCTACTCCTGAAGATTGGGCTGGTTTTCAAACCTTAATGCAAGCTTCTAATGTTCCGGATAAGGACATGATCTTACGTATACTTTCTACCTATTCTGATTTAGATAAAAGAGAGCAAGAAATTAAAAATATATCTAAAGCATATACCGAAATTGCAGAAGAAATTTTGCCGCAATTGCGTCGTGCCAAAATCACCGTAAATGCAAATATGTTAGGGAAATCAGATGAGGTGTTAACTCAAATGTCGGCTGCTACACCGGATTCTTTAAGCATTGAAGAATTGTTGTATGCTGCAACCCTGAGCAACGATTTAACAGCTAAGATGAACATCTTCACTAACGCAGCCCGCATTTATCCAAACGATTGGAGAGGACACAATAATATGGGTTATGTGTATGTAATGCAAAATAAAATGAGCGATGCCGAAACGGCTTTCAATAAGGCCGCTGCTGCCTCCGCAAACAACCCGGTGGTTGAAAATAATCTTGGAATTATTTCAATTAAAAAGGGTGACCGTAATGGGGCTGAAACACATTATGCTGCTGCATCAAGTGCAGGGCCTGAAGCAAGCTATAACATGGGTGCTATCAACATTATGAAAGGTAAATATTCAGCTGCAGTTAGCAATTATGGAAGCGAAAACACCTTTAATGCTGCCCTTGCCAAATTATTAAATGGCGACAATGCAGGCGCAATGAGCGCATTGGAAGCAAGTAAGGACAATACAAGCGGAATGGGTTATTACCTGAAAGCGATTATCAGTTCACGAAAAAATGATGCATCGGCAACCGTTAGCAATTTAAAAAGTGCTTTCGAAAAAGATGCTTCTTTGAAAGCGAAAGCTGCTGAAGACAGAGAGTTTCTTAAATTTAAAGACAATGCTGATTTCAAAGCTGCCGTAATGTAATCGATTAAGTAATCAAAATAAAAGCCCTGCTCCATGAATTTGAAGCAGGGCTTTTTTGTTAATATGCCTGTTGGAATACATTTTGAAGGGGAGATTTGCTGGAGTAGAAATTTTATAGATTTGTAACTTAAAACCCAATAAAATGAAAATGAATCAACTCCGCATTTTTGGAATTTTAATGTTAGGCTTCGCTTTATTTTCAACGCATGCTTTTGCACAAAAGGACAATGCGGTTAGCAAGGATCGAAGAAATGATTCGCTCATGTTAAATCCCAAATATTATTTATTGTTGGATGGTATGATTTATCAATCGGCAGTGAGTGAAAAAGGGAAACAAAAGGCATTAGATTCGGTAGTAGTGCGTATCTTAAATGAAACCGATTTTACGATGGCAACACGTTATTCAAAAAAGGGTAGATGTGCTGTTAAACTTCCTTTGGGGAAAAAGTACACCATTGAATTTTCAAAAAGAGGTTTTGTCTCAAAAATAATCGAAGTAAATGCCATTGTTCCTCGCTACGATACTTTTGTGAGTGTATTTCCATTTGATATTGATTTGTTTCAGGAAGTAAATGGGTTAGATGTAGCCGTGTTGAGTGAACCTATCGCCAAAATCACCTTTAATAATTTTAATAAAACCTTTGATTACGATTATAACTACACCGTAAAGATTAACAACAACATAAAAAAATTGTATTCGGAGTACTATCGTTTGCAAAAGCAAATGAATAGTAAGTAAATTCGACTACAGTGAAAACCCAATTTAAAACTCTGCGTTTTTAGGTGTTCTTGGAAAAGGAATAACATCTCGAATGTTACTCATACCGGTTACAAATAAAATTAATCGTTCAAAACCTAGTCCAAATCCGCTATGTGGGGCGGTTCCAAATTTTCGGGTTTCTAAATACCACCAAATATCTTTTTCGGGAATGCCCATTTCACGCACGCGTGCAAGTAGCTTATCGTAATTCTCTTCGCGTTGCGAACCACCAACAATTTCACCAATTCCCGGAAATAAAACATCCATGGCACGAACAGTTTTGCCATCGGCATCCTGTTTCATGTAAAAGGCTTTAATGTGTTTAGGATAGTTGGTTAGAATAACCGGTTTTTTAAAATGTTTTTCAACTAGATAACGTTCGTGCTCGGATTGTAAATCAGTTCCCCAATCAACCGGGTATTCAAATTTATTTCCTGAGTTTTTAAGAATTTCTATAGCCGCAGTATAGGTAAGTCTTTCGAATGGAGCGGAACTAACTGATTTTAAACGTTCAATTAAATTCGCATCATACATTTTTGTAAGAAATTCCAAATCGTCCATACAGTGTTCGAGGCAATATTGAATGAGGTATTTTAGAAAATCCTCCACCAAATTCATGTTGTCTTCGAGCTCATAAAAAGCCATTTCGGGTTCAATCATCCAAAACTCAGCCAAGTGACGAGCGGTATTTGAATTCTCAGCTCTAAATGTTGGGCCAAAAGTGTAAATCAGCGAAAGTGCTAAAGCTCCCAGTTCTCCTTCCAATTGTCCGGAAACAGTAAGGTTGGTTTCTTTCCCGAAAAAATCTTCTGCATAATTTATACTACCATCCTCATTTTTGGGAGGATTTTTTAAGTCAAAATTGGTAACATGAAACATTTCACCTGCTCCTTCAGCATCTGAGCCCGTAATGATTGGAGTATGAAGGTAAAAGAAGCCTTTGGTGTTGAAATAATTATGGATGGCAAATGCCATGTGATGACGTATGCGCAAAACAGCACCAAATGTATTTGTGCGGGGTCTTAAGTGGGCAATCTCACGCAAAAACTCTAAGGTATGACCCTTCTTTTGCAAAGGATATGTTTCTGCATCTGCAGTTCCATATACTTCAATTTTGTTGGCTTGAATTTCTACACTTTGCCCTTGACCTTGTGATTGTACTAATAATCCGCTAATGCTAACACATGAGCCGGTTGTTATCAGCTTTAACGTTTCTTCGTCAAATGCAGCAACATCTGCCACAGCTTGAATAGTATGAATCGTTGAACCGTCGTTAACCGCAATAAATGCTACATTTTTATTTCCACGCTTGGTTCTTACCCAGCCTTTTACAGTTACTTCTTTTTGGTACTCGCTTGATTTTAATAAATCACAAATCTTAGTTCGAATCATTGTTTTGTTGTAAAAAATGGAGTGCAAAAATAATAAATAAAACAAGGGCTGAGATATTAAACCCCAGCCCTTGTTATTGGTAAAGAATAACTACCTAGTGAAGTACAATTTTTTTGGTGCTGATATTTTTGTCAGAAATAAACTGCACAAAATAAATTCCTTTAGTATAACTTGATAAATCTAATTTATGCGCATAAACGCCTTTGAATTTCTCGCTTGTTTGGGCGTAGATTTCACGACCTTCCATATTCATAATCCGCACCTGTAATGATTTTGCTTCATCTGAGCGATATTCAATACTTACAATTCCATTACTTGGATTTGGATAAATTTTTATGTTTTTATCGTTCTGAAGTTCTTTTCCTGTGGAGATAGCTGCTACCAGGGTTATATAGTAATCTTCTGTTTCGCCACTACCATAAGTGCTACATGCATCAATTGCTAAATTTTGATTTCCTGCTTTACGTGATCGGATGCGCATTCCGGTTAGGCCTAAAGTTACCGTATCAGGAATTACCAAAGGAATAGTTGTTGTTACAGCAGAGTCGGTCGCGGCAGAAATTTGAATCCATTCCTTGGCATCAAATGTGCCACTTTGATCGTAATCCACCCATACGGATAAATTACAAGAACCTGCAGTTTTTACAAAAATATCGTAATAATTACCTTGTCCTAAAGTGGAGGTGGTATTTCCATTGGCTGGATATTTTGAAAATGCAAAACCAGAATTGGCAGCACAACCTGAGTTAGAATTGTTTAGAGTAGTTCCACCAATGGCAACTGAATCAATATAATAATTGATGTCACAATTACCATTAATTATAGAGTTGCAATAGCTGCAATCCGACAAAGGTTTTTTATCTACAAAAATAGAAGTAGAAGCAATACTATCGGTTCCGGCACTGCAAGCAACAATACAACGGTAGTATGTTGGGAAATTTTCGGAACCATTATAAAACTGATTGGTTGCTCCTGCAATGTTATTCCAAACACTATTGTTGGATGAAGATTGCCATTGGAAAGAATAGCCTGTATCCGGTAGAAGTGAAGGTAGCGATAATGCAAAAATATCTTCCGAACAAACACTTGGAACGCTGCTGGCAGTTGGTCCTACCGTAAATGGAATAGAACAAGGATTATCATTTAAGATATTAATTAAATAATCCTCAGTTTCTCCATTAAAATAAGAACCACAAGGATCCGGAATATTAGTTCCTTGTTCGATTACTAATCTCATTTTTGTTACTCCGGTTAAGGCAGTGCTTGGTATATTTATGGAATCAATTACCAAATTGTTTAGTACACCATTTGGAGTTTGACCACCGAATACAATTTCACTCGAAGGATCAAAAATTCCATCGTGGTCATAATCAATAAATGCTGCCATTCTGCAAGCGGTTGAGCCTGCACTATTGATTTGAGAAACTTTAATTGTATAATAAATGTTTTTAGTAAAATTATATGCACCCAAGTAAGAGAAATCAGTATAAGTGTTTATAGCCAGCGGGTTATTTGAAATCGGTACTGCTACACCATTGTTGATTTGACCAATAGTAAGATTT
Source organism: Bacteroidota bacterium (assembly GCA_016721765.1). Lineage (NCBI taxonomy): Bacteria > Pseudomonadati > Bacteroidota > Bacteroidota bacterium. Next base: position 1,333,872 of record JADKHO010000001.1, read on the forward strand.
CCTATATCCGCACCTTGATCACTTGTTGCAAAGGAGGTACAATAGCAATCCACAAAACTATTAAGGGATACAAATAATGAAGCTGAGGTGCTTGAAACAGCAGTGCAAAAAACATTGCATCGGTAATACGTACTTACTGTTTGTGAGGTTTGATAATACAATGTTGTCGCTCCAGATATACTAGTCCAGTTTACATTATCTGTTGATGATTCCCATTGGTAGCTTAATCCTGAGGCTAAGGCACTTCCCATCAAACTTAAGTTAAAATTAATATTTGGGCATACTGTTGAATCCGAAGCCATTGCAGTTCCTGCAGCAGGTGGTGCAACACAAGGCGGCGCAGGAATAATATCAACTAAATAGTCCTCTGTTTCACCATATCCATATCCACCACATGGGGATTGTGTGATGCTACCATTTTCACGCAGTACCGCACGTAATGTAGTAACTCCCGCTAAGGAAGTCAAAGGAATAGTAACGTTTCCGGCAAGTAAATTACCTCCTTGTCCGGCAACAGTTTGACCATCGAAAATTAATTCGTTGTTAATGTCAAAAATTCCATCGTGATTATAGTCGATGTAAACGGTTAAGTAGCAGCTATAAAAGGTTGCTGAACTATTTATTTGAGTCATGGAAATAGGGTAGCTCAAACCTTGTAACAGAATAGTGGGTGGTAGAGATGAAAAATCAGTATATGTATTAACAGATGTAGCATTGCTCAGCGCCGGAGAGCCCACACCGTTATTTAAGGAACCCAATGTAAAATTTCCGATATCATCATCTACTGTGCTGTTTGCTGCAGATGTACAATAACAAGCCACAAAACTATTAGTAGTTACGTAAACCGAACTAGAAGAGTCTGAAACGCCCGTACAAAAAATTAAACACCGGTAATAGCTATTGCTGGTTTGAGACGTGGTGTAATTTATTGAAGTAGCTCCGGCAATATCAGTAAAATTGACATTGTTGGAAGAAATTTGCCATTGGTAAGTTAATCCGGCAGCAATTGTACTTCCTGATAAATTAAGGTTAAAGTTAATACCAGGGCAAATATTAGTTACGGATGAAAGAGCTGTTCCAGCAGTAGGAGGAGCAACACAAGGAACAGCTGGTTGAATATCTATGGTATAGTCTTCTGTTTCACCCCAAGTGTAAGTTCCGCAGGGAGATGGTGTTGTTGTTCCTTCAACAAGTACTACACGCATAAGTGTATTGCCACTTAAAGCTGTTGATGGAATTGTAACACTTCCCGTTACGGTATTTCCACCGGCAGCGGCATTTGTATTGCCGCTAAATACAGCTTCTGTTTGCGGGTCAAATACACCATTTTGATCGTAGTCGATAAACACCACAACCGAACAAGCATAGAAGCCATTTAAATTAATTTGGGTGATTGAAAGGGGATAGGAAATTGTTTTTAAAAATGTTTGTGTCGGTAAATTACTAAAATTCGTATAGGTATTTATTGATGTTGGATTTAAAGTAGCCGGACTAGCAACTCCATTATTTATGGAGCCAAGAGTTACGTTACCAATATCGTCATCACCTGTGCTGGTTGCAGCTGATGTACAATAACAATTCACAAAGGAATTTACATTTACTAACACATTGGTTGATGTGTCTGAAACACCACTGCACGTAACTACACAACGGTAGTAGGTATTAGTGTTTAGAGTGGTAGAGTAATTAATGGAAGTAGCCCCGCTTATATTTGTAAAATTGCTGGTAGTTGCTGAACTTTGCCATTGATAAGTTAATCCGGAAGCAATTGTGCTGCCTGTTAAATTTAAATTAAAAGGAATTGCGGGGCACACATTTGCTGTAGAAGCAACCGCAGTTCCAGCAGTTGGTGGCGCTACACATAGCACTGCAGCTTGAATATTAACCAAATAATCTTCTGTTTCACCGTAGCCATAACTCCCGCAAGATGGCTGTCCAACATTGCCTGCTTCTTGTAACAATACACGCATGCGTGTTATACCCGGAGTGGAGGCTACCGGGATAGTAACGGTTCCCGATAAGATATTTCCACCAACAGCTGAATTGGTTTCGCCATCAAAAATAAGTTCATTGGTGATATCAAAAACGCCATCGTGATTGTAATCGATGTATACGGTTAAATAACAAGCATAAAAATTTCCTGAACTATTAATTTGAGTTACTTCTATAGGATAGCTTAAGCCTTGTAACAATACAGTGGGAGGCAATGAGGTAAAATCAGTGTAGGTATTTACTGAAGTAGAATTGTTAAGGGCAGGTGTTCCAACTCCATTATTTAATCCGGCAAACGTAACATTTCCAATATCGTCATCAACTGTATTGGTTGGAAAAGAAGTGCAATAGCAATTTACAAATGAATTTGTTGTTACCAGCACAACACTAGAGGTATCAGCTTGACCGGCGCAAGTTACAATACAATGATAATAAGTATTGTTCATTTGGGTAGCAGTATAAAAATTGGCAACAGCACCTGAAATAGCTGTCCAAACAATACTATCAGGCGATAATTCCCATTGATAGGTTAGTCCAGCAGCCTGAGTGCTGCCGGTTAATGTTAGATTAAAAGGAACATTTGGGCAAACAGCACTACCGGCGGTTGCAGTGCCGGCAACAGGGGTTCCGGTGCAAGGTGGCGCTGCAATGATATGGATGGTATAATCTTCGGTTTCTCCCGACCCAAAGTTTGAACAAGCATCTGTTGCTCCATTCGTATTGTTAACTCCACGGCTTCTGATGCGGAGACCGGTTGTTCCAACTAAAGCAGAGAAAGGTATTGTTACTTGAACGGTTGTAGTTCCACCAGCCACTGAAGTGGTGCACACTTGCGTCCATTCTGAAGCATCGAATGTAAAATCTTGATTGTAATCCAACCAAACAGAAATAATATTATTTGCACCTGTAGTGATGCTTAAGGTATAGGTAACTCCCTGCATTAAATTTGCTGTGGTATTTGCACTATCTGGAAATACGGTTAAAGTATTCGTAAATGTACCTGTACAAGTATCATTAGGGTTGACCAATGTTGTTCCAATAATTTCAACACCTGTAATTTGATCTACACCACAACCTGCACCACCCAAACCGGTATTGCAGTATTGGGCTTTGGTTTGTAAGGATGTCAATAAAAGTAAGATAAGCAAAAAGCTGCAATTGAATTTTTTATAAATGCTTGTGTATAAATTTTTCATACCATTTAGGGTTAAGATATTTTGGAGCGTAATAATAGTAAAAAAACTATAAAAAAGCCCCTACTCTTCGATAAAAAGCAGGAAAATTTTGGAAGGAAAATTTGTGGTGGAGAAAATGGTGGTTTTAGGCAATTATATCAAACGAATTATCCAATCCGGCATAGCTCCCATCAAAAGCATCAATAAAAGCGAAATAACTAGCAATAATTGATGTGAACCAGAGAGAGAAAGTGCTGCAGCGTTTTTAGCGGGCTTAAAATACATGGCAATTAGTATCTTAAAATAGTAGTAAACACCTACCAATGAGGCAAATACAGCTACAAGGACAAGCCAAATATGGTGTGCTTCTAAAGCGGAGGTAAACAAGTAATATTTTCCAAAAAATCCAGCCATAGGTGGAATTCCGGCAAGTGAGAGTAATGCAACTGCCATTACCAAAGCTGCAAACGGATTTCGTTTAGAAAGACCATTAAAACTTTCGATTGCATCACCTGCACCTTGCATTACATTATAAAGCACAGTAAAAGAGGCAATTGTAGCAACTGAATACGCTGCAGTATAATATAAAATGTTAGAACCGGAATGCGCGGATAGCGAAACAATAGCTAGCAACATATAACCAGCATGTGCAACACTTGAAAATGCTAACATACGTTTGGTACTTTCTTGAAAAACGGCAGTAATGTTTCCCACAATTAAAGTAAGAATGCACATCACAGATACAATATCTGTCCATGTTCCTGCCACTCCCATGAAGCAGGTCGCAAACAAACGGAAGAAAGCGGCAAACGCGGCCGTTTTCACAATAGTTGCCATAAAAGCGGTAACAACTGTTGGGGAACCCTGATATACATCAGGTGCCCAAAAGTGAAAAGGTGCTGCTGAAACTTTAAATGCCATTCCAACCAACATTAATAAAACGCCTGCATAAAAGAAGGTTGGCAAATGTCCTTGGTTTTCGGAAATATAGTAAGCAATGGCACTTAAATGAAAAGAACCGCTTGCACCATAAATAAGTGCAATTCCAAAAAGCAAAAAACCTGTGGCAAAAGAACCCATTAAGAAATACTTAAGTGCAGCTTCGTTGCTGAGTAAATCATTCTTTTTACTTCCGGCCATCACATACAAGGAAAGTGATAATATTTCTATACCTAAAAAGAGCATGGCCATATTGTTGTAACTTACCATACAAACTGCACCAACCAATGAAAACAAAACTAAAGCAAAATGATCGGTAACATTCGTTTCTTCGGTAAAATAGCTTTGAGACATTACAAACCAGAGCAACGCCACTACACAAATCAATACGGTAAAAGTGATGGCAAAATTGTCGAATAACATCATGTTGGAATAGTAATGAATATTTGTATTCCAATCTTTCACAGCAGCAGCAATTGTAACAAGAAGCCCAATTAGTACAACCGGATACAAGCGCTTTTTTAAATTAAAAATCTCCGCAAGCAGTGCCAAGACACCTAATCCGGAAAGAAGTAACAATGATTTCATATGCTTAATACGTATTTTTTATTGCTTGGCTTTTAAGGCCTGCATAATTCTTATTTTGTTAATGTCAATAATTTTGTAATTGCCGGTTCTGATAGTTCGAGCAAGGGTTTGGGATACAAGCCAAAAGCAATAACCATCAATACTACTGGAATTAAAATGGACATTTCCTCGGTATTCATATCCGGAAATTTAAAAGTTGCTTCTTTGAGTTCTCCTAACATTGATTTTTGATAGGCAGTTAACATATAAATAGCACCTAAAATGATAGATAGTCCTGCAACTGCTGCAGTCCAAGCTCCGTATTGATACAAACCATTAATGAGTAAGAATTCTCCAATAAATCCGTTTGTTAGCGGTAACGCAACACTTCCTAACATTATTATCATAAATGCTGTTGCAAATTTTGGAGCAATACTTCTTACCCCACCAAGCTCATTTAAATTGCGGGTTCCGGTGCGGTCTTCAATTTCATCGATTATATAAAATAAGGCAAACACATTTATACCATGACTCACCATTTGCACCATCGCACCTTGTAAACCCTGAATGGTTAAGGTAAATACACCAGCTGAAATTAATCCAACGTGTGCAATAGAGGAGTAGGCAACAAGCCGTTTGAAGTCTTTTTGAACAATAGCAATGCAGGAGGCATAAACTACTCCAATTACCGAGAGTGTTATTGCAAAGCTACTCCATTCGTGCACTCCGGCCGGAACCATTGGTAGCAACCAACGAATAACGCCATAAATACCCATTTTTAACATAATTCCCGAAAGCAGCATAGTTCCTTGAGTTGGCGCTACTGTGTAGGTATCGGGTTGCCAAGTATGAAAAGGGAAAATGGGCATTTTTATGGCAAATGCTACAAATAATCCCCAAAACAAAATTCCTTGTGTCGCGAGAGGTAAAGCCCTTCCCGCGGTGTATAAAGCTTGAATATCGAAGCTATGGGATCCGGGCGTTTGCAAATAGATGTAAATAAGCGCCACCAACATGAACAAACTTCCCAAAAGGGTGTAAAGAAAAAATTTAAATGTGATGCGGGCACGATTTTCGCCTCCCCAAATGAGACAAATAAAATAGATTGGGATAAGCGCTAACTCCCAGAAAATATAAAAAAGAAAGCCGTCCATTGCCATAAAAACGCCTAGAAGAGCCATTTGCATCAATAGAATCAAGGAATAAAATACATGTGGTTTATCGTAGTTTTTTTTGTGAAAAGAGGAGAGTATAATAAATGGAACCAAAAGGTTTGTGAGTAATATTAATACTATACTTATTCCGTCAATGCCTACTTTAAAACTGATTCCCAATGAAGGAATCCACCAAAAGTCGAGCAAAAATTGGGTGCTTGCATCGTGTGTAAATTGCGCTAACACGATTAACGTGGGTATTAATTGAGCAAGTGAAAATGCCAATGCCGCTTTTTTCGCGTTTTCTCCTTTTATAAAAAGCAAGAGGAGGGATGAAACAAGTGGTAAAAGAAGTAAAAGTCCGCTAATCATAATTTTTTTAATTTATTTTTCAACCTCAAGGACAACTATTACAGTGTATAATTTTTTTAAACGCTGTATTTTAAGCCATTGAGCTTAGTAAGATTTAGATTACCAATTTAAAAACCAACATTAATACGATACTCAACACCATTGCGAAAATATAAAACCCGGTGTTTCCTGCTTGAGCGTACCTCACGATACCACTGCTCCAAACGACTGCTCGGCCAATGAAATTGACCAAGCCATCAATAACCTGAATATCCATAAAAGTATGAAACTGTTTAGAGGTCCAATTCAAAGGACGTGTAATGAGATTATTATAAAATTCATCAACAAAATATTTGTGGTAAACCAATTTGTGAACAGGTTTCAACACACTTGTTTCGGCAACCGGAATTTCTTTGTTTTTTACATATTTATTGTAGGCAACGTAAATTGAAATTACGGCAGATAAAATAGCTACTCCCATCAAACTCCATTCAGCAGCATGCGAAACTTCGTGCGGGAGCATTCGGATATCAGCATCGGCAAACACAGGCTCCAAAAAGTTTTTCAACAAGTGAGGGACATGGAATATTTCAGGTAGTCCTACAAAACCACCAATTACTGAAAGCACCGCCAAAATTATTAGGGGAGTTGTGATGGATTTTGGGGATTCGTGTAAATGATGATGCTGTTCTTTTGTGCCTCTGAATTCCCCATAAAAGGTTAGAAAGAATAAGCGAAACATATAAAAAGCTGTCATGATTGATACAATTACACCCAAAAGCCAAAAGATTTTATTGTGCGCAAAAACATGTGCTAAAATTTCATCCTTGCTAAAAAATCCGGCAAAGGGTGGGACTCCGCTAATGGCAATGGTACCAATAAGAAAAGTGAGATAGGTAATGGGTAAATGTTTCTTTAATCCGCCCATGTTGCGTATGTCCTGCTCGCCGCTCATTGCGTGAATCACACTTCCTGCGCCCAAGAATAAAAGGGCTTTAAAAAATGCATGTGTCATAACATGAAATACTCCGCTTGAAAAAGCGCCAACACCTAAGGCCAAAAACATAAGTCCCAATTGGCTTACCGTTGAATATGCGAGTACTTTTTTAATGTCATTTTGAGCCAAACCAATTGTAGCTGCTAACAAAGCGGTAGCTAAACCGATTACAGCAATCACTTCCATGGTAATCGGAGAGAGTGCAAATAAAATATTGCTTCGGGCAATCATGTATATCCCAGCGGTAACCATGGTGGCGGCATGTATTAATGCAGAAACAGGAGTGGGACCGGCCATGGCATCCGGAAGCCAAGTGTACAATGGTATTTGAGCACTTTTACCAATAGCCCCAATGAAGAGTAAAGCGGTGATGATGGTGATGGTATGATGATCCGAAATAAATCCTTTAGCGGTTGCAAAAACGGTTGCATAATTGATGCTACCAAATGTGGTAAAGATTAATATGATACCCATCAGGAAACCTAAGTCTCCGATACGATTCATGACAAATGCTTTCTTAGCAGCATTGTTATAATTGGTGTTTTTAAACCAAAATCCGATGAGCAAATAAGAACACAAACCAACACCTTCCCAACCCACAAACATTACCAGGTAATTGGAGCCTAGCACGAGTAACAACATGAAAAAAACAAACAAGTTGAGGTACGAGAAAAATTTGTTGTGTCCTTCATCTTCATGCATGTAACCGGTGCTGTAAATGTGGATCAAAAACCCTACACCGGTAATTATGAGTAGAAATATAGAGGAGAGTGGGTCAAGTAAAAAGGAGATGGATACCGAAAAATTTCCGGCCATAATCCAATCCAGCACATCGTAAGTAAATGAAGAATTTTCTTTGGGTGCTTGCAGCAAAACAGCAAATAGATAAACAGAAATAGCAAAAGAAATAAATATGGCACCACTGGCAATAACACCGGCAAGTGATTTGGATAATTTGTTTCCGAATAAACCCAGAATCAAAAATCCGAGCAATGGAAAAAGCGGAATGAGTGTAACGAGATTGGTCATATAAGTTTAAAATTCTTTAATCGTGTAAAATGTATTCCTAATTTTCTACCACTTCAATCTATTTAAAGCATCAATATCGGTTGTGCGGATATTTCTGTAAATCATCATCAATATGGCAAGCCCAACTGCAACTTCAGCTGCTGCGACGGCCATGATAAAAAATACAAAAACCTGAGCCGATGCATCGGAACGAAAGGTTGAAAATGCAACGAGTAGTAAATTAACAGCATTCAACATCAACTCAATACTCATAAAAATTATGATGGCATTTCGACGGTACAATACTCCTAATACACCAATGGTGAACAAAGCTGCACACAGCAACAAGTAATGCTCTAATGGAATTCCTTTATAGGCTAACATATTTTTTGGTTTCTATTGTTTCAGGTTTCTTAACAAACTTTATTTTATTTCATTTTTGCCCAACATCACAGCTCCTACCATTGCTGATAAAAACAAGACTGAAGAAACTTCGAAAGGCAGTAAATACTCTTTAAAAAGAACCTGTCCTAAATTTTTTATTAATCCTATTTGGTCGTTTGCCGGATTGGTAATACTAATACTTTCGGTTCCTTTTAAAGCACTTACAAGGGTTACTAAAAGCAATCCACCGGCAATGGTTGCCGCAAATTTTAAAATATTGCTTTTATGTGGTTCTGACTCTTTGTTGAGGTTCAGCATCATAATCACATACAGAAACAAAACCATGATCGCTCCAGCATACACAATGATATGCACTGCCGCTAAAAATTGTGCATTCAAAATCAAGTAATGACATCCAATGGCAAAGAAGGTAATGATGAGGTACAATACACTGTGCACAGGATTTTTGGAGGTAACAACTCGGAGTGCACAAAGCACTGCAACAAAGGAGAGAAAGTAAAATAAATATTGGGTCATAGCTTATTTATTGTGTGCAAACTTTGTGTTTTTCTTGAATTCAGCAACAGCATTTGTTTGGCGTTTGCTAACATCTACTCGTTTATCAAGTGGCTCAACTAAAATGGCTTTTCCGTATAAAAATTCATCCCGTTCGAAAGTAGAAGGCACTGTTTTATCGGTTAAGAAAATGGCTTCTTTGGGGCAAGCTTCTTCGCACAATCCGCAGAAGATACAGCGCAGCATATTAATTTCGTAAGTGCTGGCGTATTTTTCTTCACGGTACAATTTTTCTTCTCCGGGTTTGCGCTCTGCTGCCGTCATTGTAATAGCTTCGGCCGGACAAGCCACCGCACACAAGCCACAAGCAGTGCAACGTTCAGCCCCATTGTCGTCGCGTTTTAAAACATGCTGACCACGATAAACCGGACTAAATTCACGGTGAACATTCGGATAATCAATCGTCGCTTTTTTCTTAAACATGTGTTTAAGCGTAATTCCCATACCACCTACAATTGCAGGTAAGTAAAGCCTTTCGGCAAGCGACATTTCTTTTTTAGAAACTACTTTTGAGCGATTGGTTAATTGCATTTTTATTCAGTTTTCAATTCTCAATAAACAAATTGCTTGACAGGAATTAATTGGCAAAACAAATTGTTTAAAAGCATGCTTTTAATTTTTAAATAACATCATCACACCCCCTGTGAGCGCTATATTCGCTAGCGACAAAGGTATTAATATCTTCCAGCCTAAATTCATTAGTTGATCGTAACGGAAACGCGGAACAGTCCAGCGAATCCACATGAAGAAGAAAATGAAGAAGAAAATTTTTGCGAACAAAAACACTACACCAAGTATAGTTACGGCATTTTGAGAAAGATGCAAATGATCAATAAAAGGAATGTTATATCCACCAAAATAAAGGGTAGATATAATTGCCGAAGAAATAAACATGTTGATGTACTCTGAAAATAAGTAAAATCCTAATTTCATAGAACTATATTCCGTGTGATAACCTCCAACTAATTCGGTTTCACACTCCGGTAAATCAAAAGGTGCGCGATTGGTTTCGGCAAATGCACAAATTAAAAAAATGAGGAAGCCCAGTGGTTGGTAAACAATGTTCCACATTCCATGACTTTGTTGTTCTGTAATTTCCTTTAAACTGATCGTTCCGGTTGTCATGATAAGTGCAATTATGGCTAATCCCATTGCAACTTCATAGCTAATCATTTGAGCCGAAGCTCTTAAGGCACCGAGCAATGAAAATTTATTATTACTTGCCCATCCGCCAATCATAATTCCATAAACACCTATTGAAACAACGCCAAAAACATAAAGCACTCCGATGTTGATATCAGCAATTTGTAATGGATATTGCTTCCCTCCAATTTCTAAGGAACCGCCCCAAGGAACTACCACTCCGGTCATGCAAGCAGTTAACATGGCAATGCAAGGGCCGATAATAAACAAGGCTTTATTTGAAACATCCGGAATAATTTCCTCCTTCATAAACATTTTAAGTCCATCGGCAGCCGGTTGTAACAATCCCCAAGGTCCCGCTCTGCTTGGTCCCATGCGGTCTTGCATAAAGGCAGCTATTTTACGTTCGCCGTAGGTAGCGTACATGGCAATGAGCAAGCTAATGCCGAAAATTATCAGCACTAAAATAAATTTGTAGATGAGTAATGAGAGCATATCTGTTTATTTTCTTCCTCCTAATTTGAGTTGTTCGCTTAGCAATTTTTCTCTTTCGCCTTTTTCAATTTGATTCAGCGTATAGTTTTCATCAATTTTTTTACCACCTTGAAATTTAATTTGACGGTTAATTTCCAAGCGTAATTTAGTCAAGTCAATTCCTTCGTAATGATTTTGCGAAATAACAGAATCTCTACGAATGTGTGATGGTCCTTCAATTACCCAATCGGCAGTATTCTTTTTATCGAAGCGGCATTCGTTGCAAATAAACTTCTCGGCTTCTCCGTTTTTATCCTTTCGGGCAGTAACACGAATTACCTCTTGCCCTTTGCACCACAACATAACTTCGCCACTGCATTTTTTGCAATCGCGGTGTGCATCTACCGGTTTGGTAAACCATACACGGTTTTTAAAACGATAGGTTTTATCAGTTAAAGCGCCAACTGGACATACATCTATCATGTTACCGGAGAAATCATTCTCCACTGCATTTTTAATGTAGGTACTAATTTCGGCCGCATCACCACGGTTAATAATGCCGTGTACGCGTTTATCGGTTAATTGATCAGCCACATAGGTGCATCGGTAACACAAGATGCAACGCGTCATGTGAAGTTGAATTTTATTTCCGATGTCGATTTTTTCAAAAGTTCGGCGTTCTTCTTCGTAGCGGGTTTTTGCTAAACCGTGCTTGTATCCTAAGTTTTGCAAATCACATTCTCCGGCTTGATCGCAAATTGGGCAATCGAGTGGATGATTGAGCAGTAAAAATTCAACTACTCCTTTGCGTGCTTCCAACACTTCCGGAGAAGTAATATTTTGAACCACCATTCCATCTTGAACAGTAGTGGAGCAGCTCACCACCAATTTGGGCATTGGGCGCGGGTCTTTTGCTGATCCTTGTGCCACCTTCACTAAACAAGTGCGGCATTTACCGCCACTGCCTTTAAGTTTACTATAGTAGCACATGGCAGGTGGAACAATTTCACCTGCTTGGTTCACCCCTTCACGGGGAATCATACGTGCTGCATTTAAGATGGTAGTCCCGTCCGGAACTTCAATCTCCACATTATCAATTGTAACTTTTGCCATAGTTTTTATTAAGCATTCACCAAACTATTTTTAGCACTGTAAAATCCATGCTTCATTTTTACCACCTTATCGGGATTATTGATGTACCATTCAAATTCACTTCTAAAGTGGCGCACCGCACTTGCAATGGGCCAGGCAGCAGCATCTCCTAATGGACAAATGGTATTTCCTTCAATTTTTTTGGCTACATCCACCAGTAAATCTATATCGCTCATTTTGCCGTGACCGTGAATGATGCGGTGCAATACTTTTTCTAACCAACCTGTTCCTTCCCTGCAAGGGCTGCATTGTCCGCAACTTTCGTGATGGTAAAAGCGTGCGAAGGTATATAAACCATGTGGTATGGAAGCATCCTCATCGTACACAATAAATCCTCCGGAGCCTAGCATTGAACCGCTCACAAAACCACCGTCACTTAAGGATTCGTAGCTCATGAGTCGTGGCTCACCTGCCGCGGTTTTTAAAATTAATTCGGTAGGTAAAATGGGAACAGAAGATCCACCCGGTACACAGGCCTTCATTTTTTTTCCGTTCGGAATTCCACCACAGTATTCTTCTGAAAAGATAAACTCCTCAACCGGTAAACCAAGCTCAATTTCATATACGCCACGTCTATTAATGTTTCCGCTAGCTGATATGAGTTTTGTTCCGGTGCTTCGGCCAATGCCAATTTTAGCATATTCATCGCCGCCCATATTTATGATAGGGACAACCGATGCAATAGTTTCTACATTGTTCACAACAGTTGGACTGGCGTATAAACCGGCAATCGCAGGAAACGGCGGTTTCATGCGTGGGTTTCCTCGTTTTCCTTCGAGTGATTCAAGAAGTGCTGTTTCTTCGCCACAGATATAAGCGCCTGCACCAATGTGAACATATAAATCGAGTGAATAATCGGTTCCTAAAATATTTTTCCCTAACCAACCTGCTGCATAAGCCTCCGCAATTGCTTTTTCTAACACCCGCATCACGTAATAATATTCGCCTCTTATGTATACAAAAGAAGTGTTGGCACCCAGCGCATAGCTGGAAGTAATCATTCCCTCAATAAAAAGATGAGGGTGCTTTTCCATTAAATAACGGTCTTTGAAAGTTCCAGGTTCGCTTTCATCTGCATTGCAAACTAAGTAGCGGGGCTTATTGGATTTACGGTCTAAAAAACTCCATTTCATCCCAGCCGGAAATCCGGCACCACCTCTTCCGCGCAAACCCGATTTTTTTACTTCTTCGGTTACTGCATCCGGAGTCATAGTTTTTAGGGCTTTTTCTACTGAAGCATATCCGCCTTTTGAGCGATATACCGCTAGTGTTTCAATACCCGGAACTCCATCGTGTTCTAATAATAATTTTCTTCCCATTCGCTTGCTTTGTATTCGAATTAATAAATCAGAGGTAATTAAATGGTAATTTCGTTTGACTTTGTATAGGCACTTCTTTTGTTGGCAGCACTAAGTTTTTCAATTAAACTATCTGTTTTTTCCTGAGTAAGGTTCTCGTAAAAATCAGCACCGCATTGCAACATAGGCGCAGTTCCGCAAGAACCCAGGCATTCCACTGTTTTTAAAGTAAACATTCCATCGGGGGTGGTTTCACCCACTTTTATCTTTAATTTTTTCTCGAGGTAATCCACTAAATCATCAGCTCCTCTAAGCCAGCAAGGTGCGGTGCGACATACTTCCAACAAGCATTTGCCCACCGGTTTTAAATTAAACATACTATAAAAGGATGCCACTTCATACACTTCAATGGGTAAAATACCAAGCAAGCTCGCAACATAATCCATGCTTTCGGCACTCAGCCACCCGTCAAATTCAGCTTGAGCTAAATGAAGGAGCGGAATAAGCGCCGATTTTTTTCGGTCGGCCGGATAGCGGGCAATAATGCTATTTGCTACTGCTAGTGTTTCTTCTGAAAATTTTGGTTTCGTCATTTAATCTTTAATATTTTCCTTGATAAAACTAATAATAAATTCAGATGCGTCTATTGCAATTTCAGCTTCTTTTTTTGTTGGAAAAATATCTGCATCAGGATATCGGATTTCAACATTAAATTTTTCAAATGCTTCAATTGCATCATACAATTTAGAGGAAAAAAATGGTTGGCCTTCCAACAAGCTTAATAAAGAATGTAAATCATGAATCTTTCTGTGTTTAATTTCAAGTTTAATAAGACATGCTTTAATCGCCTTCTCACATCCTTGCTGACTCAAAAAAGCAACAATGTTTAGGTATGAATCATCTTTACTAAAGAGCTCACGAGCTGCGCTTAAGTCTGTTTCGGCAAACTTAATCCACTCTAAATGTAAAAGCTTTTTATCGAGCATATATTACCTTTCCTTCCTCCACAACTTGTGTAATAAAAGCCATCGAAGAATCTTTAAAATATTCAATTTCTTCAGGTGTATAAACTATTATATCCATTGGAAATTTAAAATCATGTAAAGCTTTTCTTATTGGCAATCTTCTTTCTTTTCGGGGTAAATCAGTCTTATATACTATCAACAAATCTAAATCACTATCCTCAGTTGCCTTTCCATCGGCGTATGAACCAAACAAAATTATTTTTTCAGGATGAATAAAATTTACGATCCTGTTTTTTACATCTTCAATATTTTGATTTGTAATCACTTTCTAATTCAATTATTTAGCAAACACTAAATCCATTTTAAGCATCCAATTCACCAGCAATTACATTCATACTACTCATGGTAAGGATTGCATCGCTCAACATGGCTCCTTTAATCATTTCGGGATAAGCTTGATAATAAATAAAACATGGCCTTCTGAAATGCAAGCGGTATGGAGTTCTTCCGCCATCACTAATCAAATAAAATCCTAACTCGCCATTTCCTCCTTCCACACAATGATACACTTCGCCGGCAGGAATGGCTGTTTCGCCCATTACAATTTTAAAATGATAAATGAGTGCTTCCATATTGTTATACACTTCTTCTTTTGGAGGAAGGTAAAAATCAGGTACATCGCCATGAAAAGCATTCCCTTTAGGCATTTTTTGAAGTGCTTGTTTAATGATGCTGATGCTCTGCCACATTTCTTCTTCACGCACCATAAATCGATCATAGGTATCTCCTTGCGTTCCTACAGGAATGGTAAAATCAAAATCCTGATAGGAAGAATAAGGAGTATGCACCCGCACATCATAATCCACACCGGCAGCACGCAAGTTTGGTCCGGTAAAGCTATAGGCCAAAGCTCTTTCGGCAGATATGGGACCACAGTTAATGGTACGATCCATGAAAATGCGGTTGCGCATGATAAGTTTCTCCCATTCCGCCAGACCTTTTGGAAATTCGGTTAAAAAGGCATCTAATTTTGCCCAAGCCGCAGCCGGGAAGTCTCTTTCAAATCCACCAATACGTCCAATGTTTGTGGTAAGGCGAGCGCCACAGATTTCTTCAAAAATTTCGTAAATTTTTTCGCGGTATTGAAATACATGTAAGAATCCGGTCATGGCACCTGTATCCACACCTATTACACTGTTGCACACCAAATGATCGGCAATGCGCGAAAGCTCCATAATAATTACGCGGAGATATTCTACACGTTTTGGAATTTCGGCTTTTATTAATTTTTCAACCGTCATGTGCCAACCCATATTGTTAATAGGGGAGGAGCAGTAATTCATGCGGTCGGTTAAGGGTGTAATTTGATTGTAAGGTCGGCGCTCGGCTAATTTTTCGAAAGCACGGTGTATGTAGCCAATTGTTGGTTCGGCTTCTACAATAATTTCCCCATCCATTTTCAACACATTTTGAAAAATACCATGAGTAGCGGGATGTGTAGGGCCAAGATTTAATATTGAATATTCCTTTTCAGGAGTAACGAGAATTTGATTTTGATTATTTTTTACAAGTTCTGCCATCGCTTTTTGTATTATCGTCCAAATTGTGCATCGTTTTTATCTAGGCGCACTTGATCTTCAAGCGGAAATTCTTTTCGTAATGGAAATATCAACATATCATCTACATTTAAAATGCGCTTTAAGTTGGGATGACCTTTAAAAAGAATTCCATAAAAATCAAATGTTTCGCGCTCCATCCAATTAGCAGAAGGAAAGATACCGGTTATACTTTGTACTTCAGGATGTTCCCCACCAACGGCAGCTTTTAATCGAATGCGGTAATTGTTCGTCAAACTATGCAGGTGATACACCACCATAAATTTTTCGCCGGCATCCGGAAAATGGACACCACACAAATCGGTAAGAAAGCGGAATTGTAAATTTTCGGCATCGTGCAGAAATTGAATAATCTCGGTAATCTTTTCTTTTCGAATATAGATGGTTAGGAAATCAAAGGGAGTTTCGGTACTGAGGATATCATCGCCAAATTTTGCTTTGAGTGTTTCTGCAATACTAAGCTGTGTTTCTTGTGTCATTTTAGTAAGAAGTAGTAAGTATAAAGTACAAATACTGATTCACTGAAAAAATTTGAAAACCTAATCCTTGTACCATCAATTTCTATAGTTCTGTATACATTAAGCGGATGTTATAGTATTCCGTATTCGGCAAGCATGGCTTTGTATTCAGGGGTTTCTCGCCTTCTACGAGATTCATTTTGAACCAATTCCTGAATTTTCATCACCCCGTCTAAAACTTGTTCAGGGCGCGGTGGGCAGCCAGGGATGTACACATCCACAGGAATAATGCGATCGATACCCTGTAAAACACTATAGGTATCAAAAATTCCACCTGTACAAGCGCATGCACCCATACTTAACACCCATTTGGGCTCAGCCATTTGCTCATATACTTGGCGCAACACAGGTCCCATTTTTTTTGAAATGGTTCCCATTACCATTAATAAATCTGCTTGACGCGGCGAGAAGCTTAAACGTTCGGAACCAAAGCGAGCCAAATCATAAGTACTTGCCATGGTTGCCATAAATTCGATTCCGCAACAAGAGGTGGCGAAAGGCAAAGGCCATAAGGAGTTTTTACGGGCGAGGCCAACTACATCGTCTAGTTTTGTTGCAAAAAAGCCGGCACCTTCCAGGCCTTCGGGTTTATAATCTGATTTAATATCTACTGCCATCTTCCTCACCCGCCTGCCTCTCTAAAGGAGAGAAGAGGTTGGGGATTTTTCTAGTTAATAAAATAAATACACCTTACTCCCATTTCAAAGCACCCTTTTTAATGATGTAATAAAAGCCCACCAGTAAAAAGGAAATAAAGAGTAACATTTCTGCAAAGCCTAACATCCCAAGTTCTTTAAAGTTTACTGCCCAGGGATACATAAAAATTACTTCCACATCAAACAACACAAAAAGAATAGCCACTAAAAAATATTTGATGCTAAAAGGCATGCGCGCGTTACCTTGCGATTCGATGCCACATTCAAAAGATTCGAGTTTTATTTTAGATTTTCGTTTTGGACCCATCCAGTGCGTTAGCACCATAACCATTAATACAAATCCAATTGCAACAATTGCCATCAGGCCAATGGGCAGGTAATCTATCAAGCCACTTTGTGCATTCATATATGAGGGTTTCAAAATTTGCGCGAACAAATTTAGAGATTATATAAGACTAAGCAATAGAATTCTGTTTTGTTTTCGCTAAAACTTAAGTCCCATGTTATAAAACATGAAAGAGAAGATATCAGTTTGTTCATCAATCCACTTTCCAACCGGCTTTCCGGTAGCTCCATGTCCCGCTTTCGACTCAATTCGGATGAGAATGGGATTATTGCCTTTGTATTTTTCTTGAAACGTTGCAGCATATTTAAAAGAATGTGCCGGCACCACGCGGTCATCGTGATCGGCAGTGGTAATCATCGTTGCGGGGTATTCCACATTTTCCTTTAGGTTATGAAGCGGTGAGTAGCCGTACAAATTTTGAAAATGACGTAAGCTATCGCTCGAGCCGTAATCATTCACCCATCCCCATCCTACCGTAAATTTTTGAAAGCGCAACATGTCCATTACCCCAACTTTTGGGAATGCCACCTTAAACAAATCGGGCCGTTGGTTAATCACCGCACCAATTAATAATCCGCCGTTAGAGCGCCCCAATGCGGCTAATCTTTGTGGAGAAGTATAGTGTTCAGAAATGAGGTATTCAGCGGCAGCAATATAATCATCAAAAACATTTTGTTTATTAAGCTGCATACCGGCTTTGTGCCAATTTTCGCCATACTCCCCACCGCCACGAATATTGGCAAGTGCATAAATGCCACCCTGCTCCAGCAATACCATTAACGTTGCATCAAACTCCGGGTATTTACTTATGTTAAAACCTCCGTAAGCAAACAATATAGTAGGATTGGAACCATCTAATTTTAGGCCTTTTTTACAGGCAATAAATAAAGGAATTTTTGTTCCGTCTTTACTGGTATAAAAAACCTGTTTGGTTTCGTAGTCATCGATATTGAATTTTACATCAGATTTATATTGAATTTCGGTTTTCCCACTTGACAATTCATACCGAAAAATAGAAGGCGGGTAGGTATAGGAAGTATAGGTATAAAACAAATATTTATCGCTTGCACCACCGCCTACAATGCTTGTTGTGCCCAAACCCGGGAGTGTAATTTCGCGCTCCATATTTCCGCTTAAATCATACTGATATAAGCGGCTTGTTACATCTTTGAGGTAATTGATAATTAGTTTGTTTCCAATGGTAACAGATTCTTTTATTAATTCAGGCTTTTCTGCCACCAGAGTTTTCCAGTTTTCCTTTTTTGGGTTGAGTGGATTTACGGCAATAATTTTATGATTGGGTGCATTTTCATTGGTATTCACAATAAGCAGATCTCCGCTTTGTCCAATCACCGAATAATCATACTCAAATCCACTGAAAAGCAATTTAAAATCTTTATCTTTTAATAAATTCTTATAGCGCAATTCCATTCCATCTTGACCCACATCCCGAATAGTTAAAATTAAATATTTTTCATCTTCGGTTGTTTCGGCATGTACATAACGTTCAGCATGTTTGGTGTCTTCAAAAATGAGGGCATCTTTTTCTTGAGGTTCACCTAATTTGTGGTAATAAATTTTTTGAAATTCATTTTTCATTGAAAACGCGCTAACCATGCTTGGGCGTTCATAGCCACTGTAAAAAAAACCATTTCCATACCAGGCCGGGCTTGCAAATTTCACCCATTTTATTTTATCCGAAATAAGTTTTTGAGTAGCCAGTTCAATTACCCAAATTTCTTCCCAGTCGCCTCCCGCTTGCGCTACCGAAAAAGCCATGTACTTACCATCTTTGGAAGCACCCCGCAATTCCACAGCAGAAGTTCCATCGGCTGAAATTTTATTGGGGTCAATTAATTCCATCGGCGTTCCATCGAGTCCTTTTTGCACATAATACACCGATTGGTTTTGTAAGCCGTTATTTCTGCTAAAAATATAATATTCGCCCACTCGAGTAGGAGCAGTATATTTTGGAAAATTAATGATATCGGTAATTCGATTTTTGATTTTTTCGCGAAAGGGAATTTGCCCGAGGTAATTTTGTGTTACTTTATTTTGCTCTGTTACCCATTGTTTAACTTTAGCCGCGGTATCGTTTTCCAGCCATCTATAAGGATCCGCAACACGAGTGCCAAAATAGTCGTCTACCTGATCCACTTTTGCAGTTTGAGGATATTTTAAGCGCACTGTGTTTTGAGCACTTGCCATGGTAAATAAAAATAAAGAAGCGGTACCAAGAATAAATTTTTGCATGAGTTAAGATGCGAATAATTTTTAGTGAATAATTTTGCAATACATGCGAATGTCTTGCTTTGGTCGGTCGTTTGCGCCTTTTTCCACAGCAGCTATTTTATCAATCACATCCAAACCTTCAATTACTTCCCCAAAAACTGTATATCCGCCATCCAAATGCGGGGTGCCACCAAGTGTGTTATAGGTTTTTCGTTGTTCCTCGCTGTATTTAAAAGGTGCAAGTTTCGCTGCTTCTGCATTGGTCATAGCTTCGGCAAGGGCATTAAGTACATTCATGCTATCCGGGTTTTGGGTGGGCTGATTGGCAATAAAGCGATTTTTTAAGGCTTCATTTTCAGGACGGGTTATTATTTGCTGAAATAAACTTTGCTTGTTTTGTTGATTCACACGGGCTTCCATTGCGTCTAAATCGCTAGGGGCAAATTTATTTCCTTGCACAATGTAAAACTGGCAACCACTTGAAGCTTTCAGTGGATTCACATTATCCCCTTGTCGAGCAGCCGATAGTGCACCTTTTTTATGATAAAACTTTGGATTAATCTCGGCAGGGATAGTATAGCCTACATCGCCGTTTCCAAGCATGGCTTCAGGTGTAGCGCGTTTGCTGGTAACATCGCCGCCTTGGATCATAAAATTACTGATTACCCTATGAAACAAGGTACTGTCTAAGGTTTTTTCACGCACCAATTTTAAAAAATTGTCGCGGTGCAATGGAGTTTCATTGTACAACCTTACTTTAATAATTCCCATGTCGGTTGTAATTTGAACCACACTGTCTTGCAGGATTTCGACTGCCGGAGCTTTTTCAGTTTTTTTTGATTTTTGTGCAAAGCCGGTTGTGCATAACAGGCATAGCGCAGTAAGGAATAAACTTATTTTTTTCATTCTTTAGAAGGGTTTAAAAACAGGGTTATTTGAAATCATAATTTTGTTTTACTTTTGTATATCAATTTCACAATATTACAAATATTTATTATCAGAGAGGGGATTGCACAATTCCGTTTCTGAAAAATTAACTCAAGCCCAAATGAAGAGAATACTAGTTCCATTAATAGCCTTATCGCTCCTTGTTTTTGTTGCAGTACAATCTTCTTGTAAAAAGAAAAAACCAACAGAAGCCGAAATTAGTTTAGTTGACTCAGTTGGTAAAGCTCTTGGTGGTGCCAAGGTTTATGTAAATTCAAAAAACAATACTCCTCCCGGAACGATTGAAGACACTCAAATTTCTGATAACCGTGGAAAAACTTTTCACACATTTGAGAACGAAGCAATTTTACAAGTGGAAGTATCAAAACAAGTGGGAGGAAAAACAATTTCGGGATACGGCATTCTTCGCCTAGAAGAAGGAAAAAAGGTGGAACTGGCGATTACCGTTCATTAGTTTTCGCTTTCTTTTTTTTTAAAATATTCTACAATCGCTTGACGCATTAAATGATTTTGTTGCAAAGGTTTTAAGTGCGGCAACTTTTCGGTTGCTTTCCAATGCGGCCATCCATCGCCATCCATTCCTTCATATTCATAGTAACCATATTGCCCAAGCAAGGTGCAAACTGCAATGTGCATCACATCAAGTTTTTGGTCTTTACTAAATTTTCGAAAACCTTGTCCCAATTCTTGCACTCCAATCAAAAAAAGAATGGCTTGCACGTCCAATGCTTCGCCATAAGGTTCTGATATTTTTTTTACAAGCGTATTCCAGCTTGCTTCAAATTCTAGATCCATTAAAATGTGTAGTTACTAAATTTGGGTGTACTTATACTATTTTTATTCCCATAACAAGTATGTCATCCACTTGCTCATGCACACCTTGCCAATCTATGAGTTGATTGTCGAGAATTTTTTTCTGCTCCTCCACCGGTTTTTGATAAATTTCAAGAAGTAAATTTCTGAAGCGATTGGCCATGAATTTTTTTCCGGCCGGACCTCCAAACTGATCCACATATCCATCCGAAAATACATACACCATATCTCCTGATTTTAAATCAATAACATTGTTCTTATAGGGCTTGGCAGTAGAACCTGTATAGTAACCTATTGGAAATTTATCGGCTTTGTATTCTAATAACTGTCCATCACGGATTAAATACAAAGGATTGTAGGCTCCCGCAAATTGAAGTTCTTTGTTTTTAAAATCGATGGAACAGAGCGCCAAGTCCATTCCGTCTTTGCTTTGTGTTTCGCTGTTTGATTGATGCAAGGTTTCACTTACGCCGATGTTGAGTGCATCGAGTATACGCGCGGGTTGCGATTCATTGTTGTTATTTACTACATATTTTAAAATGTTGTAAGCCACAATACTCATAAAAGCACCCGGCACACCATGACCTGTACAATCTACAGCAGAAAAAAGGGTTTTACCGTTTTTTTGTTCTACCCAATAAAAGTCACCGCTAACAATGTCTTTGGGTTTATATAAAATAAAGGAGTTGGGAAGAATAATACGCAACACACTTTGTGGAGGAAGAATGGCTTCTTGAATGCGCTTTGCGTAACGAATACTATCGGTTACTTGTTTGTAAAGCACTTCAAGGATTTCGTTTTTAGTTTCGATTTCCTCTTTTTGTTTCACCACTTCCTCAGTACGTTCCACCACCTTCGCTTCGAGGAAGCGTTCGTTTTCGTCCAATTCACTACGCATCTTTAAGAGCGCATGTCCAAGGGTATCCTGATCACTTAAAGGATTGTATTCTGATGCAAAGTTTCCCGAACCCACTTCTTTTGCAAAGTGGGTAGTACTTCTGAGTCCATCAACAAGGTCATTTAAGGCAAGCGACATTTCACCAATTTCATCATTTCGGTTACGTATTTTTTCATCCGGTAAAACTCCTTTTCCCATCGAAATCAGTATCTTTTTTAGGTAAGAAATAGGCCGCACGATACTCCTAACGGTAAACATGGCAATTAACAAACCACCTATTAAGAGTGCAATTCCAAGCCCGGTTACAATGGTAGTGAGGGTTCGGAAGGAAAGTAGCATATCGTTGTTGATGCGCTTAGAATCTCTGTTTTGGCGGTCGATGATGCGCGACAGTTTTTGTTGAACAGCTTGTGTTTTTAAATCGATGTCGCCACCGGTTTCCACCAAAGGACCATAATTAAAAATAAGAAGGGGGTCGCTATAGGAAGCAAATGAATTGATGGAGTCCATTACTTCTTTGTGAATCGCAAACAGTTCATCAATTTTGGTAAACACATCGTTAATGGAGTCGCGGTCATCTTTTCTCCACCGCAGTGAAAGTCCTTTAATGCGGCCTTTTAGTGCAGGGTATTCTCTGAAGTTATTTTCACGAAGCTTTTGTTTGTCGGGATTTTCAGGGATGGTTTGAACGTTTACCCAATAACTAATTAAAGGTTTTGAGATGAGCACTACCTTGTTTAGTTCATCCAAAGCTTTGAGCGATGGATTGTAAACTTGGTTGATTTTATCATTGATTTTACGGCTTTCTTTTAAGGTTGTGTTGGTAAAAAGAAAGGCAATGAGGGTAGACAGAATTAATATCCCGAAGCCTGTTCCTATTTTTCTACCAATGGTAAATCTAAAGTTCATGAAAGCGGTTTCGGGTTATGGGAAATTATTTTTTATTTCGGTCCAAATCTTGAAGAAGTAAATCAATATACTGACGTTTCTCCTCTTCATTTAAACTAAAATATATTCCCGACAAACCTACTAAAGTTTCTCTTCTGTTGGGATTTAAGTGATAGGCTTTTTCCATAAAAGGTAAAGATTCTTTAAATAAGCCGGTGCAATTGTCTACTATCATGTTTAAGCTAACAATGTCTTCATCATAACCCATTGCATTAATAATCTTAACGGCTTGATTATAATACAGGAGCGCCATATTATAATTGGCTGTAATGTTATTTGGATCGATTGCCAATACTTTGCTAAAAGCGTCTCTTTCTTTGGCTATGTATTGTTTTCTAAGGGAAGAATCCGGAGTTTCTGCAAGTTTTAAATAAGCATATCCAAGCGCAAGATGCACATCAATTTCTTTTTTTGAAAAATCAAAAGCGGAATCAGAAGCCAATGCTGTTCGCTTATAAAGTGCATAATATTTTTCAGCTTGATTTGTATTGAAGCTGTCCAAAAATGCTTTTACATCGTTGTAGTAAAGCGCAGAAAGTGATTTTAAATTCTTTTGATTCTCAGCGACTAATTCATTATTTGCATCTAATTGTATGGAGCGCACAAAGGAGCGGTAAGCTTCTTCTCGAGAGCTAAGTGCTTTGTTTGCTGTTTCAAATTTCTTATAATATTCTTTATACGAGAATCCACGCAAATACCAGGCTCTTGGACTATCTTTTAATGCTTTACTTGCAACGGCTGAGTCACTCGTAATTTTGGCATTGATGTAATCATTTTGTTGCAAATAATTTTGAATGGTAAAAATTAAGTCATGCTCTTGCGCTTGCGCCATTCCTAGGAATGAGCAACATACCAAAAACACTATTAATTTAATCTTTTTCATATACTTTATTCAACTAAAATGGCCAAGCCGGCTAGGCTGGAACCTATTTTTAAATTATATTTTTCGGCATTAGCCTTGTTTAATTCGAAGCGTTGTTTGTTTTCCATAATCACAAAATTGATGGCGGCACCTTGTTTGGCACAGCCCGGACGTTCAGCCACGATAAGTGTGCTAAAGCCTTTCATTTTTGAAGAAATTTCTTTAATGTTCGAGGCATTATCAGCAGCAACAAATAGCAAATGGCACTTGCCAATTGCATTTACATTCGGGAAACTTTGTATTTCAAAAGGTTGAGCGCCGGCTTTTTTAGTTGCGGCCATGTTGCTCAAATCTTTCAACAAGGGGGTAGTGCCTACAATTCCGATGATGAAATTTCCTTGTTTATAGCTGGCCGGCCACTCAATGTATTTTGTGAAGTTGTAAATGAAGGTTGCCTTGATTTTTGACGGCGTATCATCTGCCGCTTGAATACCAAGCGACATGAAGCCTATCAAACCTACAAAAGCTATTTTAAAAAACCTGTTCATTTTTTTTCGAGCGGGGCATTGCAAGTATTGTGCTATAAATTAGTAGGGCACAATTTGCAATCATCAAAACTACTCAAAAGAAAACGATTAACCAACGCTTGTTTTTGAATTTGTTGACACTATAAAGTTGAAAACGAATGGAAATAAATTACCGGACTTTTGACAAAATAAAGACTAAATAGGTAAGGTGTTTTGTGTGGTTGAGCGCTGTTGAATCCCTTCGCCTACTATGGAATTCGCACCATGTTAATGTTTTTTGGAGGGGCAATAATGAGCGGCACAGTTTCCACAGTAACGGAACTGGTGTCTAAACCAAAAGCTTTAGGTTCCGATAAACTGAGGTGTTTTAAAACGGAATAAACATCCAAAATAATTTTTTCAATAAAAGGCAGATCGTTTTCGTAGGAAACAAATTTTTCGATAACAATGAATCTAAAATCACCAATGATGTTGTTTTTATTTAATGATTTATAGCGGCTTGTTATATCAACCTCATTGTTACGCACCATATCTTCTACTGCTTTGCGAAACATTAAATTGATGCGGGGTGCAATTCGGAATCCAAGTCGAAAATCAATTCGGATAACATCGTCGTGAATGAATTCGCTCACCTTGTATTCCATTCGATAAGGTTCATCCACTACATCCACATGCACAAACCAATAAATATCGGCTCGTTTGGGTTGCTTTTGCATGATGGAATAAATGATTTTAGATTCTATTTCTTCACGGCTATCAGCACTGGTAAGGTAAACCAAATGTGTGGCATATTTGGGAACGGTTAAATCGTGGCTTAAATCTTCGAGTATAGGCAGATAGTCGCCTAGCTTTACAAATTCAACATAGCGATTGCGGATTTTGCGGGCATAAAACCAAATCAACATAATGGATGAGAGGAAACTGGCAATCATTAAACTGATCCATCCGCCATTCGTAAATTTCCCTAATTGCGCTACAAAAAAAGACAATTCCACAATTAAATAAACTACAATAAACATCCAGATAAATGGCTTCCAATATTTTTTAATTTTCATAAAATAAGTGAGCAAACGCGAAGACATCAGCATCCCCAAAATAATGGTTAGGCCATAAGCAGCCTCCATTTTAGAAGATTCACGAAAATGAAGAACAACAATTATACAGCCGATACACAAAAACCAATTTACCGATGGAATATACAACTGACCTTTGATATCGCCGGGATATTTGATGCGGGCTTTGGGCCAAAAATTTAAACGAATTGCCTCGTTAATTAAGGTAAATGAGCCGCTAATTAATGCTTGGCTTGCCACCACAGTAGAGACCGTAGCCAACATAATTCCAAAAGGTAAAAACCAAAGCGGCATAATTGCATAAAAAGGATTGGACCCGCCCAGCCAACTCCCTTCTTGGGAAATAAGCCAAGATGCTTGACCAAAATAATTGAGTAATAAAGTAACTTTTACAAAACTCCAAGTAATACGAATGTTTTGTTTGCCGCAATGTCCAAGATCAGAATAAAGCGCTTCAGCTCCGGTAGTGCACAAAAAAACAGCTCCCAAAAGCCAAAAACCATTGGGATGCTCGGCTAATAATAAATAGGCGTAATAGGGATTGATAGCTTTAAGTACCGACCAATTGTGCATCAATTCCGAAAAACCAAGAATTCCTATTGTGGTAAACCAAATGAGCATCACCGGACCAAAGAGTTTTCCAATGGATTTTGTTCCGAATTGCTGTATTGCAAAGAGTAAGAATATGATAATGATTACAATCGGAACTGTTGGAATGTGGCGAAGTGATTCAATCATTCCCAAACCTTCAATGGCAGAGGAGACAGAAATTGGGGGGGTAATAATTCCTTCTGCTAAAATAGCGCTTCCACCAATTACAGCCGGAAACAGCAACCACTTAATTTTGGTTTTTTTGACTAAGGTATACAAACTGAAAATTCCTCCCTCTCCTTTATTATCGGCACGGAGCGTAAGGATTACATATTTAATCGTAGTTTGAAGTGTAAGGGTCCAGAATATACAACTAATTCCACCCATTACTGTTTCAACATTAATAGGAGCTTCTCCTACGATTGCTTTTAGCACATACAAGGGTGAGGTACCAATATCGCCAAAAATAATTCCTAGCGTTACAAGAAGCCCGGCTGCTGAAACTTTGTGAACAGAGTGATGCGCTGACATAAAAGATTAAGAGCTGCGAAAGTAAATATTACTTTGGCATTCCAAATTCTGTTAATCGAAATAAATTGGTTTTAGAGGGGGATTCTCACTAAATTGATATCGCGCGTTGGCGTTACAATTAAAGGAACTTTTTCAGTAGTAACGGAACTTGTGTCGAGACCAAATGCTTTCTCCTCAGAAAGGCTTAATTGTTTCAAAACAAAATAAATGTCCAGCACAATTTTATCGTAGAAGGGTAGCTCATTCTCATTTGACAAGAATTTTTCAATCACTACAAAACGAAAATCTCCTATCACACTATTTTTATTGAGTGATTCATAGCGACTGGTAATATCAACTTCTTTGTTCTTTACCATATCTTGCACCACTTTGCGGAAAAGCAAATTAATTCGGGGAGCAACCCTAAATCCTAATTTAAAATCCACCCGAAACACATCATCTTTAGCCAACTCACGCACTTTATACTCCGAACGATAAGGCTCATCTACAACATCCACATGCAAAAACCAATAAATATCAGCACGTTTGGGCTGTTTTTGCATAATGGAATAAATTACTTTTGATTCCAACTCATCGTGTTTATCAGCGCTGCTCAAATACACCAAGTGAGTTGCATATTTGGGAATGCTAAGGTCTGCAGATAAATCAGCCAATAAAGGGAGATAATCTTTCAGTTTTACAAACTCAACGTAACGGTTTTTTATTTTTCTAGCTTGATACCATACAGCCATAACAGTGATTAAAATTGCTGCTATTAATAAAGTAACGTAACCACCGTGTACAAACTTATTTAAGTTGGCAATTAAAAAAGATATTTCGATACCGAGGTAGATGATTAAGCTTAAGACAATATAAACAGGATTGTAACGCTTTAAAATCATGTAATAGGTGAGCAAAGTAGTTGTCATGAGCATTGTAAGCACAATGGCCAAACCATAGGCAGCTTCCATGTTGGATGATTCTTTAAAAAATAATACCACGAAAATACATCCCCACATGAGCAACCAATTTACCGAAGGGATGTAGATTTGACCGCGTAAATTAGTGGGATAAACTACGCGCACTTTTGGCCAGAAGTTTAATCGCATAGCCTCATTAATGAGTGTAAACGAACCGCTTATTAAAGCCTGACTCGCTACAATCGCTGCAGAAGCCGCAATTATGATTCCGGTGCCATAAAACCATTGTGGCATTATGGAAAAAAAAGGATTTCCTCCGGCAAAAGCAGAAAGTTTTTCATCGTGATGTGCAATTAACCAGGCCGCTTGACCAAAGTAATTTAGCACCAAACAAGTTTTTACAAAAATCCAACTCATGCGAATATTTTCCTTTCCACAATGGCCCAAATCTGAATACAATGCTTCAGCTCCTGTTGTGCAAAGAAAAACAGCACCCAATAAAAGCATGGCATTGGGATAATTAGACAATACATAATACGCGTAATAAGGATTTAATGCCTTTAGAACACCCGGATTATGAACTAATTGTGAAATACCAAGTATGGCTAGCATACTAAACCAAATAAGCATCACCGGCCCAAAAAATTTACCTACCATTTTGGTCCCAAATTGCTGAATAAAAAACAATACGGAAATAATTAAAATAACTATTGGAACTGTAGGTATATTAGCACTAAACAAGCGCAATCCCTCTATTGAAGAAGCAACCGAGATAGGTGGCGTTATAATTCCATCGGCGAGCAAAGTACTTCCGCCAATAATGGCAGGCACCAAAAGCCATTTTCGCTTGGTGCGTCGTACAAGTGCATACAGCGAAAAAATTCCGCCCTCACCTTTATTATCTGCACGCAGTGTGATAATAACATATTTGATAGTGGTTTGTAAGGTGAGCGTCCAAAATATACAGGAAACCGCTCCTAACACAACATCTTTATTAATGGGATCATTGCCAACTATGGCTTTTAGTACATATAAAGGAGAGGTTCCGATATCGCCATAAATGATACCGAGTGTAACCATTAACCCGGCTAATGTAACCTTGTTAATGTGGTGCTTCTCTGAGGACATAAAATTGATAATAAGAGCGCAAAAGTATTTAATTCAATTGGATAAAGCTTAGCAATATGTCACAAATTGAATAGCTTTTGAAAAATAGTTAAAAATCTTTGTGGCTTAAGTCGTGTCATTTTATCAAACTTGTTTAGTTTACTACCTTTGCAGCCTTATTTTTATTGATTAAGTAAGATTTTATTTTAAGGCTTTGATACTATTTTTTTTATTAGCAGGAAGGGTTTGGTGGACATTAGGATTTAGTGTTGCGGGTGCGGGAATAATTTTTTTGGTTTGGAACCGTACGCGTATCAATCGAATTAGCACCCAAAAATCAGAATTGGAATTGGAGGTGCGAAGGCGCACTGCCGAGATTGAAGCGCAAAAGGCGGAGATAGAGAAACAAAATGCGCTTTTGGCGGGAGAAAAGGAGAAAGTAGAAAAGTTACTCTCCAATATTTTACCGAAAGACACTATTGAGGAGCTGAAAACCAAAGGAAAAGCAACTGCCCGTCACTTTCGCTTGGCATCAGTGATGTTTACCGATTTTCAGGGATTTACAAAAATCTCGTCAAATCTTCGTCCACATGAGTTGGTAGAAGCATTGGATGCGTATTTTATAAAGTTTGATGAAATTACCAGCAAATACAATATCGAGCAAATAAAAACAATTGGCGATAGCTATATGTGCGCCGGTGGATTGCCGATTCGTAATCGCAGCAATCCGATTGACATAATATTAGCCGCCTTTGAAATCCTACGTTATGTGGAAAAGCAAAATGTTCAAAAGCGTCTTGAGAAGGAAGATACTTGGAACTTACGCATTGGAATACATTCGGGTGAGCTGATTGCCGGTGTAATTGGCACCCGACGCTTTGCCTATGATATTTGGGGAGACACCGTAAATATTGCCAGTGCGCTCGAACATCATGGAAAAGCGGGTGAGGTAAATATTTCGGGAAACACCTATTATTTGGTAAAAGATTTTTTTGATTGTACATTTCGGGGCAAAATAAAAACAAAGAGCCCCGATGAAGTCGAAATGTATTTCGCTCATCGGATTAAACCCGAATTGTCGGAGAATGGAGAAGGGATAGTTCCCAACGCTGCTTTCCGCGAAAAACTGCAATCGAACTTGGATAGAAAATTTAATTACAAAAAGGCAGAGCAACACATAGTGAAGTTGCTGAAAATAAAGTTACCCGAAGGATTACACTACCATGGTTTGCACCATACTTTTGATGTGTGTGATGCGGCGCAACGCATAGCTAAAGCCGAAGGGGTGAGTGGTGAAGACTTATTCTTGTTGCTTACCGCAGCACTCATTCACGATGCCGGATTTACGGTAACATACATGAATCATGAAGATAAAAGTGTGGAGTTGGCCAAGCAAATTTTACCTCAATACGGCTATAGCGATCAGCAATTGAAAGTTATTGAAGGCATCATTCACGCAACCAAATTACCCATGGAAGCGCAGACTTTGCTCGAAAAAATTATGTGTGATGCCGATTTGGATTATTTGGGTAGGGAAGATTTTTATCCGATTTCGGAAGCCTTAAAGTTGGAATTTTTGGCGCAAGGAATCGTGAAAAATGACAAGGAATTTGATGCAGTTCAAATTAAGTTTTTGAATGCACATAAATATTTTACTGCAACCGCCAAGGCTTCACGTGATGCCTCGAAACAAAAGCGTTTAGAAGAAATTATGGAGCGCTATGCTACCTATGCTTAAGTTGGCTTCTCTAATGCGAGCAAGTAAATAAAAAACAATTCTACAATTTAAAAATAATCGGGAAGATTATTTATTTAAAGAACAGCACACTTCCGCTGATAGAAGACTGCACCGGATTTATAGAAAGTACAGGTATTTGCGCTTCGTTGGTGATGATTTGGCGCTCGTCTAAACCGGCAACAAATTCTGGAATTCCTTTTTCTTGGTTGTTGACAATGGCAATTAAATCGGCATCTACGGAGCTTGCATAGGCCAACATTTGCTTTACAAAATTACCGCTTTTATCGGCTACTTTGGTATCGTAAGCAATCCCATTTTTCTCCATTTCTTTAATGGCAAAAAACATGTTTCGGGTTACTTTATTGGATTCGAATTCTCCCGTTTCTAGGGGAGTGTAAATGTGCACTTTTGATTTAAAATACTGTGCCATTTTTATGGTAAGATCCACTTTTTGCTTGGTTTCTTTGGTCATGTCCATTGGCAATACAATTTTGCCGTAACCTTCGCGTATTTTGCGTTTTTGCACCACAATAAAGGGTGTGCTTGAGTTGGTGATTACTTTTATGGCGTAGGAGCCGGTAATGTGTTGAAACCCTTTTACACCATGGGTTCCCATAATAATTAAGCGGGCATTTATTTCTTTGGCTACACCGCCAATATCGTCAAAAATATTTCCGAGTTTTACAATTGGGTTAACCTTAATTATGTGAGCACGTTGCAATTCATCCGCAATTTTTTGAAGCTTATCCATGTTTGGCTTCACCTCATCTTCTTTAGCAACCACATGCAACAAAGAGATTTTTCCCTGTAGGATGGAAGCCAGTTTAAGTGCGTGATTAATTGCACAGTCGGCAACTTCAGTATAATCCGTAGGGACTAATATCAAATTTTCAGTACTCTCCATAGATTTTTAAAAATTGGGCAAACGAAGATATTAAAAATTATATAATACGCTTATGCAGCAAATTTGTTTCACAAAAAAAGCGATGAGCTTTTTAAAAACCCATCGCTTTTTTTTATTCGTTATTTTATTACATCCCCTGAGGCAATAGCATGGTATCAATTACGTGCACAATACCATTACTTTGTTTCAAGTCTGATTCCACAATGGTGGCTTTGTTGCCAATTGCATCTGATAGCATTAGTTGGCCATTTTCGATGGTTAGTTTTAAGGATTCACCATTCATGGTTTTGAGCATTGCTGTTCCTTTTTCCATCTCGACTCTGTTTTTCAAGTCTTGGATGGTAAGGACTCCATTGATGGTATGATAATTCAAAATTTTATCGAGCATGGGTAAGTACTCTTCAGACATCATTTTTGGGGTTCCACCATGCAATGTTTTGTCGAATCCGCCATTTGTAATGGCAAAGAAGGTGAATTGCCCTTTGGCTTCCAGTTTTTTTCCCATGGAAGTAGCTTTCAAGCCATCGTTTAAGGATGTCAACTCTTTGTCTTTACTTACGTTTTCAGTAATGTTTTTACGTGCCGACATAGCTTTTGCGGCTTCTTGAGCGCTTACATTACCTATGGTGTATGCAAGGGCGAATGAAACAAGTAAAATTGATTTTTTCATGAGTAATGAAATTAATTTAATGATACGAATATACTGTTTATCAATGAAATCTAAAAAACCGTTTATCGATTAATTGATGTTTTTTTCTTTTATGGCAATTTCGTCCACAACTTTGCGCTGAGCATCTATTTCGGCTTTCTTTTTTTCCTGATCGTTTTTGTTGGTAGAAATATCTTCCTCGGCTTTTTGAATCTTGGATTTATAGTTTTCTATGTCCTTTTTTAAATCCTCGTTCTTTTCTTCCAATTCTTTTTGTTGTTCCTTGAGTTTTTCGAAGGCTCTTGTAGCATCTTTTAGTTTCTCAGCGATTGCATTTTTAGTCATTTTACGAGCAAACTCTTCCACAAGTTTCGATGCGGCATCGAAGGCAATTTGATTATTGATGCCGGATGAAATGTAGGCTCCTCCCATATCAAAAGCAACCACCAATTTTGTTTCGTTATCTTTTATTTTTTCAGCCTTTGCATATACATCCATAGTACCATCTGTAATGGTTGGAATTACGATATTATCGGCAAAAACGCCATCCTTACCCGAAACTTTTTCCGATTTAAAATCCTTCATGTAGGATTTCCACTCTTTTTCAACGTCATTGGAGCTGCATTCGTATACATATGTTACAAATGAAGGATGTATCCCATCGCCAATTTTTTCGATGGCCTCGGTGACCTTTATACGTTGGGCATGGGCCAAAATGGAAACTGTTAAAATTAGTAGGAGAGAGCTGAGTTTTTTCATAATCTATTTCGAATTAATGAGTATAAAATTGAACAAATATTTGGCGGATTATTCGCATTATCACATATTATGGGATGATATTTTAGTTTAAATTGGAGAATAATTATATGTCATAGCACTGCTTAACAAAGGCAATTAATATCAAAAATATCATTCTAGATCTGTTACCCCTCCCGAAATGATAAACTTCATAACCTCGGCCGAACTGGCATGGATGGGACTTACATTTTCTTTATCAACAATAATAAGCATCCCTGAAAAGGCATAAGAGTAGGGTAGGTATACGGCAACTTTATCTTTATTGATGCTAAGTTCGGTTAAATCTTCATTGGTAACAAAACCTATTTTCTGCACTTCCGGATGACGGTTGGTTATAACTAGAACCGGTTTATTAAAGCGTTTCTTTTTGCCTACAAAAGCAGACAATAAATCCTTAACGGAGGAGTAAATAGTTTTCACCAGCGGTGCACGCTCAATATTGTGGTCGATGATTTTAAAAAAGGGTTGTAAAATCAAGGAAGAGCCCACCATCCCCATAATAATAACCAACACGATTACCGAGAAAAATCCAATAAATGGATCTACTACAGGATGGATATGAATTCCCAAAGAATGCACTACCCCTCCTACACTTGATATGATTTGATAAATCACGTAAAGTGTAATAAAAATAGGTACTGTAAAAAGTAAGCCTTGAAGAAAATATCGGATTAAGCGATTCATTTAATGGTGTAGAATTTAAGTTCAAAGATAGGACATTGGGCAATAGCTAAGTATATTTTTATGTTTTAATTTCGGGAGCATACAGCTTTAGCCCTTTGGCAAGGCGGTTGATGGATTTTGCCATTCGGTTAATTTTTGTTTGTTCTTGCTTGGCAGAATAAATCCATTGGATATAAAAATTTTTTTCGCTTTCGGAAAGAGACATAAAAAAGTGCAAAGCAAGTGGTTCGTCTTGCAGGCATTGTAGCATTTCTTCAGGCACATGTAGTGGTTCATTATCTGGATATAGCACAATGTGCACGCGATCTCCTTCTGTTTTGTGAATGGCTTTTCGTATTTCTGCTTTCACCGGAAGGAAAAAATTGCCGTCGCCCATTGGCATCAAATGGTATTTGCGAATTTCGTAACCGTCAATAGTACCTTTCACCTTTTTCCATCCAAATGGAGTTTTTGCTGTTTTTATAATTCCATTGATGCGTGCGAATGTCCATCCACCCTTGCCGGGATATTTTTCGAGCAGGAATTTTTTATTGACTAAAGCCTTTTCCATGAATTAAGTAATTGTGCTCGTCTAGGCAGATTCAGAAAGACGTTGCATCAAATTTGGAAGGACAAAATTAAAATTATATATGTAAAAATAGTGTGGAAATGCAGTCTTCAAAAGTAAAGACTTCGGCCGAAAGGCAGCGACAATAACACGTGTAGTTTTTATGCCGAATAATAAACAAGCTCTTAGTTGCAATTTTAGTTAATTGTTGGGAAAGCCATTGTCTACCCATTTTTGAATGGTACTTATGGAACAATCGTTCATTTTATCGGCATTTTGGGGCATAGCTGCAAATCCGCTGAGGTGATTAAGAGAGCCCATTAGTTTATTCCCGTTTACTGCTGCGGCAACACCTGAATAGCTAGAGAAATCGAAACCTCCACCGGCGGTTGATGCATTGTGGCAACCTTTACACCAATTGGTGAGCAAAGGTTCAATCCGCGAAGTGTAGCTGTAATCAATGGTATCACAACTAAGGCAATTGGAAGTATTTTGTGCACCTGATTTTATCCAAATTTTAATATAATCCACCTCCAAAGAACTAAGCTTTTGCCCACGAGGCATGGATGGATTATTGCCACGAATGGTTGTGTAAACTTCACTTTGGAAAGGATGATTCGCTTTAACACCTTTCATAATACCTTCGTAGGTGGATAAGTCATAACCCGCTTCGTGGTCTTTACTGTTGTGGCAACCACTCATGCTGCACCTGGATACAAAGATGGGCAAAACATTTTCCTGAAAGCAAATGCCTGGATCTATCGTATTGTAGGCACAAGTTGAAAATAAAAATAGTACAGCTAGTAGTACTGGAATTCGAATTATTTTAGCCTTCATGTTTTCGTATAAGAGTCACAAAGCTAAGTTCAATGCGGGCTTTCATAAGTGATGAATATCATACATTTACTTAATACTGTGAATAATGAAAAGTTTCAATCTAAAGTCACACTTTTGTAAAAAGGTAATCTGCCGCAAAATGGAGTAACTATGAAACAGAAAAAAACTGACGAGCATTTGTTCTTAGAGGGGCCGCGCTCAAGGATAAAAGAGCTTGGTTTTGCTTTTAAGGTATTCGTTGAATTTATTAAGGGATTTCGCACCTTTCATTTTTTAGGCCCATGTGTAACCGTGTTTGGTTCAGCCCGATTTAAAGAAGGTCATCCTTATTACGATATGACCCGAAAAATGGGAGAAGCATTAGCACACATTGGGTTTACTGTAATGACAGGTGGTGGACCGGGATTAATGGAAGCAGCAAATAGAGGAGCAAAGGATGTAAATGGAAAATCAGTTGGCTGCAATATTACTCTACCTGTGGAGCAGCAGCACAATGCGTATCTTGACCGTTGGGTGAAAATGGAATATTTTTTTGTTCGAAAGGTGCTGTTATATAAATACTCCTTTGCTTTTGTGGTGATGCCGGGCGGATTCGGCACACTGGATGAATTTTTTGAATCCATTACACTCATTCAAACCCATAAAATGAAAAATTTTCCGGTAGTGGTGATGGGAAAAGCCTACCATGCAAAACTGATGGAACATTTGGATGGGATGGTAAAAGATAAGACCATAACAGAAGAGGATCGCAAATTATTTTTGTTAACAGACGACATTCGAGAAGCCATTGAGCACATCGAGGCCAATGCCATACAAAAATTTAATCTCAGAAAAGTTCAAGAATTGCAGCCGAAGCGCATATTGGGAGAAGCTGTGCAGCACTAAACAGTGAAGAATTCAAATAGCATAACTCAAGAAAATTGAGCCATGCATGTGTATTACAAGATGCCGATGTATTAAAAGAAGTGCACCCATCCATATAAAGAAGCAACTTTTTTTTAGAATTATATAAATCAAAATCCTTGGGGGGAGTTGACCTTTGCATTGTAAAAAGTTTACCTATCAAATGGACAAAATCGATTTTAATATCTAAAAAAATGATTAATCACTCGCATCAGGCACCGTCTCTCCATAAAAAAGCGTTTGCGGTTTTAGTTTTATTTTTCCTACTATTTGCCGGATTGTTTAGTGTTATATGGGCAAAGCAAATCACATTAGGCGTGCTGCCTGTAAGGGCATCTTTTGGGTTTACCGGAATGCTTCCTTTAAGTAAAAGTAATGTTGTGAAAGAAAATGGAAATACCTATGTGGTTTGTTTCAATCCCGGAAGAATGAATATTTCTAACAAGAATTCAAACAGCGGATTACTTCTCACTAATGAGAAGGGATCCTGCGATTTTACCCAAAACGGAACGCGGCATTTACGCGTTATATGGAACAAATCATCTTATACAAATACTACTTCCTTACAAAACAAACACAAAATTAATACTATTGATTAATGAAAAATTTAAGAAAACCCGGTATTGTTTATTTTTTAATGTGGCTAAGCACCCTATTTATTATGCAGGCATGTAGCAGCTCAAATAAAGAAGTGGAGCTGGCAAAAAAGGTGCTTATGGATTCGGTAAATCAGGCGAATCGCGAAGCTGCATTGAAGCAAAATATTATTGATTCGATGAGCAAAGTGAAAGCAGCCGATATTTCGAGGCAAGAAACGGAACAAAATGCCACCGTTACAAATTCAACTGTATCGAGTAGTGAAACCAAGAAGAAACGCATGAGTAAAACCACCAAAGGTTCTTTGATTGGGGCTGGTGCCGGAATTTTAAGTGGTGCTGCCGCCGGAGCAATTATTAGTAAAGATAAAGGTAAAGGCGCTGCTGTGGGCGGAATAATTGGTGGAGCCGTTGGGTCAGGTATCGGTTACGGAGCAGGTGCAAAGAAAGATACTAAAGCAAAAGTGGATACAATCAAGAAATAAAGCTTGCACCAATTAAAAGTGGAAATTACATAAAGTTTTCAGGAAATTATATAAAGCAAAAGTAAAGACAGCACTGCACTTTTGTTTCGCAAGGTTAAATTGTTTGGGTAGGACAGTTTAATTGAGCAAAAACCTCTCTATGCATAGCTTTAGAGAGGTTTTTTTATTTACACCAGATACACCTATTGCATTGTTTTTATAAGAAATGCTTTTAAAGTAATCGCAATATCGGCGAATTGATAAGGTGATAATTTTGTAATTTATTTAAGAAAAGTTGTAAGTGAATAAGCCATTTGACCCTATACATTTGGAAAAGATTAATTGCCTTAGTATTCACCTAAACCATGTCACCTATGTTAGCATATCACAATCAAGAAGCAACTATTTCAGCCATTACGCTGAGAAATACGATTTTAAAGTATGGATCCATTTGTTGCGTTTTTTACATAGCCTTTCTGCTGCTTATGAAGGTTTTTGGCTTACTGCATGTTACAGAGCTACGAATGGTAAATTATCTCATTTTTGCAACGGTTGGATTTTACGAGATAAGTCACCTTATAAAGAGGCAGCATGCATATCTCTCTTTTTTGAATGTTTTGATTACCGATTTTTTACCGGATTATTTTCCTTTTTATTGTTTTCAATTTTCACTTATTTCTACAGTAAGTTCGATGCTGAAATGGCTGATTTGCTTTTGAAAAGCACACAAAACTTTATCAGTTCTATGCCCTCTATAGTGATTTTACTTGAAGGTTCAGCAGCCAGTATTATTGTTGCATTTATTTGTATGCAATATTTTAGAAAATTTGAAGAAGGTGAGGCGTCGTCAAAATAATATAAGTTTCTTCTCATGCAAAGATAGTAGCATGAAACTTAAGTTTAGCGATCACATTAACTTTATTAATTCTTCTTTGAGTTTTTTGCTTAAGGTTCCAGCAATCAAATCATAGGAATGATCCACTTGCTCTTTTAGCTGAGAAAGGGAAAGTGTGCCGTCAACAAGTATGGTGTTCCAATGTACTTTATTCATGTGATAACCCGGCAGGACACAGGTGTACTGGTTACGAAGAGCGATTGCTTTTTCGGGATCACATTTTACATTAAACTGAAGTGGCTTAGCTTCGAGTGCCGCCAATAAATAGACCTTCCCCATAACCTTGTAAACAAGTGTATCCGGTCCAAAAGGCAAGGTTTCTTCGGTTCCTTTTTTACTTAGGCAATAGTCACGGAGATCTTCAATATTCATGGTTACGAATTAACGAATTGGTTACGAATTTACGAAAGGTGATGGTTACGAATTAACGAATTGTTGCGAATTTACGAAAGGTGTTGGTTACGGATTAACGAATTGTTGCGAATTTACGAAAGGTGATGGTTACGGATTAACGAAAGGTTACGAATTTACGAAAGGTGATGGTTACGGATTAACGAAAGGTTACGAATTTACGAAAGGAGTAGGTTACAGATTAACGAATGGGTCGGATAACAGATTATTTCTGATTCAAAGAATTGAAACTTTTAATTTATTGATTTTTGCTTGGGGGTGTTAAGCTAGCTTATCGGTGAAAAATAAATCGCTGGCAATTTTGTCTGCTAGGAGTTTTCCTTTTTCGGTGAGGAATATCTGATTTTCTTTTTCGATTATATTGCCTGAGGTAAAGTGCGTTGTTGCCTCTTTTTTAAGGAAGTTAAGTAAATCGGTTCCGAATTCTTTTTGGATATATACTAAATCGCAGCCCCAGATGGTTCTAATACTGGTCATGATGTATTCATTATAGTTTTGCTCGCGAGTTAATGTTTCTCTTTCGAAGTTCAATTCATTTTTTTCGAGGCTACGAATGTATAGTGCATTGTTGCGCACATTCCATTGGCGAGAAGCACCATCATAGCTGTGCGCAGAGGGTCCTAACCCTATATATTTTTTTTGTTTCCAATAGTTGCTGTTGTGTCGGGAGTAATTATTTTCAGTACAAAAATTTGAGATTTCGTATTGAATAAAACCATTCTTCTGCATAGCTTCTGTTAGTATTTCAAAGTGTTGCGCACTTTTTTCGTCTTCCACATTTTGCACTTTACCCGAAGCAATATGTTTGTGTAAGGCTGTTCTTTCCTCTATGGTGAGGCAATATGCCGAAATGTGCTTCACCTGCAGATCAAATACCTGTTGTAAATTTATTTTCCAATTATCATTACTAAGGGTGGGTGTGCCGTAAATTAAGTCGATGCTGATGTTTTCGAAACCGGCAACTTGAGCTGTTTTCACAGCGTTTATTCCTCGTTCAGCGGAGTGTGCACGATGCATAAATTTTAAATCGGCTTCAAAAAAGGATTGTATACCAATACTGAATCGGTTTATTGGAGTTGTTTTAAAGTCACGAACTTTTTCGTTGCTTAAATCTTCGGGATTTGCTTCCAACGTAATTTCAGCATCCGAGGAAATCGTAAAATGTGTATGCAAGAGTTCAAAAATGCGCAGCAATTCTTCTGCGGAAAGCAAGGATGGCGTGCCTCCGCCAAAATAAATACTTTCAATTGTATCGGAAGTGCTAAGGTAATTTGAGCGCAGTTTAATTTCTTTTTCGAGTGCTTTTAAAAACGAGTCTTTGTTTTGAAGAGAAGTGCTGAAATGGAAATCGCAATAAGAGCAAGCCTGCAAGCAAAAAGGAATGTGAATATAAATACCGGACATAGTAGCGTTAACAACTGCAAAGAAACATAAAATTTATGGGGCTGATTTTTTTAAGCGAAACAACTCCAAAATGAAGGTATTTAAGTGCACCGCTATTTGCCTTACAATAAGAGATTACAAGCATTAAGTTTGTTTGTTTTGTGAGTTGTTTGTGTTTTTCCTTGACTTTTTGCTATTCTGATTCAAAAAATTATCTTTGAAATCAAATCAACGGAAAAATTGTGGATACTTTTCGATTAGAATCAACACCGCGAACGCCCTTAGTGAATCTTAATCCCGATTCAGGAGTTTTTGAAATGAAGGGTAAATCAATACCTGAAAACTCAACTGTGTTTTACAAGGCAATGTTTGATTGGCTAAACGCATATATGGAACAACCGGCCGGTAAAACAGTGTTGAACATTCAAATGGATTATTTTAATACAAGTTCCTCAAAAAGTGTGGTCGATTTTTTTAAAAAGCTTGAATCCATTCATAAATCAGGAAAGGGAGAAGTTGAGATAAACTGGCTTCACAACGAAGAAGACGAAGACATGCAGGAAGCCGGCGAAGATTATAAATCAATTATTAAAGTACCCTTCAATATAATTTCATTTCAATAATCAATTCAAAAAACAACTTATGGTTAAGAAAATTTTATTTATTTCGGCACTGAT
Source organism: Bacteroidota bacterium (assembly GCA_016721765.1). Lineage (NCBI taxonomy): Bacteria > Pseudomonadati > Bacteroidota > Bacteroidota bacterium. The sequence continues at coordinate 1,374,098 of JADKHO010000001.1, forward strand.
TGCGCTTACTTCATGTGGAGGTTCGAAAGAATCAGCGCCTGCAACAGAAAGCACCGAAGCTAAAAGTGATACAGTAGCTGCAGCTACCACACAGCCTGAAAATGAGTTGGCCGATTTTAAATTTCACATGGCTATTGCCAATATCCCATCACCTTTTGAAATTATAGATATGTTGCCTAAAAGTGGGCTTACTTTCGATAAAGGTTTGCTTAACCCAAGTGAGAACCTATCGAAATATCAAACCAGCACTAAACGGGGTTTAAATTATGGCGCTTACGTGGTGGATTTAATTTACTTGTCGAGTAATGAGCAATATTCTGATGTGAAAAAATTCTTTATTGTATCGAAGGATTTGGCGCAAAAATTAGATGCAGGGGATAGTTTTAACCGCATTGCAGGATCTCGTATGGAGCAAAACATCGACAACAAAGATTCCATTAATCATGTAATGGATGCAGTATACGCAGAAACGGATAATTATTTACGCAGCAATGAGCGTTTATTGTCGGCTACTCAAATTCTTACAGGAAGCTGGATTGAAAGCCAATACATCACTCTTAGCTTATTAAAAAATGCCGAGAAAAACAAAGCCAATGAAGCGCTTTTTCAGAAAGTATATGAACAAAATATTCATGCAGAAAGCTTAGTTAAATTACTTGGCGAATTTGAAAAAGAAAAGGATTTTAAAGGACTGATTGCTGAGTTTAAAGAACTTGCAGGAATGTATAAAGAAATTAAGTCGGCTGATATTGATAAGGCAACGATAGAAAAAATTTCAGCTAAACTCAACTCCATTCGTGCTAAAATGGTGAGTTAAGTAATATTCACAAAAACACTTATTTTTAAGCTTTGAAGTAAATGCTTCAAAGCTTTTTTTTATACCTATATGAGCGAAAAGATTTTAAAAGCCTTGATGCAACTCTTTGCTATTATAGCGCAAAGCGAAGAGGATTCTCAGCAATCACGCACAGTGGTTGAATCTTTTTTGAGGCAGCAGCTCAATAAGGAACAGGTTAAAGAATATCTTTCCTTGTATGACTCCTTCTTGAAACAACAGAATGATGGGGCGGAGGGTGAAAAGAAAAAGCGGCGGCTGGCCGTAAGTTCTGTTAAGGTAATCGTAATATGTAATCAAATTAACGAAGCTCTTACGCAAAAGCAAAAGTTAGTTGTGCTTATTAATCTGGTGGAATTTGTCAGCACGAACAAATCAATTTCTGAACAAGAAATGGAGTTTGTGAGCACTGTATCTTCGTCGTTTAATATTCCGGATGAAGAGTTGGCTCAGATTCTTCAACTCGCTGCACGTCCCAGTGTATATGAGTTGGATGATGCATCCGATTGGTTGGTGATTAGCCAAACACACCCGCAACTTGGGCATGTAAAATTTATTTATTCAGAGTCGATACCGGGCGAAATTGCAGTCTTACAGGTTAAGAGTGTAGGAATATACCTGTTACGTTATTTTGGAAAAGCGGAGCTTTTATTGAATGGTCAGGCCATTCTGTTGGGTCAGATTTATATTTTATCACCAGGTTCTTCCATTCGGAGCCATAAGGTTTTGCCCATTTATTACAGCGATATAGTAAGTTGCTTTTTGAGTGCTTCCGGCAAAAGCCGTATTCAATTTGAAGCACAACATTTGGAATATAATTTTAGAAATGGAAAACGGGGTTTGCATGATTTGAGTTTTTCGGAACATTCGGGAAAGCTAATTGGAATCATGGGCGGAAGTGGTGCCGGCAAATCTACTTTGTTAAATATTTTGAATGGGAATAATTTTCCTTCGAAGGGAAAAGTGTTGGTGAACGGCTTTAACTTGCACACGGAGAAAAAAGAATTGGAAGGTATTATCGGTTATGTGCCTCAGGATGATTTGCTGATAGATGAATTGAGTGTTTATCAAAATTTATTTTACAATTCGAAATTGTGTTTTGCAGGGTGGAGTGATGCTGAAATTGATGCATTGGTGTGCGACAAATTGAGCGATTTGGGTTTGCTTGAAACGAAGGATTTGCAAGTAGGAAATTCGTTGGATAAAACCATTAGTGGAGGTCAGCGCAAACGACTCAATATTGCATTAGAATTAATTCGAGAACCGGCAGTGTTATTTGTGGATGAGCCTACTTCCGGTTTATCATCCCGCGACAGCGAAAACATTATGGATTTGCTAAAGGAATTAGCCTTAAAGGGGAAATTGGTATTTGTTGTTATACACCAACCTTCTTCTGATATTTTTAAAATGTTTGATAAGCTTTTGTTGCTCGACACCGGCGGGTATCCTATTTACTATGGAAACCCGGTGGAATCGTTGATTTATTTTAAAACAACTGTGAACCACATCAACGCCAACGAAAGTGAATGTGTGTATTGCGGCAATGTGAATCCGGAGCAGGTTTTTAATATTATTGAGGCAAAGGTGTTGGATGAAAACGGAAATCAAACGCGCGAGCGAAGAATTTCGCCCTTAGAATGGAACGAATATTTTAAGGAATCGAAACTGGATGGGAGTATTGATTCAGGTCAAACAAAGAAGCAAAAAATTGCGAATAATTTTCAGAAACCCAGCTTCTTTAAACAGTTTCAAGTATTTAGTTTGCGGAATGTACTTTCAAAAGTATCGAATACACAATATTTATTTATTAACTTGTTAGAAGCACCGCTTCTTGCGCTCTTGCTTGCCAGTTTAATAAAGTATTACAAAAGCAGTGGCGAATATATTTTTTACGAAAATAAAAACTTGCCGGCTTATTTATTTATGTGCGTGCTGGTTGCTTTGTTTATAGGACTTACAGTGAGTGCAGAAGAAATTATAAGAGACCGAAAAATTTTAAAACGCGAATCATTTCTCAACTTAAGTAAAGGAAGTTATTTGCTGAGTAAGATTACTTTTTTGTTTTTCTTATCTGCAATTCAAACGATTTTGTTCGTGTTAATCGGCAATTATATTTTAGAAATTAAGGATATGTATGTGGACTATTGGCTGATTTTATTTAGTACCTCCTGCTTTGCAAACATGCTAGGATTAAACATTTCAGCCACATTTAATTCGGCCATAACCATTTATATTTTAATCCCATTTTTGTTGATTCCACAGATTTTACTTAGTGGTGTGATTGTAAAATTTGAAGAATTAAATCCTAAAATTTCGAGCCAGTCGGTTGTTCCGTTTTGGGGAGAAGTAATGACATCTCGTTGGGCGTTTGAAGGACTTGCAGTAAATCAGTTTGCTGCCAACAAGTATGAAAAACCATTGTTTGAATTTGAAAAAGCGATTAGCTCTGCAGGGTATAAAAAGGTGTATTGGTATTCAAAAATGAATGAATTAATAGACGAGATTGAAAGCGCAAAGCAAGGTAATCCCGCTAAGGCACAAGAAAAATTGAGTATTGTAACACATGAATTGTCAAAAGAAAAAGTCTTACTGCCTACGCTTAGCATGGATACTAAATCGTTTGCTAGCCTTGTTGGTTTTGATTCTCATAAATTAAAAATGGTTTTGAATGAAATAAAATCAAACTATGCAAGTATTTATGACAAGGCTCAAAAGGAGAAAGATGAATGGATTGGAAGTTTTCAAACAACTGATGCTGGAAAGGCTGAATACCAGCACTTGTTGAACACCTATCAAAACAAGAAATTGGAGGAAGCTGTTAAGAATTCAAATCCGGATGCAGAGCCAGTTATAATTGAAGACGGCGAGTTAGTTGCCACAGGAGATCCTATTTTTAAAGATGGTCCCTCCGATCGCTTTATTCGTGCGCAGTTTTATGCTCCGCAAAAGGCAATTTTTGGAAACTATTATCCAACTTTTTGGGTAAACATTTTAGTTATTTGGTTGATGTCGCTGAGTTTGGCGCTTACACTTTATTTTGATGTGTTTAAGCGGCTGCTGAAACTGTTTGCGAGTATTCCTTTTGGTGTCCGAAAAAGTGATTAACCGTAATGCCTAGTGTATGTCGCGAGGTTGGAATCGAATTTTAGATTTTGATTCCGATTACAAGAATGTCATCCGTTTGCTCGGTTTGTTCTTGCCAATTTTCGATAAAATTGCGAAGGTGTGCGCCTTGATCCTCCATTGATTTGGTGTGTATCGAGAGTAATTCTTCTTTAAATTTTTTGGTCATGAGTTTTTTGCCAAGTGCATTAAACTGATCGGCATACCCATCGCTGGCGATATACACACAATTATTTTTTCCCAAGGAAAAAGTATGATTGGTAAACACTTTTTCTACCTCATAACTTAATCCGCCAATAGGAAATTTATTTGCCTTAGTTTCGAGGAGACTATTGTTTTGTATCAAATAAAGTGGGCGGTTTGCTCCTGCATATTCTACTAAAAACTCATTCGATGATTTTTGATAAAAGCTACAAATAGCAACATCCATTCCATCGCGTGATTGCGAATCTTGTTGAGTTTGCTTAAGTGAAGTATTGACTTCATCGTTCAATAAATTTAAAATACTTGCCGGTTCAGTGACGCCTTTTTCGTTTACGATTTGATTGAGCAATGTATTTCCAATCATGCTCATGAATGCACCCGGAACGCCGTGACCGGTGCAATCTACAGCGGCAATAATACTTTTACCATTTTTGTGCGTAAACCAATAAAAATCGCCGCTAACAATATTTCTGGGTTGAAATAAAATGAAGGAATCGGGCAGGTGCCACACAATTTCTTTTTTATCGGGGAGTATGGCTTCTTGAATACGCTGTGCGTAATTCACGCTATCCATAATTTCGGTATGCTTTTGTTCAATCTCCAGCTTGAGTTGATTAATTCTTTCCTTTTCCTTGTGGATGGCGGTACTTTGGCTCCACAACTTTTTTACTTTTTCATCTACTTTCGCTTTTTCGGCAGCGAGTTTTTCCTTTTCCAAAAGTAGTTTTTCATTCTCTTCGTCTACCCGTTTTTTTTCTTTGTAAACGGTTTCACTCATGGCGAAAAACTTTTTATTTTTTTCTTCCAGTTTTTGTTTTTCGGATTCGAGTTGTTGTTTTTCGGTGGTGTGGGAGCTAACAACTGCGCTAAGTTCAGTGACTTTTGTTTCGAGAGAAGCTTTTTCGGAACTGTGTTTTTCGCTTTGTTTTTTTGCTTTTTGGGAATGAAAATAGTTGAGCAGCACCATCACCAAAAAAAGTAAAACAAGAGGTAAAAATTGGTTTAGAAGTGCGCTCATGGCTGATTGTTTTGTTGCTGAGCCGCTTCTCGGTTATTCAAGAAATTTAGATAATTGTCGTAATACACATCTGCTTTTTTGTCGTTCTCAATTCCTTGTTTGGTTATCTGGTTGGATTTTTCCCAGAGGTGTTGCAAAGCCGGCGGATAAGCAGAAGAATAAATGCCGGGAGCAATTTTGTTTTTAAGTAAAATATAATGCAGGGAGGTTATTGAAAGACAAACAAAACTGATGCGAATTGACCAAAAAACACTCTTCCACCAAGCGGCAAGGGCTAGTTTTTTAAACTTCATAAACAGTAAGCAGGTGAGTAGAAAAATATGAATCGTAAATGAACCATAAACCAAAAGCTTACCTCCCGGCCAATGTTGTGTTAAAAAAAGATAACCTAAAATATTTAAGGAAACAAACAGATGTAGAAATAGCCGTGCCAACGTTGAATAGGGAAATTGTTTGATTTCAAAACGCAACATTCTCACAATGTAAATTAGTACAGGTATTATTAAAAGTGCTCCACAAACCGTAAGCTGTGCAGCGCCTGATAAGTGATATATTTTGTAAAAATTACCAAGGCAAAAAAAGGATAGAAAAAGGGTGAAATAATATTCAATTAATGGTGTTTTGTTAGTTTGTTTTCGTTCAGTAACAGTAATCCATAAGGGTATGAAAAGAGTAGGCCCGAAAAGCCCTGCAAGTGCCGTAAAAACAAATACCGCTTCCGGCAAATTAGCCTTATTAAAAAAGGCAAGCAAAAGCAAAAGGGAATATAAAATAAGAAAGCATTCTCTATAAATTGGTTTGTGTCGGATAAAAAGAAATGCAATACCGGCAAAACAACAACTAATTAAAAGCAATGAAATCCCGACTAGTTTTAGTCCATAATCATTGTGTGCCCAGTTGGCAAAGAAGCCGAGGATGCAGAGGCAAAGTAAAAGAATGATTCCATTTTGAATTTTAATTAGACTTTTCATGTTCTATGGTATTATTAGTCTGAGAATCTATCAAAATGCTCTACTTCGAACTCGTAATTTTGTGGGATATATGGACCATAATTACTCATTTCATAAAAATCCCAATAGTGCTCCATTATTTTCTTTTCAAAAGTTAATCGCCTTACAAATTCAGCGTGCAAAATTTCATTATAAAGATCTAATTCATTTACTCTAGAAACATATTCCGGAATATAGGAATAAGCCCTGTAATATGACCCGCTGGCTGCGATTCCACGAATAAAGTTATTAAGTGCTCTGGGTTTTAACTTATCATCAATATCTTTATAAATATTCATGGAAACATTATATAACGGCTGCCCTCCAATAGCTCCCAAGGCCCTAAAAAGTTTCATTCCAAATTTTGGTCGCTGCACAATTTCTTTAAATAAGGTATCTAAGTAAATAAAAGTATTTTCTGCTGAGCTTGATTCCTGCAAGGCGAAGCAAATATCAATAAGGGCATTTCGTTTATCCCAACTAGTTTCAAGACATCGCGTAATTTTAAAGGATGCGGCTTTTTGGTTGTGGATAGCAAGGTTTTTTGCGAGTTTTATAACCAATTGAGTGTTCACTTCTCCACGCGGTTCTTCTTGTTTTTGAAAATCTTTTGATAGGCGATCAGCTAACTTAGATTCATTGTAAATTTTCATTGCTTGTGAAGTATCACCCTCTTCAAAAGCTTTATCTATCCATATTAGATAAACAAAATACCTATTTATTAGATTGTCAGCAGTTATATTCTTATTAATTTCATTTAGTACTGTATTAAAATATTTATAATTTAGTTGTGGTTGCTGGTATGTATAATTATTGTATTTGTTTAAATTAGCGTATTGATATATAAACGTTTCGAGTGATTTTAAGTCATCTTCACTTTTATAAAGCGATGTCTTATTCTTTGAAATGAGATAATCAAAAAAGGGAAAGATTTTAGTTTTTTTAGTAGCACTATAAATATAATAAAGTGGTTTATATCCATTTTTACGAATTACAGTTGGATACAAAAAAGCGGTTGAGTTTGTGATTTTCTCAGCACTCTTATTCCTTTGTCCGGATTCCTGGTAAAAATTATAATCTTCATTTAAAAATTCTTGTTTAATTTTAGTGTAAAAATTCATTGCGGTATCAAAATATTCATTGGCTTTAACGGAATCGTTAGAATAATTTGAGGCGACAATTCCCAAAAACTTATAATGAAGTGCTAAATTCAAATTCAGCTGGTCAATCGATGTTTCTTTTGAGTTTTTAATATTTTTGAGAACAGCACTCCAGATAAAATCCAAATTGCATTTTTGTGTAACAAGTGGTATTAAATTTATTTGAAAAGGAAATCTTTCGTTAAGTATAATATCAATTTCCAATGGGCCATAAAAAATGTTATTCAAAAAAGATTCTAAAAATTGTTCCTTATCAGATCCAGAATAGTTAAAATAATTTGTCAAAAAACCATCAAAACCAGAATCTGTCAATTGGTTATATTTAACCAAGTAACAAATAATGTTTCCGATGCTTTGATTCCAGTAATTTTTATATTCACTGTTGTTTTTTGTGAGGCTATCAATACATTTATTAAGATTGTTGTAATCTCCTAGGCTTGCATAAAAATTGGCAAGAATTTGATAACCGCCTTTATGAGAAAGGTAGCCATTCCAAACTACTTGTATTTTTTCGGATTTTGGATAAAAGGCATTAAAATTTTTCAATCCTTTTTCTGTAAAGGGAGACAATTTGTCTAAAAATTTTTCAATCGTTTCAGGTTTGCAATTCGATAACGTAAGGAGCAATTCGGTGCTTTCATTGAATTGCTCTGTATTGATTGTTGATGGATGTTCAAGTGTTTGAAAAATATATTTTTCTAGGAATTCAACATGGCCCTTTATTACCGTATCAATAAATGCAGATGCACTTTGGTAATTAATGAAGGTGCATATTTTTAAAAATACATTTGTTCGTGATACAATTTTAGAAGCTTGTATTCTAGATTTATTTTCTTCTTTGGTAAGCACACTGTCCATGTATCTGACAATACGTTTAATGAGTGGATTCGCTTCGTTTTTTTCAGATATGTTGAAATTATTAATGAGGAGAAATGTTTCATTGGCTACATCAAAAGCCAGGGTGTCATTCTTAAGATTATTTAATATTTGCTCGGCACTTCCCGGATGAAGGCGCTCATAATTAACAAGAAATTTGGCCTTTACAATTTCCTTAACTTGATTAGAATGAAGCAGTGCCAATCCCTTCTCAGAGACGTCGTGAATAACATAGTCATTTTGTTTTCTTTTGAAATCAAAATAATAAAATGTACAAGCAGCAATTAAAAGCAATAAACCAAAATAGGCGATTAGTTTATTGGCCCCATACTTTATTACAGTGCGTGTAAAAAATAATTTTCGGGCACTTTTTTTAATGAACTCTTTCGATTGCTCTAATAGCACTTCCGCATGAGCTAGTTTTAATTCAAAAGGAATATCTTGTTCATTATATCGCGCAAGCCAGTATTTATTGGAGTTACAGGAAATATACCAGTTTTCAAAAAAGGTAAGGGAGCCAATTGGGAGCAGGTAACCGGCGTCTTTATCGCTATTAATCCAGCGTTGCAGTTGCTTGTTAAAATCCTGAAAGTTTAATAAATTATCGTGTTCCTCCTTTGCCCAAATTTTAAGGATGTCCCAGTTTCTGATGAGGCTCTCGTGGGTAATATCAAGTATGGTGTGCTTATGTGTTTTTAACGTATCCGGATCATCGGTGATAAAGGGCTTAATAAATGTGTTGCCTTGTTCTCGGAAAATATCAAGCACTTTTCCAACAATTTTTACATCAATTGCGGGATTGTTAATGATGTCACTTATTTCTTGCAAGGTCATTCTGTTCCGAACGGCTCTTGCATCGTCAATTTTAGTTAAACATTTAAATGTGCTTTGGATAATTTGTTTAGCGGTTTCGCTATCAATTTTTTCTTCGATGCTTGGATTTTTGACTTTGCATCTCGAAAAGGCAATTTCCAACAATTCATCTGCATGCGCATTTAGTATATTTTCGAGAGAGGGCTTTAAAAAAAGTTGTTTTTTAAACACCGGCAATTGTTGGAACCATGAATCGAATTTCCCCTTATCTTCTTTCGGCAATTCTGAAGAAGGCAATCCACCTACCATTGCATAATGAAGTAAGTCCATTTCCTCTTTTCCGTTCCCTGCAATTTTCCAGATTTGATTTAAGGCATGTTGTAAAATCGGCAATTGATCATAGCCTTCAGTAATATCAAACAACAAGCGTTGTGATAATCGGCTACTAATTGAATCTCCGTTTAATTGCGCCGGTTCCTCAATTACTTGTTGTATTTCACTGCGTTTTAAACGGGGAACAAAAAATTGTGAAAATCCAATGTACTCCGGCAATCCTCTAAACGCAGCACACTGTCCGATATAATCGGACCGCATCGTACAAATGATATAAATGGGAAGATCTTCGGCAAGCGCAGTTTTTGCAGTTTCAAGTAAAATATTTATTACAGCTTGCGATTCCACCGAAGCCATACCATTGTTGTAATTTTCACTGTTCGTGAAAAATTCTTCAAACTGATCTGCTATGATTAAAAGATTTGCGGCTTTGCGTTTTAATTGCTTCTTTTTAGCTTCATCAGCTTGCAGCCAAGCATCACCTTCAGGATGAATATAGAGTTGAGATTTTTTATAAAGATTAACTAAAGATGAAAATCCAAATCCCAACTCTTTTTTTAACTCATCAACACTTTCGTATTTAAAAAAATTATTGAGTGAACGGGCAAGGTTATCCAAAGGTGTGCGCTCCGGACGAAAATCGGCTACCGCCCAGCTGTTATATTTCGCTTTAAAAAGTCCTGCTTTTGCTTGTGGAACCACTCCGGCATACACCAGCGATGACTTACCATCTCCGGAAGCACCGGTAAGCATCATAAATTTTTTCTTTTCGAAGAGCTCAATTATGGTTTCAATATTGCGCTCCCTTCCTCGAAAGAAAATGGATTCATCATCGTTAAATGGGCGGAGACCGGGGTAGGGACAAATTCTTTCTTCTTCCATATAACTATGCTGTTAGGCTAATTACCTTATCATACTGCACCTTAATCTCCAGCGGAATTAATTCACCGGCAACAATTAAAGAAACCACTTTTGGCGCTCTAAATGTTTTATTCATATTCGTGTCGGGATCTTCATCCCCAATTAATAAAATAGGTGTGTGTGATGTTGCCCCGCCAATTTTTTTCCACACTTGCTGAGCAAAAGGCAATGCCCAATCGGCTGTTTCCTTAAAATAAATAACCGCTAATTTACTTTTTGAGATTTGTTGTTTACACAATTCTGAATAGTCAATATCGCTATCTTGAATAATGTTCAAATTTTCAACCGGCACAATGTCACTAAGCATATCCATAATTTCTTTGGCTTCGCTTTCATCGAGTTCATTCGAAACAAGGAAAATGTCCGTATGATTTAAGTTGTAAGCCACCTCCTCCTTCTTTTCCATAATGGAACGAATATCATCAACCAATTGAATAGCGGATCCTGAATTGGTGAAAATCATATTTTTGGTGATGTTGTTGCGTACCTCGGTAATAAATGCCAATTGCTGGTTATCGAGATTTAGGATATTTGTGGAAGGGGGAAGCCAAATAAATTGTCGAAAATCAGGTTTATTGGACAATGCTTTTTTTGCTTCTTCCAATTGCAGTTTTGCAAGTGAAACTCCATCACTCAACACAGGAGCATACTGTGGAAATAAAATATGTACCGAACAATGGGCAAGTGCAATTTGCGAAGTAAGTTCACTTGCATTCGCGCCGACATCAAATATTGCAGCATCAGGAATAGCAGTCATCCCTGCACTTTTAAGCACTTGAGCTAATTCGCTGCGAACGGCTAATTGTTCAGTTCCACATTGCGCCAGAAATACATTAATTTCATTGGTGGTCATATCCGTTCAAACGAAAAATTAATTTCAAGTATAAGAAATTTGAGGGGAAATGCAAAATGAAAAAATACCAGTTTAATCTGGCTTATTTTTATTTTGGTAAAATGGGTGAGAAATATTCGTAGCGAGTGTCTAGTAACAATTTTGGAAAGTATGATAATAGAAAACGGCAATTATAATTTAATGCGGATTAGAAAAGTTTGTTGGCTATAAAATTTTGGTTTAAGAACGTAAGGAAGCGGAACATATTCAGGCATTGTTCCTTTTTTTCCGACTATGGTTAATGTTCCATCGTCATTGACAGTTAATGCTAGTGGAAAACAGTTTGTTAGATCTTTAATTTTAGCACTTGTAATTTTACAACCAGCAGCACCCTGCACATCCTCCAAATTAAATTGAATAGGGTAAAAAGAAGCGCTGTTTTCTTCAAATAATCCAATAAGTTTTTCTTTTCCATCGGCACCGATTGCAAGGTTACCACCCAAGCATTCAATATCAGAGCCCTCTTCCATGTAATTGGATTTAATGGAATTTGATTGTGTATTAATTCGAGTCATAAAAATTCGACTGAAAATTTCACTCGAATTAATTTTATGATCCCTATTTCCACAAAAGGAAATTGAGTTTTCACCAATTAACAGCTGGCTTTGGATATCTAATAATGCAAATGATTCTGAAGGGTTAGACCCATCCCCGTTGAAAATTTGCCTAGAATAGGATGTTGAAAAAGCTAGAGCTCCATCGCTTAGGTTTCTATTTTCAATTAATAAATTGGGAACTTGATCCCTTAAAACAATAAATGATGTGGCATTTAGAAGTGCTAGTCTAACACCGTTTGTACTTAAAAAAAGAACTTGATGCCATATTTCTACGCCAGTATTATTCAAATTTAGGAAATGAAGATCGTTCAATTGACGAAACGCTACAATAGTTTGTTGTCCAACAAAAATCACATCAAAAAGAGTAATGGAATCTAAATCATTGGGGAGCATAACTTTCTTCTTTAAAAATAGCATTCCGTTTTTGTCATATTTGGATAGTTCCATAAAGTGCTTTGGGACAGTCGGGTTATTTGTATCCTTTATGGATTCAAAGACACACAACTCAGAAGTCTCATTAAAAGCAAATTTCACAGGGTTTTTTAAATAGGAAAGTTTGTTAGGATTAAATCCATGAAAGCAGTTTTCCTTGACCCAAGAGGCATCCCCCTCGTTGTTAATACTTTCAATTTTTCCGGTATTGTAATTCACCAGCAAGAAACTTTTATCGGGCGAACTAATAATTGCATCGGATGAAAAGCCCAATAATTTAAAATTAGAAATGTTATTTTCAACAGTATCTTCAGACTTTTTGCAACTTGCAAAAAATGCAATTAAAACACAAAGTAATAATGGGGTTCTTGATCTCATCTAAATTTTGACTTTACATTATAATGTAGAATAAATGCCAAAGAGAGCGATACATCAATTCGACTATAGGTTACATCATTGTCAACATAGTAGTAATTGTAAATCAACTCAGTATTTTCATATTTGTTTTCAGAATTAGTTAAATGGGTAGTTGCGTACAAATATTTTACTTCCAATGAAACCACCACCTGCTTGATTGTAAGACTGGAGCCAACAGCAGCACTTATCCCGTAAATTTTTTTATTTCGCATTTCTTTTACATCAATATTGTTCCGGGTTAAATTCTTTGTCTCAATAAATTGGGTTTGTATGTTTGTGCTTTGATAGTTTAATTCCACATTAGCCTGTGCTTGCCTCATTTTTGAATAATATCCACCTATAGATAAATAGGGACCCGTACCGTTATGCAGAATTGGACTAATATTACGTCCTAGCAATAATTTCGAGTCATCTTTTAAAATATACTTTTTTAAAGAAAGCCCTAATTCATTATTATAAATAATTTCAGAATACTTTAGATCAAAGTTGTTAATTCCCTTGCGAGTTAACTTTCTATTATATCCAACTTTATTATAGGCATAATCAAGGACCAATGCAAAATTGCCTTTAAGGTTTTCCTGAATATAAAATGCGTAGCAATAGCCTTTTATCATTTTGTAAGGGGCATCATAATTAGTGGAGTCAAATATTGAATACACTTTTTTTGTTGTAAAAATCGGAAATGTCCGAGCTACTTTTGCTCCAATAGAAGTACCAGGACTCACGGCAATGTAGCGCATGTTAGTATATAAATCTTCTTGGTATACATGTGGAGCCGGCTGATAATTCGGATAATATTTTATTAGTTTAGTAAATTCTTTATTTGCAGCTAGAGCGTCTTTCATCTCTAAAAAGGTTTGCCCCTTTAAAATTATCCAATTTTGATCATAAACATCATTGTAAATAGCATGGGGACCATTGAGAATGTTTAAGGCGTCTTCATATCGACCTTGATTATAAAAATTAAAGGCATCGATATAGTTTTTACCACTCACAATGGTATCCAAATTTTGCGCAATGCCTGTCTCGATTAAAATTACAAAAAGTAAGACCAGTTGAATCAGCTTCTTCATTTTCATTTAACTATTTCACGAGTTTTTTGATAGTCAATATCTTTTCCCACATATTTTTCCCATTCATCTATGGTTAAGTTTCTGCTCAGATTTGAATATAAATTATCGGCTAGTTTTGAAGAGGATAGTTCCCAGTCCCAAATCATTCTTCCTACACTACCACCGGCCATAAGTTTCGAATCGTTAATGAACAATAAGCAACGTACTTTATCATTCTGGTTTTTTAATACAATAGGTTTTGCATAATTATTTACTAAATCAAAAACCCGAATACTTTTATCGGCAATGGAGGCAGCTAAAAGCGTTTCAGAAGGATTGAAGGTAATATTTTCTATCGGAATAGTTCCTAAATCCAGCAATGTTGTTGTGATGTTAGTTGATAACTCGATGTAAAGTATTTTACCATTTGAGCACCCAATTATCAATGCATTTTTTTTATTCAATGGAGCTAAGCACAATGCATTACCTATCTTAGTCTTGTATATTGTTTGTGCTTGATTGGTCGTTATGTCGTATTTAATAATTTCACCTGAAGTGGTTCCATAATAAATTATTAAACCACTTGGAGATATCGCTAAAGCAGAAGTTATGCCGATTGATTTAAAATGTCCTAATTCTTTAAACGTATTTTTTTCAAATGCTCCATAATTGATTGTGCTATCTTGTTTTGCATAAACAAGTGCTGAACCGGAAGAATTATAAGCCGCAGAAATCATTTCATATTTTGTTGAAATGACTTGTGTAAAGGATGTTTGGTTGGATGCATTGGATAGCTGAGAAAGCAAAATTGTACCATCACGATATCCATTAATTATTTTTGTTGCGTCGGGACTTAGTAGTAAAAAAATTTTTGTTAAATTATCCTTTCCAGCCGGTACAGCAATACCTTTTTTCATTATAAATTCCCCATCCTCAGAGTAATATGCTGCTGTATCTAACCTCCCGGCGCAAACAATTTGGTTAGGAGAATTGGTACTTCCTTGATTTTTCAGTAGCGCCAAACTTTTTGGTTCACGAAAACTAAAACTATGAGAGCCGTATTTACTTCCAAAAAGAATTCCTTTGGGGTGATGAAACTTTGTATAGTAGGCTCTAAGAGCTTCATAAATAACAGGGTCCTGAACATTCTGATTGTTTTGTAATGTAAAATTATAAGCTTGCAAAGCGAGAAGCCCTTGCAATTCATTATCATTTTCCACCTGCGTAGATTTGAAAGCAAGATTTTGAGCCAGAGAAGCTAAGGTGAGTTGTTTTGCTTTTTGCTCCGCTGTGGTAGCTTTTTCATATAAATCAATTGCAATCGTTCTGTTTTTTTCGGCTTTTTCGGCTTCCAGAGTGGCAAGCACTGTTTGTTGTTCGGCACGCAACTTCTCTTGTTCCGCTACAATCTTTGCCATGAGCGCCTCTTGTTTTGCTCTATCTGAAGCATCTTTAGCCCTTAGCGCCTTGTTCTTTTCCTTTTCTGCAACTTGCCCATATTGCAAAGCTTTATTCTGCTGCCATTCAGCAATTCTTTTGTTCACCAAGGCAACTTCTTTGCTTTTTTCAGCTTCGAGTGTTTTTTGATTAGCAAGCTTTTCTTGTGCAAGCGCTTTTTGTCGTTCTATTAATGACCAAAAAGTAAACATGCTAAGAATTATAAAAGCAGCTGCAGCCAAGGAGCGTGTAAAATTTCTTTTTTGGCGAATGGCTCTTCTACTTTGAGAAAGAAAGCGATTTAATCCGATAATTTTAGTTTCGGCAAGGGCTAATTTTTCTTCCTGTTCTTTTTTACTTTCATCGTAGGTTGCCAACCAAAACTTATTGGGTTTAAACAAATCATTCCAGTTATAAAAATAGGAGAGGGGGCCTTGTGCTAATAAATAAGATTCCGATTCTTTGCTTACTAACCAGCGTTGAAATTGTTTTTCTATATCCAACCATGTATTATAATTATCAAACTCTTCAGTGGCCCATTCACTAAGTACGTCCCAGTTCCGAATAAGACTCTCGTGTGTAATGTCAATTACAGTATCTGCATTTAGTTTTAAGTTCGTATGATCATCATTTACAAAAGGCTCAATAAGCGTATTTCCTTGCAATCTAAAAATGCTCAGCACCACATCAACATCAGATTCTTGTATATTATAATCGTTAATAATGCTTGTTATTTCAGCTAAATTTGTAATTCTTCTAACAGCAATCCCCTTGTCTATAACTGTCAAACATTGAAAGGAAACTTTTACAATATGGTCAACAGTTTCTCGGCTAATTTTTTTTTGAGTAGCAGTATAATAATATTCAGGTAAAAATTCCAGCAATTCGTTTGCATGCGCATTTAATATATTATTTAGGGAGGGTTTTTCGAATAATTTTTTTTTGTAAGCCGGTAGAGAATTGAACCACTCTTCGTATTCTTTTTTTTCGGATATAGAAAGTAATTTAGGTGAAATTCCTCCAACTTTGGCAAGGTGTATTTTTCCAATTTCTTGATTCCCATTGTCAGCAATTTTCCACATTTTATTCAATGCATGTTGCAGAATGGGTAATTGGTCAAATCCCTCTCCTGTATGATTTAATAAGTATTGCACCAAGCTTTTGCTCACAGTGCCACCACTTAATTGTGCAGAGCCTTCAATTACTTGTTCGAGTTCTTGACGCTTCAATCGGGGAACAAAAAATTGAGAATACCCAATTGCTTCAGGGAGCCCTCGAAAGGCTGCACATTGACCTATATAATCGCTACGCATGGTACATACAACATATACAGGTAAATCCTGACTCACAGAAATTTTATATGTTTCAAGAATAAGATTAACCGTCTTAATGCTACCCTCTGAAGGAATGCCATTGGGGAAATTATCCGAATTCGTAAAAAATTCCTCAAACTGATCCACCAAAATAAGGAGGTTTGCAGCTTTGCGCTTTTGTGCTTTTTTTTCTGCATCGACGGCATTTAGCCACTTGGGCGAACTTTCATCTACGTAGTAAGTAGATGCTTTGTATAAATCCAAAAGCGCAGAAAAACCATATCCGAATTCCTTCTCAACAACTGTTTGGTTGGGTAATTGTAATTCTTTACAAAATGCGGCCGCAAAATTACTTAAGGGTTTACGTTCAGGTCTGAAGTTAACTACAAGCCAGTTATCGAATTTCGCTTTAAAAAAGCCAGCTTTAGCATACGGAATAACACCGGCGTACATAAGCGATGATTTTCCATCCCCGCTGGCGCCGTTAATCATTAAAAATTTTTTCTCACCAATCCGTTTAGCGATGCGCTCTATCTGCACCTCACGCCCTTTAAAGAAGATACTCTCCTCTTCATTAAAGGGTCTCAAACCCGGGTATGGACAAATTTTTTCTTGCATTTAATATTCTAGAACTGGCTTCGACTCCGCTCAGCCTGACAGTCATTTATTTTATTTTCAACTCCTAATGGCTTCGACTCCGCTCAGCCTGACATGCGTTTTTTGGTTAACTTAGTTTAATTCAACTCCCAATTGCTTCGACTCCGCTCAGCCTGACGTTTTTTTTAGTATTAAAAGAACATTCTACTTACGTAATCATTGTCAGTCTGAGCGTAGTCGAAGACCAAACGTGAACATTATCTACCACACAATTTTCAATCCTCCTTCGACTCCGCTCAGGAGGACATTTTTTTATTTTTTTTATAATTCATATAACTTGTTTCATTCTTACAAACAGAAAGCTCTTTTAATTTATCCCAATTGTTTGCAATTAATGCATCTTTCTTTTTTCTTGACCAACCTTTTATTTGTTTTTCCAATTCAATGGCTGTGCTAGGGTCAAAAAACTGTTCTAAGTATACTAATTTTACAGGCCTTCTCGAATAAGTATATGCACTAGGGTTTTCACCTTCATTATGTTCAGCAATTCTTCTGTCTATATCATTTGTTATTCCAGTATAGTAGCTTTTATCCGCACATTCCAAAATGTATGTAAAATAGTACTTTAACATGCTCTACTTTTCATTATCAGGCTTCGACTCCGCTCAGCCTGACAAGCGTTTTTATTTAATTTAGTTTAATTCAACTCCTCAATGGCATCAACTCCGCTCAGCCTAATATTCATTTATTTTATTTTCAACTCCCAATGGCTTCGACTCCGCTCAGCCTGACGTTTTTTTTTAGTATTCAAAGGACATTCTACTAACGCAATCAATGTCAGACTGAGCGTAGTCGAAGACCTAGTTTTTCATTTCAATAATTTTATCAAACTGCACTTTTATCTCAAGTGGTATTAATTCGCCTTGCACAATCATGCTAATTACTTGTGGGGCTTTAAATCTTTTTTCTTTATTTGTTTCAGGATTTTGATCTCCTATAACCAAAATAGGTGTTTGAGTGGCGGCTCCGCCTACATTTTTCCAAATCTGTTGGGCAAAAGGGATTGCCCATTCCGCCGATTCTTTAAAATAAACTACCGCTAAGCGACTAAGTGGAATTTGTTGACTGGTAATTTCTGCAAAATCTTTTTCTTCTTTGGATGAAATGGTCAATTTTTCTATTTGAGTCACATCACTAAGCATATCTGTAATTTCATCGGCAGTTGAATCATCAAGTATATTATTGATGAAAAATATATCCACTTTATTTAGTTGTAAATTGGGTTTGTCAATCACATCTATCATGGAACGTATGTCGTCAGCCAATTGAATTACCGAAGGTGTGGTAGTGTATGTCATATTAGCGGCAACATTATTCTGCACATCGTTTATGAACTCATTTTGTTTTTCATCCAATGTGGCATCATCTGCACTAAGCGGATGCCAAACAAAAATTTTAAAATTGGTTTTCCCGGAAGTTAACTCTTGTGCCTTTTTATACTCAAATTCAGGTTTGCTGATTTGATTTTCGGAAACTAATATTTCACCCGATGTATTTCCAATGAGGTGTATCGAGGAATGTGCTTTTGCCAAGGATTGCTGCACTTCCGATTTATATTCAGCTTCATCTTTAGGGCTTTTACCAAGTGGGATTACTTTAAATCCGGCCTTAAATAAAGTAAACATCAAATCTTCGCGAAATTGTTCGAGATCAGGAGTGGAATAAGCAAGGTAGATTATCTTTTCGCTCATGATGTAAAATTATTTCAATACTAAGTATTTTGATTTGAAAATCAAAATGCTAAACCCAGTATTAAAAATAGTAGGTCGCTAACATTGAATAATTTAGAAGTTTTGTGCAAAACTTAAACTTAAATTAATCTTATCAATAAAAATCACTTCCTCAACACAATCCTAAAAGTAGTTCCCCGTTCCAATTCTGAACTCTTCACAAAAATTTTCCCATCGTGATAATTTTCGATGATGCGCTGCGTAAGCGATAGGCCCAATCCCCAGCCTCTTTTCTTGGTTGTAAATCCGGGTTCAAAAATGGTTTTGTATTGCGATTTTGGAATTCCTTTTCCGGTATCACTGATATCAATATAGGCAAACTGCACCTGATCTGAAACCGTAATGTTTATTGCGCCTGTGCCCTCCATTGCATCCACTGCGTTGCGCAACAAGTTTTCAATAACCCATTCGAATAACGGTACACTAATTGGCGCATAAATTTCTTTTGATCCGGAGAGTGTAAACATCACTTTTTTTGAAGTCCGTGTCTTCATATAGTTCATGCTTTCCTGCAAGGTGTCGATTAAATTCTCTTTTTTCAAAACCGGTTGTGAGCCTATTTTTGAAAAGCGTTCGGTAATGGTTTCCAAGCGATGCACATCTTTTTCAATTTCTACACTTTCTTCCGATAAGCCTCTCGCTTTTAATAATTCAATCCAAGCAATAAGTGAGGATAGCGGAGTGCCCAACTGATGTGCGGTTTCTTTCGCCATTCCTACCCAAACCTGATTCTGCTCGGCTTTTCGTGCGGTGCTAAAAAGGGTATAGGCAATAATCATAAACAAACCAATAATTCCAAATTGCACAAAAGGATAATATTTTAACTGTGTAAGCAAAAAAGAATCCTTGTAAAAAATATAATTCTTTTCACCATTTCCCAATTCTACTGCAAGCGGTGTGTTTGCTGCAGCCATGTTAGTTATTAGTTTTTTTACATTTTCGGGAGAGCTAATTTGACTCGTATCGATGTTGCCGTAGTAAATTATTTGCTGTTGTTTTTGATCGGTATACAGCACAGGAACCGATGCTGAATTTATTACCACTTCTGAAATAAACGATTTTATCAAATCATCCAATACGATTTTTAATTCCGAAAAGAGCTTTGAGTCCTTGTAATAGAGATAGTTTTTTTTATTTCCGGAAAGTTTTATTTCGATTGGAGGCTGCAGTGCACTCATCAATTTTATTTGTTCCGCCAAATAGTTTTCATCATTGGCTTTCGCCGAATCTAAATTTCGGGAAGAAATAATTTTATTGTGCTCATCGGTTAGTATTACCGGCACCGATTCGTTGTTTTTAATTACCTCAAAAATAAAACTCAAATCCCCTACATCCAAATTAGGATTGGCCAATTTTTTACTTCCCTCTGCCCATAATTCAACCTTCTTGCGTTCTTCAGTTTTAAGTCGGTCAAATAAACTATTGGTATACTTTACTAAGTTGGCTTTTTTTTGAATGGCTTCGGCCCACAACTTCACTTTTGTGCGCTCTTCTAAAGCTATTTTATTTGCTAAGATATTCGTGTACCACAACGAAACCACTACAATTAGTAGGGCTACAGCAACCAACCAAATTTTCCAACTCTGCTTTCTCTGGTAAATACTCATACGCTAATTTAAGTCCAACATGTATCCGGGAATTCGGAATTTCTTTTCAGTGAGCGTTCACTAAAGTACTTCTTTGCTTTTTATTTTACAAAAAAGATTGATTGACCTACAAAATAAAACGGTGAATGTATAAAATGTCCCAGTACAGGATAGAAACAACATAATTGCACCCAAAGTGAAATTTTGTACGAACAGAAAGTTGCTAAAATTTCAAATTTTTGTCTTTTTAAAAGGGGTGTGAAGGCAGCATTCTCAAATTTATTTTATAATATTAACCTCAAATAAATTGTTTCTACTATGAAAAAAATAATCCTGTTAGGCACTTGCTTAATTGCCTCCTTATCCATTCTTACTGCCCAACCTAAACTTATCGAAAGGGTTTCCAAGCAAGGAAATGAAGTTGTTATTCCATATGAAAAATATGTCTTGCCGAATGGGCTCACCATTGTTTTACACGAAGACCATTCCGACCCGGCAGTATATGTTGATGTTACCTATCACGTAGGTTCAGCACGCGAAGAAATTGGTCGCTCCGGATTTGCGCATTTCTTCGAACACATGATGTTTCAAGGTTCCGACCACGTGGGCGATGATCAACATTTTAAAATTGTATCGGAAGCAGGTGGTAACTTGAACGGAACCACAAACAGTGATCGCACCAATTATTTCGAAACCATGCCGAGCAATCAACTCGAAATTGCATTATGGTTGGAGGCCGACCGAATGGGCTTTTTACTGGATGCGGTAACACAAAAGAAATTTGAAATTCAACGCTCCACTGTTAAAAACGAACGTGGGCAAAATTATGATAATCGTCCCTATGGATTGGTTAATGAAAAACTGTATCAAGCCATGTATCCATACGGACATCCTTATTCCTGGTCAACCATTGGCTATTTAGCGGATTTGGATCGGGTAGATGTAACCGATTTAAAGCAATTTTTCCTTCGCTGGTACGGCCCTAACAATGCAACCTTAACCGTTGCCGGGGATGTTAAACCGGCTGAAGTGTTGAAATTGGCCGAAAAATATTTTGGTAGTATACCACAATGCCCTGCTGTAAAAAATCAAGTTCCGGTAGAGGTAAAATTGGATAAAGACAGATACATTTCGTACGAGGATAATATTAAATTTCCACTCATTGTGTTAGCCTATCCAACCATTCCGGCGCGTCATGCGGATGAAGCTGCATTGGATATTTTAGCAGAAGTATTTGGACAAAGTAAAAATTCGGTCATCTATCAAAACCTTGTAAAAACGCAAAAAACGGTGCAATCAAGTGCTGAACATGGATGCCGCGAATTATCAGGTAGTTTTGAAGTGAGTGGAGTGGCCTCGCCGGGTAATTCACTTGCAGATATCGAAAAAATAATTCGAAGTTCTATGGAAGAATTCGAAAAGAAGGGCGTTTCTGACGAAGATTTAAAACGCTTTAAAGCAAGCTATGAATCAAATACCATTAACGGCTTAAATAGTGTGCGTGGTAAGGGTGCGCAGCTTGCCTTTTACCAAACCTTTACCGGAAATCCTAATTTTATTAAAGACGATATGGCGCGTTACCTTAAAGTAACTAAAGAGGACGTGATGCGTGTATACAAACAATATGTAAAAAATAAACCTGCTGTAATATTAAGTGTATATCCAAAAGGGAAAGCCGATATGAAAGCACATGCCGATAATTTTACACCGCCAGTAATTAATCCCAATGACGCTGATCACGCAGAATACAAAGGTCTAGTGTATAAAAAAGCAGTGGATACTTTCGACCGCAGCAAAAAGCCGCTTGCTGGAGACAATCCGGTTGTAAAAGTTCCTGAATTGTGGCAAGAAACCTTTGGCAATGGACTTAAAATAATTGGCAGCCAAAGTGACGAAATTCCTTCTGTAACATTGCAGTTAACTATTGAAGCGGGGCACCGTTTGGAGGAAAAATCAAAATCAGGTATTGCGCAAATTATGGGTGATATTATGAAAGAGTCTACTCAAAATCATACCGCCGAACAAATGGAAGATGCGCTTGCAAAATTAGGAAGCAGCATTGACATTGCTTCGGGCGCAAATGAATTAACGGTTACCATTTCTTCCTTGACCAAAAATTTGGATGAAACGTTAAAACTCGCTGAAGAGATTTTATTCCGCCCAAAATTTGACAAGGAAGATTTTGATTTGGTGAAAACGCAAAAGCTTCAAGCAATAGCCAATCAAGTAACCCAACCGGTTGTAGTGGCCAACAATGTATTTAATAAATTGCTTTATGGTGATAACAGTATCATGTCGATACCGGCCGGTGGTACAACTGCATCGGTTACTTCCATTAGCCTCGAAGATTTAAAAGCGTATTACGAGAAAAATTTCTCACCCAATATTTCCAGCCTGGTTGTAGTGGGTGATATTAGTAAAGATGCAGTGGTTAAAAAATTGGATTTTCTAAAAAATTGGAAATCCAAAAACGTTGTTTTGCCAAAGGAGGATCCAATTCCTACAGTTGATAAAACAAAAATTTACCTCATCAATAAAGACAAAGCTGCACAGTCGGAAATACGAATCGGATACATGAGCATGCCTTATGATGCAACTGGCGATTTTTACAAATCTAACCTTATGAATTTCACATTAGGAGGTGCTTTCAACAGTCGTATCAACATGAATTTAAGAGAGGACAAAGGCTATACCTATGGCGCACGCTCAAGCTATAATGGCGGCAAATACACTGGGCCATTTATTGCAGCTGCAGGAGTAAGGGCCGATGCAACTGACAGCTCCATGGTGGAATTTATAAAGGAAATAAATAATTATTCAGCAGCCGGAATTACCGATGAGGAATTAGCATTTACCAAAAATTCAATTGGATTATCGGATGCATTAAAATACGAAACACCTGCTCAAAAAGCAGTGTTTTTAAAACGCATTTCCGATTATAACTTAAGTGCAGACTTTGTGGATAAGCAAAATAATATCCTGAAAGACATTAGCAAAGATGAGATTAACCGACTTGCAAAAGATAAACTTCCAATGGAGAAAATGGTTATCACTGTGGTGGGAGACAAAAAATTGGTGTACGATGGCTTATCTAAATTGGGATATGAAATCATTGAAATGGATGCCGATGGAAAAGTGCTCAACGATAAAAACAATCAACCCTTATATCCCGGCGATAAAAAGTAATTAGCATGAAGAAATTCTTGTTGCTTTCCTTAATTTGTTTTGTTTCGTTGTTTGCTCATGCACAAAACGCTAAAAATGCAAGCGCTGCAAATACACGCTATACCTACGACTCGGTATTGTATGAAAATTTAAAATACCGATTGGTGGGCCCCTTTCGAGGTGGAAGAAGCGCCGCAGTGTGTGGTGATTTTAAGCGCAAAAATGTATTTTATTTTGGAGCTACCGGCGGTGGTGTTTGGAAAACACAGGATGGTGGAAGTAACTGGAAAAATATCAGTGATAAATATTTTGGTGGTAGCATAGGTAGTGTTGTCATTGCTCCTAGCGATGCTTCTATCTTATATGTGGGTACCGGTGAAAACACCTTGCGTGGAAATGTGAGCGAAGGCAACGGTATGTGGAAGACGGAGGACGGCGGAAGAACTTGGAAAAATATAGGGTTAAAAGATTCGCGCCACATTACTCGTATTGTTATTCATCCTAAAAATCCAGACATGGTATGGGCAGCTTGCACCGGGCATCTCTTTGGACCTTCACAAGAGAGAGGTGTTTACAAAACAACGGATGGAGGAAAAACATGGAGACGCGTGTTGTTTAGCAACGAAAATGCCGGTGCAATAGATTTGATTGCTGATCCAACAAATCCTGCCATCCTTTATGCGAGCACCTGGCGCGTTCGGCGCACACCCTACAGTTTGGAAAGTGGTGGCGAAGGTAGCGCGCTCTGGAAGAGTATTGACGGGGGTGAAAACTGGAAAGTTATTTCTCGCAACAAAGGTCTTCCCAAAGATACTATTGGAATTATTGGAATAACAGTTTCTCCATCAAATCCCGATAAATTATATGCCATTATAGAGTCGCGTACAGGTGGTGTTTTTGCTTCCGCGGATGGGGGCGAAACTTGGACAAAGACTTCGGAAAGCAGCGAAGTGCGTCAACGTTCTTGGTATTTCAGCAAAATATTTTGTGATCCCAAAAATGAAAATACTGTATACATCTGCAACGTAGGCTTTCATCGCTCTAAGGATGGCGGTAAAACATTTACACAAATCAATACACCCCATGGAGATCACCACGATTTTTGGATTGATCCTGAAGATTCCCAACGCATGATTGTTGCGGATGATGGGGGTGCGCAAATTAGCTTTGATGGTGGAAATTACTGGAGTACTTATCACAATCAACCCACCTCGCAATTTTACAGAGTAAGCACCGATACACATTTCCCATACCGAATTCTTGGTGCACAACAAGATAATTCTACCGTGCGCATTATGAGTCGAACTTATGCGGGTTCCATTACCGAAAATGATTGGTCCTCTACAGCAGGATTTGAATCAGGTTTTGTAGTTGCCGACCCACTTAATCCGGATGTAGTGTATGGTGGAAATTATGGCGGCTATATTTCTCGTTTGGATCATAAAACGGGCGAAAACAGAACCGTGAGTGTTTGGCCCGAAAGCCCCATTGGTAGTGGTGCCGATGCGCTTAAATACCGTTTTCAATGGAATTTTCCAATCTTCTTTTCGCCGCACAACCCAAAGCGAATTTATGCCTGTGGCAATGTGCTGTTTAAATCCGAAAATGAAGGCGCCAGTTGGGAAGCAATTAGCCCTGACTTAACTACAAACGACAAAAGTAAGCAAGCTGCGAGCGGGGGAATCATTACTAAAGACAATACCAGTGTGGAATATTATTGTACTCTTTTTGCAGCGGCTGAATCACATTTAGAAAAGGATTTACTTTGGGTGGGAAGTGATGACGGTTTGGTAAATGTTTCAAAAGATGCTGGACAACATTGGGAAAATGTTACTCCAAAAGGTATTCCTGCCTGGATGATGTGGAACAGCATTGAAATTGATCCTTATAAAAAAGGCGCAGCTTACCTTGTCGGGACGCGCTACAAATTAGACGATTACACACCTTATTTGTTTAAAACCGAAGACTACGGAAAGAGCTGGAAAAAAATAACAAACGGAATTGCTTCCAATCATTTTACCAGAGTGCTAAGAGCGGATAACGTGCGTAGTGGTTTGCTTTATTGCGGTACTGAATTCGGAATGTATATATCGTTTGATGATGGCGCTACATGGAAATCTTTTCAGCAAAATTTGCCCTTGGTTTCCATCACCGATTTAACCCTAAAAGAAAACGATCTGATAGTGGCTACACAAGGAAGATCATTTTGGGTACTAGATGATTTGAGTGCCTTACAGCAAATGTCAAGCGGAATAACTGCTAAAAATATATTCGCATTCACTCCGCGCGCTGTTTATCGCACGGATGGATATGTAAATGCTAACCCCGGTAATGCCGGAATCAATCCACCCAACGGTTTAGTGCTGGATTATTTTTTGAAGGATTTTTCAGATACTGCTTTTCTTAAAATTGCGTTATACGATAAGGAATCAAAACTAATCCGAAGCTTTAATACAAAAGCTGATAAGGAAGAAAAAATGGAAGCGAAAAAGGGGATGAATCGCTTTGTTTGGGATTTGTACTATCCTCCTGCTGAAAAAATTGAGGATATGATTTTATGGTCAGGTTCAATAGGTGGACCAAAAGCGGCTCCCGGGAATTATTCTGCAGTTATTAAAAGTAGAACCGACTCCGTGCGTATTAACTTTACGGTAGTAGCGGATCCCAATTATAAAATTTCGCAAAGCGAGTATGAAGCACAATTTAAATTTCTCTTAAAGACCCGCGATAAATTTTCGGAAACGCAAAAGGGAATAAAACAGATTCGCGAATTTCGTCAACAAATTAATGGGCTAAACGCCAGACTGGCTAAGGATTCTACGCTTAAGGCAGTAAAAAGTACCGGCGATAGCATCGTTAAAAAATTAACCCGTATCGAAGAAACCTTATATCAAACAAAAGTAAAAAGTGGTCAAGATGTGTTGAATTATCCCATACGCTTAAACGATAAATTATCGGCTGTATACGATGCCGCAAACAGCGGGTATATGGCACCAAGTAAGCAAGTGCAAGAAGTGTATGAAGTGCTTGCATCACAAATTGATGCGGAGTTAGCTAAGCTAAAAGTGATTAAGGAAATAGATGTGAAAAAATTAAACGCACTCTTAAAAGAGAAAGATGTGCCGTTTATTTATTTAAAATAAGCTTACCGCAACAAACTAACATTTCCTTGTTTTATCAATTCATCGTTATTGAGGCAAATAATACGTGCATAATAAGCATATACAGCAGGTTCTGCGATCGCACCTTTGTAAAATCCATTCCATCCTGATTTAGGATCATTGCTTTCAAATACTTTCTCGCCCCAGCGGTTGTAAACGATAAAATATAATTCCTTAATCTGATTCCCGCGAACGTAAAAAATATCGTTGTCGCCATCATTGTTTGGAGTAAAGGCATTGGGCACAAATACTTCGCTTTCGGCACAACTCAATTGAATTACATGCACCGTTACATTGGCCTCTCGTTTACATTCAAACGAATCTGTCATCACAACTAAATAGGTAATTGTTTCAGGAGGTGTGGCAGTAGGATTCGCAATAATAGCCGAATTCAAAGAGGAGGATGGACTCCACAAATAATTAAAATCATTTTGAACAGGAGTAGCATGAAGGAGTGTGCTTTGCCCGGCAAATAAAGTATCTTCATCCGTGCTGGCTGCTAATTGGGGCAGTTGTGAATAAGGTACAAACACAGTAACGGTTTTAGTTATTACACATGTGTCGCCATCCGCTGCAATTGCAGTAATAGCAACGTTATAGGTGGTAGTGCTATCTATTGTAACAATTGGATTTGAAACAGTATCACTACTTAATCCGTTTGCCGGGGTCCAGTTATAGGCAACTCCTCCAAAAGCAAAAATTTGAACGGGATTTGCGTCACAAAGTGAAGTATCATTTGGTCCAACCGCAGCGGCCAGTTTGGTGAGGTTCACCGGTAAACTTATCGTATCGCTGCAACCTGCCCAAGTACTGGCAATAAGGGTAGCAGTGAAGTTCCCGAAAAAAGCATAAGTATGCACAGGGTTTTTCAAAGTCGATGTTTGGCCATCCCCAAAGCTCCACTGCCAGGTGCTTGGAGCGGTAAAAGCATCGGCTGTTGAATCATGAAAACTCACTGTATTGCTGCAACTTTCCACATCGTAATCAAATCCCGCAATAAGTGGTGGATAAATATGAATAGTCAAGCTGGAAGTATCTTTGCACCCACTCTGATTGGCTTGATTAAAGGCAATGAGCGAAATTTGAAAAGTGCCGGTATCCGAAAAAACGTGAACAGGATTCACCGCAACAGAAGTATTCGCGGCAGAGCCGTTATCTCCAAAGTTCCACAAATAACTTTGACCACCGATAGAGGTATTTATAAAACTTAAATTTTTAGTGCCACAAATTACCGGATTTGCCTGAAAGGCTGATTTTGCTAAAAGCGTAACATTAACGCTTACCAGTTTTGAAACCAGACAGGTGTCGCCTAAACTATTCAAAACTTTTGCAGTAACCGTGTAAATAGTGGTGGAAGTTGGCGATGCAGTTGGTGTTGCACTGTTGGCATTGCTTAATGACGCTGCCGGAGCCCAAGTATAACTTATTCCACCACTTGCCGAAAGCTGAGTACTATCAAATTGGCAAATGGTAGCCGAAGCGCTTACAGTAACAGCAGGAACACTAGCTACAGTAATGGTTTGGGCATGTGTTGCCGAACATCCCAGCACAGATGAAGCAGAGAGGGTTACAGTATAAGTGCCTGCGGTAGTGTAGGTATGTGATGGGTTTTGTTGAGTAGAAGTAGTGCCGTCTCCAAAATTCCAAAGCCAGTTGTTAATCGGATGTCCGGGAAATACCGAACCATCAGAAAAGTTTACACTCATGCTACAAGTCGTATTTTGAGTAGTAAAGTTTGCAGTCATTTGAGGATAAATATTTACCGTTGCAAAGCAGGTATCATTACACGCTGCATTGTTGCTATACGCTACAAGGTAAGTAGGATAGGAACCGGGTCCCGGATAAGTGTAACTGGGCTGAAAGACTGTGGATGTATCAGCTTGTGTATTTGGGTCGCCAAAATTCCACTTGTAATTTACCGCTCCAAAACTGTTGTTGTTAAATTGAACAGTATTGCCACCGCACACTACAATCGCCTGAAGGGAAGGAATGGGAATTACAATTTCAGAAACAATAAAATTCGGGCAAGCCACCACATTAAATTGCACATCGCGTTTGGTAGCTCCTAAATACACCCCATTTCGGTATTCCGATACTTGTACACCCACTACAAATTGACCTTGTGTATTAGGCGTTACGGTTAATGAACCCGTTTGAGGATTAATTGATAGCGGAACACCTCCCATTACATTGGCAAGGGTGTAAGGAGGATTAAAAGTGAGAGGAAAATAGGGAGGTGATAGTGTTGGAATGGGAACAGGAGCGCTGGCACTTGCACCATCCAATGGAGTGTATAGGCTATACACCATCGAATCGCCCTCAAAATCAAGTGCAGAATGATCAAAGGTGTAAGGGTAATTCAAACACAAAAACAAAGGTGGCAAATTTTTAAATACAGGATTCGAATTTTGAGTAGTTATTGTACTGCTTGGAATGCTGGCATAATAAGTGGCTCCCACTTGCCCGGGAGTGGTAATATTTTGAATGGTATTGTTTCGGCAACAACGTTGATACGCTAATTGATAGCCACCGGGAATAGGTGGTAAAACTTTAATTCCAAAATATTGCGCCCGCTGATAACAAATGCTGGCAGGTGGTGTAAAGCAGGTACTATTAATGGATGGAGCAAGGGTATCAAATGGAGGCAAAGCCAACTGAATGCTGTCAATAAAAACATCGTTAATGTCGAAAATACCAATGTGAGCGGGATCATCAAAAGTTGCACCCGGATTACCAAAGCAATCACGAAAAATGGTGAGACTAATTTCGTAGGTATCGTTTCCTATGTTCTTATACGTAAGCACACCTCCTACAATATGCGAGGAGTAAGCCTTTGAAGCAAAACATAAAAGAAAAACAACACTAAAAAATCTTAAAATAACCCCACGCATATTGCCTATTTGATGAGTAAATATAGCGCTTTGTGAAGTTTTTGCAAAATGATTTTTAAATTATGGAGATAAAACAAAAAAGTACTTAAATGCAAGATGAACTGTAAGGAAAACCAGATTCGAACCGGACACCTTCCTCCTGCGGCGAACGCTCGCACCCTTTCTCGCTCGCATCCTGTGAGAGAGTTTTATTTTTTTTGCATCTTGCCGGTAGTTAAATTGCCTCTCGCACAATAATTCAGATGTAGGTGCTATAGTAATAAACAACTATTTAGCACAAGCAAAGAACCTACTGTTAAGGGATGTATTTAACGTGAATTCTATAAAACAAAAAAGCCCCGCAAAAATGCAAGACTTTTAGTGGAGAATACCGGATTCGAACCGGTCACCTCTTGCCTGCCAGGCAAGCGCTCTAGCCAAATGAGCTAATTCCCCAAAAAATTTATTTTCAATTCTCGTTACGGTCACCTTTCCGCTTTTGAGAGACACTCTATCCAAATGAGCTAATTCCCCTTTAAAATTTGAGACTGCGAAAATATCAAAATCTTTTAATCTCAGGCTTAAAAATAGCTAACATTGTATCCGATTTCAACTAATTACTCAAAACTTTATTCTTATGCGTCAGTTTTTCAAGTTTATGTTTGCCTCTATGCTGGGCTTTTTAATTACGCTTTTTATTGTTATTGTTATTCTTGTTTCAGCAGTATCAGCCCTAGTAAAATCGAGTGCCGATGAGGTGGTGGAGATTTCCGGGAATTCCATTTTGCGCCTTGAACTCAACGATGAAATTTTGGATCGCTCTTCCAAAAACCCTTTTGATAATTTTAATTTTTCATCCTTTAAAACAGAGCAGCAAATTGGCTTAAACGATTTACTAAAGGACATTAAGAAAGCAAAAGAAGATGTAAATATTAAGGGCATTTTCCTTGATTTATCTTCCATTCCGGCCGGTATTGCTACAGTGGAGGAAATTCGAAATGCCTTATTGGATTTTAAAAGTTCTAAAAAATTCATTTTGAGTTATAGTGAATTTTACACCCAAAAATCCTACTACCTCTCCAGTGTTGCCGATGCCGTGTACCTTAATCCTGCAGGTGGAATGGACTGGAAAGGCCTAAGTGCTCAAGTATTATTTTTTAAAGGCACGCTCGAAAAATTGGAAGTGGAGCCTGAAATTATTCGTCATGGAAAATTTAAAAGTGCCATTGAGCCATTTATCTTAGATAAAATGAGCGATGCCAACCGACTACAAACCAAAACTTTTATTGGTTCTATTTGGAACCATGTGCTGGATGGGATTTCGGCACAGCGAAAAATAACAGTAGCTGAATTGGGAACACTTGCAAATACGCTGGCTATAAATAGTGCCGACGATGCGGTAGCAGCCCGATTGGTGGATAGCAAAAAATATTACGATGAAGTGAGCGATGAACTAAAGAAAAGAGCAGGAGTGAGTACAGATGAAAAATTGCCATTTGTGTCGCTTCAAAAATACCACCGTGTTTCGGGAAGCAAACACGATAAATTAGCCATGGATAAAATCGCCGTAATTTTTGCTCAAGGCGATATTGAAAGCGGTGAAGGAGATGACAAAACGATTGGCTCAGATAGGATTGCCGCAGCCATTCAAGAGGCACGATTAGATAAAAAAGTGAAAGCAATTGTGCTGCGTGTGAATTCTCCGGGAGGAAGTGCATTGGCTTCAGATGTGATTTGGAGAGAAGCAGTATTGGCAAAAAAAGTGAAACCATTTGTAGTTTCTATGGGCGATGTGGCCGCTTCCGGCGGATATTACATCAGCTGCGTGGCCGATAAAATTATTGCCAGTCCTAGCACCATTACCGGCTCAATTGGCGTTTTTGGCCTGATGCTGAATGCACAAAAGCTGCTGAACAACAAATTAGGAATTACCATTGATACGGTGAATACCAATAGCCATGCAGACTTTGGTTCTACCTTTCGTCCACTTAGTGCCGAAGAACGCACCACTTTGCAAAATTCTGTGGAGCGCGTTTACGATGATTTTATTACAAAAGTGGCAGAAGGCCGGCACAAAACAAAAGCAGAGGTAGATAGCCTCGGTCAAGGTAGAGTTTGGAGTGGTGCCGATGCGCTTCGTTTAGGTTTGATTGATGAATTTGGAGGCTTAGATAAAGCAATCGCTGTAGCGGCAAAATTGGCTAAAATGGATGAATACCGCATTTATAATTTGCCCAAACAAAAGGATGCGCTCGAACAAATCGTGAATGATTTTACAGGTGGTACCGAAACAAAATTGTTGAAAAAAGAATTGGGACAAAGTTACAATTACCTTCAGCAGTTGCGTTCTCTAGCGCGCGCTAATCACACCATTCAAGCAAGGATGGAATATGCGCTCGAAATTTATTAATGTGATAAATCGGAGTGATGCAGCAAGAATTAGTTCATAAAATAGTTGCTATCTTTGAATAGCAGTTTGAAAAAATAAGCTCAAAAGTATATGACAGAATCAGATGGTTTAGTAAAAGTAGGTATTTCGATTGGCGATTTTAATGGCATCGGAATGGAGGTAATCATCAAAACATTTATGGACAACCGCATGATGCAAGTTTGCACACCCATTGTTTACGGGTCATCACGCATTGCTTCCTTTCACCGCAAAGCACTTAATATAAACGATTTTAGTTTTAATATTATTAAAGATGCAGGTGCAGCAAATCCCAAAATGGCTAACCTTATTAATTGTTGGGACGAAGAGTTGAAAATGGATTTAGGCACAAGCACTCCCATTGCCGGCGAAAAATCAATTAAATCGTTAGAGCTTGCTGTGGCAGATTTGAAAAGTGGAAAGATTGATGTGCTTGTTACAGCTCCTATCAATAAACACAATGTGCAAAGCGATACCTTTAAATTTCCAGGACATACCGAATTCCTGGCCGAAAGTTTTAATACAAAAGATTACCTCATGCTTTTAGTAAGCGACGATTTGCGCATTGGCACCGTTACCGGACATATTCCGCTAAGTCAGGTACCGGCAGCTTTATCGATTGAAAAAATTTGCGCAAAAGTTAAAATCATGAACGAGTCGCTGATGCGGGATTTTGGAATACGTAAACCAAAAATTGCTGTATTGGGTTTAAATCCGCATGCCGGAGATGGTGGATTGCTCGGCGATGAAGAAACAAAATTAATTGTACCCGCAATCGAAAAGCTTAAGGCAGATGGATTATTGGTGATAGGGCCTTATGCTGCGGATGGATTTTTTGGTTCGAATGTGTACAAACAATTTGATGGCGTATTGGCCATGTATCACGATCAGGGATTAATTCCTTTTAAATCGATGGCCTTTGAAACAGGAGTAAATTTTACAGCCGGTTTGCCGGTAGTGCGCACTTCACCCGATCATGGCACAGGCTACGACATTGCCGGAAAGAATTTAGCTTCCGAATCATCCTTTCGAGAAGCAGTTTACGCGGCATGCGATATTTTTACCAAGCGACAAATGAATGCCGGCCTCCTTTCAAATCCGTTAAAAATAACAAACCAACGAAGAGAAAGAGGATAAGTCGCATTCGTTCTTCCAATCAATTCCGCAAAAATCCGTCCACCCCGCGTCATCCGCGTTCTATTTAAGCATCTATCCTTCTATAAAAATCATAAAGGAATCATAATCATCCTAACAAATCAGCGTTCTATTTTTTATTGCCAATCTGCACCAGAATAAAATCTTAAAAAAATCATAATCCTCTTCATAAATCAGCGTTCTATTTAAATACAACTAATTTCAAAAATGAAAATCAACCTTCATTTTTATATCCAAAATCTTCAATAAGCCCTTTCCCTTCGGCTGCAGCCACCGCTAATTCATCGCATCGCTCGTTTTCAGGATTTTCATTGTGACCTTTTATCCAAATAAATTTTACCTTATGTTTGGGATAAATGCGTAAAAAGCGTGCCCACAAATCCGGATTTTTTTTGCCCGAAAAATTTTTCTTTTGCCAGCCAAATACCCATTTTTTCTCTACGGAATCCACCACATATTTTGAGTCGGAATAAATGGTAACCTCACACCCATCGTTTTTTAAACTCTCCAAACCAACAATTACACTCAGTAATTCCATGCGGTTATTGGTTGTGAATTTATAGCCTTGCGAAATTTCTTTGCGGTGTTTTCCCGAAAGGAGCACTACCCCAAATCCTCCGCGACCGGGGTTTCCGCGCGATGAACCATCGGTATACATTGTAATATGTGGCATAAAAAGAGGTGTAAATTTTTCGGAAAGATAACGAACAAATGAATAGTTTGCAGGAACTCTTTTTTAGCTCCCGCTTTAAAGCAAAAGGAAATGCATGCTTTACGCTACGCTCAATCGCTCTGGTTTCACCCGTACTAAAAGGCGCATAATAACAAAACAAATCAGCAATTGCCCTATCCAAAACATCCACCAATTGTAATGTGAAG
This sequence comes from Bacteroidota bacterium, assembly GCA_016721765.1. Classification (NCBI taxonomy): domain Bacteria; kingdom Pseudomonadati; phylum Bacteroidota; species Bacteroidota bacterium. The sequence continues at coordinate 1,408,101 of JADKHO010000001.1, forward strand.
GTATATAGGTTGAAATGTCCGAAAATAGAGGTGTTTTGTTAGCCAAGGACCAAGTTTTTTCGTTGCTTCCAAATAATACTGCATTTAGGTAATCCTGCACAAATGAAAAGATAATTACTAAACAGCCTAGCAACAGGGCAAGCCATTCTTTTTTTTGTATTTCAAATTTTGGATTTTCTTGAAAATAAATTATGACGCAAGCCAATGCAATTAAGCTTATTGAAACAATGCAAGGCGCAAGCACCGGACCCACCCAGGGCATAGGAATTAAAAACAAAATATCCCAGGTAAAAAGGGAGGCTGGCCAATCTAAAAACAATTTTAGGAATACATAATAAAACAGATCCCAAATGGCAAAGCAATAAATAAAAAAAGCGAAACGTTGCAGTTTGTTAGTCCCGGCAACAATTCCAATTCCTGCCAGCATGAGTATGGTAGCGGCTTCTCTAAGCAATTCAACCCCTGCAATATCAAATGGAATGGGTACCAATGGAAAATTAAAACCATTGGGATAATATAATTTACGCAGGTAAATTACAATTGCTGTTTCCAAAAAGCCCATGGCAATACTGAAGATGCTTAACCAGAAAATGTTTTTTGAGTTGGAGTTCATATTTTTAATTTTAGTTTAATCGAGTTATTATTTTTTTAAACTTATAATTCATTCTTCTCCAGTAGGACTTAAAATCGTTACCCCCTGCCTGGAATGCATGATGATGGCCCAACCATACTGTTAAGATGATGGTATAGAAAGATAAGAAGTAGAAATATTTGCAAATGAATTTTTCAAAGCGGTTTTTGCCATGGAAAATTAGCATCAAACGTTCTGCTTGAAACACCACATGAGGTGCTTCATCTTGTAAGATATCGGTGCAAATGCTTTTCAGTAGCTCACATTGCGTTCCATCTTTCACGGATTTATAAAATAATTGAGCGCAGCTTTCTACAATAATTACGGCAACTGTCCACAGCTCCATACTGGAATTAAAATACCGCACTTTTCTAAAAAGGGTATCTCCCCAATTCTTTTTTAGGCGTGGAACTGCAATTAAATCGAGATAGGTTCCAAGATTATTTCCATGCTTTTGTTCCTCTTTAATAAAAAGTTTAACAGCTTCGGGATAATAGGGATCCTGTATTCTTTTTGAATAGGCTGTTGCGGCCTTTAATAAATGGCTTCCTTCGGATGTTTCGCCCAACTGCCAAGCTTGTAAGGATTTTACCAATTGTTTTTTTTCGCTTGCAGAGATGCTTGGCTGAATTGACCAATCGATGCGCTGGTGTTTGGCATTATTGCTAAAATGTTCCATCCATTCGAGGGAAGTTTTAACAGGTAATACTGTGGAAGTCATATTTTCATTGACTGCATTTTTAAGACTACTTAATTGCGCGATTAGCTTCATGTTTTAATTTTTGGAGATTAATTGTTTTAATTTTAAATTCTGTAAAAGCCCTTCGGTGGCAATACTCAATGGAAGCACAGGTAACCATGCGATGACAGAAAAGAAACTACTGTCGAAAAAGAACCTGAACCCTCCAAAGTTGGCAAACAGCAGCAGTGATAAAGCATTATCTACAATTACAGTTATCCAATAGTTTCGGCTGATTACTGTATTGTATTGTTCATATAAGTATACTTTGGGACATAAAATAGTATACCCATAAAACACTGTCAATAGAATTGAACTGGATACGGAAAGAAGTTTATCGGTATCGGAGTAATGCGATCCCCACCCATCAGTAGTATGCCCCTGTGGGGATAACGAACCCAATGTATATAGGAAGCATCCTAAGGTGGGTAAAAATGCCAGCACTGCGATGGTGACATTTACATTTTGCAACAGTTTTGCAGTTCTTTGTTCATTGTTTTGTTGATTTGCCATTCTCTTAATTTTTAGTGAGTTGTGCTCGTTAATTTTTATGTTCATTTATTGATTTTATTTAGAAAGTACTTTGAAATTCAAAGTTTGTTGATAAAAAAATTTTAGTTCCTCTTTTTTAATAATTTTTCAAGTGCGTCCAAATGCGCTCCAAAAGCCTTTTTCCCGACTTTGGTAGCGGCATAAGAGGTATTCGGTTTTTTACCCACAAATTGCTTGCTCACTTTTACGTACTCTATTTTTTCTAAAGCTGAAATATGACTGGCCAAATTGCCATCAGTTATGTTGAGCATTTCTTTCATCTCCCCAAAATCTACCGAATCATTCACCAGCAAGATCGACATAATGCCCAGTCGAATCCGGCTTTCAAATGCTTTGTTTAAATCGTCAATGTAGTTTTTCATTTTTCGTATTTGTTGTACATCACAATCCCATAAACAATATGCAACAAACCAAAACCCACTGCCCAAAATAAAAGTCCATATCCAATAAAAAAGGAAGCAATTAGGCCCAATGCAATTTCCAAAATACCTAAATAGCGAATATCGTTCAAGGTATATTTACTTGCGTTTATCAAAGCCAGTCCATAAAAAATAAGTGTTGCCGGTGCAACCAATCCCACCAAACCATGATAAAGTAAGGCCAAACAAAATAAGCCTCCACTCCCTAAGGGTAAAAATAAATTCACTAGCATGCGCTTAGCTGTACCATCCCAAATGGATTGATTTTTTTGTTTTGCCTTTCTTCGTGTCAATAAAATTCCTGAAGTAAGAGAAGCTATCAAAACCAAAATAGCATCCATAAAAAAGAAGGTAAAAAAGTCATTATTTACACTACCATCCGTGCCCACGGCATATTCATAATAATTGCTGGAAGTGAAATGCATATCCAAATGCAAATAGGCAGCGAAAGCGCCTAGTAAGGCAAATACACCCGCAAATACTCCCGACAATCCGCTTAACGATATAAAGCGTGAAGAACGCTCCATAAGCGAACGTATCTCAGTAAGTGTTTCTAAATGCTCGTTTTGATTTTTCATTTTGTCGATATTAAAAGTACTTTGCGGTACAAAGTTAGATATTATTTTTAAACGGCAAAATATTTTTTCAAAATTTTTCGATGTGAAATGAAATTGAACGGAAAACAAAATGTGTAAGAAACTTTTTCGAATAATTGCGATCGAATAGCAATAAATGAATACATAATTCAATTCATGAAATACTAAAAACCACCTAGTTTTCAAAACAAAAGCAAGGTGGTTGTAAGCCTCCTAAATAGGAATGAATTATTTTTTAACGGCTTAAATAAATCACTTAGTTCTTTTTCAAAAACGCGAACAATTCATCTTTCAATATCACTCTTTTTTTGCGTAATTCGTTCAAGTAATCATCATTCGAAATTTCTGCGCCGCTTTCAATGCGGTGAATCGCATGGTCGTTTTCGTGATAGTCTTCAAACAATTTTCTAAAGTGGTGATCACTTATTTTTAATTCGTGAATTTTTTCTTTCCATTCCGGAAATTCATGTAGTATATCGTGCTTTTCCATATCTCTTTTTTTGCAAAATTAAGCCCTTATCAAAACCCAAAAAATGACTACAATCATTAATAAACCTAAGGTATGTAATTTTAAAAAAGGAAAAAAAAATTAAGATGTAAACAATGTGCCTTCGACACGGTTGAAAAGTCGATTTAATTTCTCTCTTAAATAAAACTATTTTCGCTCCACATTTTAGCAAGCCTTAACATCAAACATGAATAAACTAAGCAACTTACTTTTCCTGCTGTTTCCTGCGTTTAGCCTTATGGCGCAACCACAAATCCAAAATTGGGAAAATGGAAATAAAAAAAGCGAAGAGAACTTTAAAAATGGAATGCAAGAAGGCAAATCCCTTTATTGGTATCAATCCGGAAAATTAGCTAAAGAGGTAAACTACAAAGGCGGTAAAGAAGAAGGAACCCTAACGCGTTACTACGAGGATGGCAAAACCAAAGGAATAGAGAATTACACTTTCGGAAATAAAAATGGTGCTTGGACGTATTTCTATAACAATGGAACCAAAGCCCAAGAGTGTTTTTATAAATTCAATTGGCTCGATAGCACTTGCAAAAGCTGGTACGAAAACGGAAACATAAAAAGCGAGGAGTTTTATAAAAAGAAAAAGAAGGAAGGCAAATGGGTGTATTATTATGAAAGTGGAAAGAAGCAAAATGAAGGCTTTTTTAAAAATAACTTGCAACAAGATAAATACACGGCTTGGTACGAAAACGGCAATATTGAAAAAGAAGGAACTTTTGTAAACGATACCATGCATGGAAAATGGACCAAGTATTTTACAAGTGGTAAAATGAAAGAAGAGGGCAACTATACTAGGGGAAATTACAGCCTTTTGAATTATTGGGATGAAAGCGGTAAACAATGGGTGAAAGATGGGAATGGACATTATATTTTATATTTTGATAACGGCGCTAAAAAATCAGAAGGCGATTATAAAAACGGTAAGGAAGAAGGAGAATGGAAATATTATCTCCCTGACGGTAAAGTGGAATACAGCCTAAATTATGTAGCAGGTAAGAAAGATGGAAATGGAATTTATTATTTTGATAACGGAAAAATAAACAAACAAGGCAATTTTAAAAACGATCTTAAAACGGGTATTTGGCAATGGTTTCGTAAGGATGGCAGCAAAGATATGGAAGGCGCTTTACTTGCCGATAAGCAAAGCGGACATTGGACCTATTATTTTGAAAACGGGAGAAAGGAATTTGAGGGAAATTACAAGGAAGGCATGCACGACAGCATTTGGACCTATTATTATGCCACCGGAGAATTATGGAAGAATGGCCCTTTTAAAGACGATTTAAAAAATGGAACCTGGACTACTTATTTTGAAAAGGGCCAAAAGCTGCAGGAAGGAAATTACTCCAATAATAAAGAGGAGGGATTATGGACTGCTTGGTATGAAAATGGACAAAAAAAGGATGAAGGTTCTTTTAAGGTGGGTTTGATGAATGGCGCCTGGATGGGGTGGTATCCCAATGGAAAACAAAGTTATAGCGGCAGTTATTTAGATAATGGTAAAGATGGACTGTGGGCCAATTGGAGTGAAAACGGTCAAAAGGTGAAGGAAGAAACGTATTTAAAAGGAAAACTCAATGGGCCCTGCGCGCGCTGGTTCGACAATGGAACAATAAAGGAAGTTGGTGCGTATGAAAACGATCGTAAAACAGGCACTTGGTCTTTTTATTATGAGAACGGAAATAAATTTGCAGAAATAAATTTTAAAAAGGGAATTCAGGAAGGTAAAAAGACTACTTGGTACAATTACGGTGGAATTTGGCAAAAAGGTCAGTTCATAAATGACCGCATGGATGGCAAATGGCAAACATTTGATAAAAACGGGAAACTTATCTCAACCGTATATTATAAGCGGGGAAAAATTGAAAAGGAGGAATAATAATTAAGCGCCTTCTTCTTCGGGATCAGAGCGAAAGCTCAACCACATCGCAATTGCAACAACCGAAACAACTCCCAAAATCATTAAAATGGAATTCAATGTGGCGTTTCCGGTTTTTGTGATGTGTTTCAATTCCTTGAACACACTTTTCATTGTTTTATTGGTGAAAGCAGTATCCGTTTTTTGAACTTCGGTGGTAGTTGCGGCGGCACTTGAATCAGCTGCTTGAGAAAAAGCAACCGGACTAAAAGAAATTGTTAAAACAAGTAGGAGTAAGGTTATAATCGTTAGTTTACTTGTAGTTTTTGTTCGGTCGAGGTACATATTCTTGCGATAAATCATACAAAAGAGATTGGTTTGAAAATATTTTTTTCAACTTTCAATGATACAAAAATAATACAATTTTCCAAATATTAGGGAGATAAAATTAACTAACCGTTCGATGAGTGGTAAATTTTATGCTTCAATTGAAAATATTTTGTATATTTGCACCCGATTTTAAGGAGAAATTATAAAAAGAGGGGACGAGTAGTCCCCTCTTTTATTTGATAAAAATGATTCAAGACAGCCAGATTCGCGACTTAGTAAAGGAGAAAATAGAAGGTACAAACTTGTTTCTTGTGGATGTTACGGTTAAACCGGGAAACAAAATTGTGATTTTAATTGATGGAATAAACGGACTTTCTGTGGATGAGTGCGTGAAAGTGAGTCGACATGTAGAGTTTAGCCTCGACAGAGAAGCGGAAGATTTTGAATTGTTGGTTTCTTCGCCCGGAGCCGATTCGCCGTTTAAAGTGCGGGAGCAATATAAAAAGTATGAAGGCAGAATGGTGGAAGTGATTACAAATGAGGGCAAGATCTGTAATGGAAAGTTATATTCATCGGATGAAGAAGGTCTTGAAATCGAAATGATTGTCCCTGTTAAAGGTGCAAACAAAAAAGTGAAAGCAACTGAAAAACAAAAATTTAACTATAATCAAATCAAACAAACAAAAGCAACTATTTCTTTTAAATAAAAATTAAAAACAATGGAAAGTATAAATTTAATTGAGTCGTTTTCGGAGTTTAAAGAATTTAAGAACATCGATAGACCAACCATGATGAGCATTTTGGAAGATGTATTCCGTAGCGCATTAGGTAAAAAATATGGTTCAGATGAAAACTTCGATATCATTATTAATATTGATAAAGGTGACTTGGAAATTTGGCACAACCGACAAATTGTAGACGATGAATTTGCAGAAGACAGTTTTGATTTTGATGAGAATAAACACATTAGTTTAACGGATGCGCAAAAGATTGATGCGGATTTCGAAATCGGCGAAGAGATTACACAACCTGTACGATTAGAAGATTTTGGAAGAAGAGCTGTATTGGCAGTACGTCAAAATTTGGCTTCTCGTATTATGGATTTGGAGAAGGATGGAATTTTCAAAAAATACCAAGAGCGTGTGGGCGATATTATTACCGGTGAGGTGTATCAGATTTGGAAGCGCGAGATTTTAATTTTAGATGATGAAGGCAATGAATTGATTTTGCCTAAAACAGAACAAATTCCTTCCGATTTCTATAAAAAAGGAGATACCGTGCGCGCAGTTGTTTCGAAGGTAGAAATGAAAAACAACTCGCCTGTAATTGTTCTTTCCCGTGTTTCTCCTGTATTTTTGGAACGCTTGTTCGAGATGGAAGTTCCCGAAGTGTTTGACGGTTTAATCACTATTAAGAAAATTGTACGTGAACCGGGCGAAAGAGCTAAAGTTGCAGTAGAATCGTACGACGATCGTATTGATCCGGTGGGTGCTTGTGTAGGTATGAAAGGCTCACGTATTCACGGAATTGTGCGCGAGTTGAAAAACGAAAATATCGATGTAATTAATTTTACTACAAATGCTAGTTTATTTATTACACGTGCCTTAAGTCCTGCAAAAATTACTTCGGTAAAAATTGACGATGAGACAAAAAGAGCAGAAGTGTTTTTAAAACCCGATCAAGTTAGCTTAGCTATTGGAAAAGGTGGACACAACATTAAGTTGGCAGGAAAATTAACCGGTTACGAAATTGATGTTTACCGCGATAGCGACGTGGATACTGATGATGTGGATTTGGAAGAATTTGCAGATGAAATAGATGCTTGGGTGCTGGATGCATTAAAAGCAGTTGGTTGCGATACCGCAAAAAGTGTGTTGGAATTAACTACCGATGATTTGGTTAAACGCACCGATTTGGAAGAAGAAACAATTAAAGAAGTAAAAGAAATTTTACAAGCTGAGTTTGAATAAGCAATCAATTTTTTTGAAAAGATTGCATTTTTTTGATGAATTTTAAACCCTATTACAAAGCGTAAAGCAATATATGTCTGAAACCGGAGAAATAAGATTATCCAAAGCACTAAAAGAATTTAATGTTGGTATCGACCATGCCATCGCATTTTTAGCGACTAAGGGTCAAAAGATTGATAGGAACCCGAATGCAAAAATTTCCGGAGAGGCGTATGCTTTGTTGTTAAATGAGTATGCTTCTGATAAAAAGGCAAAAGATGATTCTAAAAAAATTGATGCCATTTTAAAGCCAAAAAAAGAAGTAATTGAAGAAAAACCGAAAGTTGTTGAAGCTCCGGTAATTGCCAAAAAAGTAGAACCAGCACCGGTAGAAGTTCCTAAACCAATTGTTGTTCCAAAGGAAGTGGAACCAGTGGAAGAAAAAGTTAAGGAAACTCCGAAAGCAAAAACTACTAAAAAGGCAGTTGAACCAGAACCAGAACCGGAAGTAATTCCTGCTAAAACAGAGGAAAAATTAGAAGGCCCAAAAGTGTTAGGGAAATTAGACTTGTCGACCATCAACAGCAAAACAAAGCCAGACAAGAAAACTAAAGCACAAAAGGAAAAAGAAGAAGCCGCTGCACAGGAAGAGAAAAAAGCGGCAAAAAAATCTTCAAGAAAAGCTGCAGAGGAGAAAGAAGAAGAAGAAAAGAATGCAAAAAAGAGTGCTAAGAAAACAAGCCCTGAGCCGGAAGTAGTAGCTCCTCCAACTCCCGAAGTAGTTGCACCAGCACCAGCACCAACAGCGGTTGTTGAAGAAAAGCCTGCAGTTCCTGAAATTGAACACCACAAAACAAATTACGAAAAGCTGGAAGGTCCTACCATTCTTGGTAAGATAGAACTTCCTGTGAAAGAGGACCGTAAAAAACCGGTTGCTTCTTCAAGCGGATTCGATTTAGATAAGTCAAAGAAAAAACGCAAGCGCATTCGTAAGGGAGGAACTTCTTCTACCGATAGTTTTGATCCGAATACAGGCCCTAATCGTCCTGTGTTGCCTGCTAACCCACGTCCACAGTTTGGTGGAAATACCGGAGGCGGTGGATTTAAAAAAGATAATCGCGAGCGCAGTAAACCATTTGTAAAAGCAGAACTTACTCCTGAAGAAATTCAAGCGCAGATTAAAGAAACGTTAGCTCGTTTGAGCGGAGCCGGTAAATCAAAAGCATCGAAACACCGCCGTACAAAACGTGAAGAAGGAACCGCGCAACGTCTCGAAGATATGGAGATGCAGGAGGCAGAAAAGAAAGTAATTAAGGTTACTGAATTTGTTTCGGCCAATGAATTAGCTTCCATGATGAGTGTGCCGGTGAACAACATTATTTCCACCTGCATGAGCCTTGGAATTTTTGTTTCGATTAACCAACGTTTAAATGCTGAAACAATAAACATTGTTGCCGAAGAATTTGGATATACTGTTGATTTTGTGAGTGCAGATGTGCAAGTAGCCATTGAAGACGATGTAGATAAGCCCGAAGAATTAGAATACCGTTCTCCAATTGTTACCGTGATGGGACACGTGGATCATGGTAAAACATCCTTACTGGATTATATTCGTAAAGCGAATGTAATTGCGGGTGAAGCAGGAGGTATTACCCAACACATTGGTGCATACAGCGTTCAACTCGACAATGGAAAACGCATTGCATTCTTAGATACACCGGGTCACGAAGCGTTTACCGCGATGCGTGCACGTGGAGCGCAAGTAACCGATATTGTAATTGTTGTGGTTGCTGCCGACGATAACGTGATGCCTCAAACGAAAGAAGCAATTAATCATGCGCAAGCTGCAGGCGTACCTATCATTATTGCCATCAATAAAATTGATAAGCCGGGAGCAAATCCGGACAAAATTCGCGAAGAGTTATCGCAAATGAATATTCTTGTGGAAGAATGGGGTGGAAAATATCAATGTCAGGAAATAAGCGCTAAGAAAGGTACAAACATTGATTTGTTGTTGGAAAAAGTACTGTTGGAAGCAGAAATATTAGACCTGAAAGCAAATCCAAATAAAAATGCAGTGGGTGCAGTTATTGAATCTTCTTTAGATAAAGGTAGAGGATATATCACTACTGTTTTGGTTCAATCCGGTAAAATTAAAGTGGGTGATATTGTGTTGGCTGGATGTTACAGCGGTAGAGTGAAAGCTTTATTTAACGAACGCGGTGTAAATGTAAAAGATGCTGGACCATCTACACCTGCATTATTGCTTGGTTTAAGTGGTGCACCAACTGCAGGGGATAAATTTAAAGTGATGGACGATGAGCGGGAAGCGCGTGAAATTGCTACTAAGCGGTTGCAATTGCAACGTGAACAAGGGTATCGTACACAAAAGCACATTACACTTGATGAAATTGGTAGACGTTTGGCGATTGGTGATTTTAAGGAATTGAATGTGATTGTAAAAGGAGATGTGGATGGTTCAATTGAAGCATTAACGGATTCCTTACTAAAACTTTCTACAGATAAGATTCAGGTAAATGTGATTCACAAATCGGTTGGACAGGTTACTGAATCGGATGTATTGTTGGCTTCGGCATCCAATGCCATTATCGTTGGATTCCAGGTGCGTCCTTCGGGAAATGCACGTAAATTGGCAGAACAAGAGCAAATTGATATTCGTTTATACTCCATCATTTACGATGCTATTAACGAAATTAAATCGGCGATGCAAGGAATGTTGGCGCCTGAATTTGAAGAAAAAATTGTGTGTAACATCGAAATCCGTGAAGTGTTTAACATCACCAAAGTGGGAACAATTGCAGGATGTATGGTGTTGGATGGAAAAGTTACCCGAAATACTAAGGTTCGAATTATCCGCGATGGAATTGTAATACATACCGGAGAACTAGGTTCATTGAAACGTTTTAAAGACGACGTGAAAGAAGTTACCACCGGTTACGAATGTGGATTAAACATCAATAATTTTAACGACATACAACCGAAGGATATTATTGAAGGATACGAAATGGTGGAATTAAAAGTGAAATTGTAAAATCACTTTTGAAGCATTTGGTACGCGCTATAAGCGTACGCCATTAATAGTTTAACTAGAATAGTGGAAATTGAAATCCGGCTGTTAAGATTACTTCGCCGGTAAAGAAGTGATGCTTTGCTTTTCCGGTGCCAATAACGAGTACATCCATGTAATTGGCAAATGTTCCCTTACCGGTAAATTCTAAAAAGGCGTATTTAAATAAGTCGTATCGCAGTCCGGCTTCCACCCCTGCAATATAACCCGCAATGTGAAATTTATTATCGAGGTGATTGCCTAAAATGGCTACATCCGTTTTGGGGATTACAATTCCAACGCCCGGTTTAACCACGGCGCTGAGCCAGTGTTTTTTATTTGTAGAAACCAACAAATTATGACGTTTCAGCAAGTTAATCATCAAAAAATTAGCCCCATTTGTATGTTCAAATTTCAATAAAGAGGGTGTAACGAGTGTATCGGTATCGTAGTATTGGCCGTGGATGGTTCCCTTTAAATGTGCTACTTGATTATCCACCATGACATATTTTGCATGATCAAAATTGATTTCAATACCAAGGTCTTTTTTGTTGTTGAAATAATACCCTAGTCGGTAAACGTATTGCGGCACGGCTAAGGTAGTTCCAAAAATATCTTTAAATCCCGGACGGTCTTTTGCTTTTAAATCGTATAAGGTAAAATCATAATTTCCGGCACCTTCATCTTTAAAATGGATATCGCTTTTAGTGAAATAATCTTTGTTGTAGCCCCAGCTCATATAAAAAGTTCCTTTTCCAACACGCGATTGTTGTGGGCAGTTGCAGCGCTCAACATCCTGCGCAAGCAGAGAATTAATAGAGAAAATAAGTAGTAGCAGTAAGGCTGATTTTTTCATGCCGCAAAAGTATAAATAGTGTTCAATTAATAGCTGTTAAAAAGAATGGAAAAGGCGTAAAATAGCCATGATAGTTATCAGTAGTTAGGATTCTTGAAAAAGGGGCTGGGTGATGAGGATTACTTCGGCTAAGGGACTAAACAAATAAACCCGTTTGGAACCCACTTCTTCACATTTAAATCGCTTTCTTATTTTCTCTCCTTTTACAAAATAGCGGTTTTTACCGTATTTAAAATTGGCGCCATAAGGGATTTCTTCGATGTGCAAAACAGCACTTTTTTTAGTGTCGTACTTTCGCAGCACACGCAATAAATTCACATCCGCACAGCTGGATGCTGCAGGGTTGGTCATATAGTCGCTCAAGGCTTTTAATACATCTTCCGGAAAAATTTCTTGGTGTAAAAAGTAACGCATTAAATTTTTGTATTCCGTTTTCCATTCCACACCATGTGGAAGCACTTTACGATATACTTGCTTGTATTTTTCGTAAGTAGTGAGGTGTGCGATTTCGTGTACAAGCGTAATCAAAAATGAAAACTTGTTGAGGTTGTGATTGATGGTAATGAGATGGCGGCTTTTGTGCATGGGCGAGCGGTAATCGCCGAGTTTGGAAGCCCTGTTTTCGGTAATTTTAAGGTTAAAATTAAAATGCAATATCCAATCCGCCATAGTATCCACTGCGGGTTCAGGAATATAATGCCGAAGAATTTCTTTGTATTTTGCTTTGTGGTCAATCATTTCTAATCCAACACGAATGTACTAAGAATTGTTCCTTATTTTAAGAACCAATATGCAATAAAGCTGCTGATATAGGCTAATGCCCCCATGTACACAAATTGGATAAGAGGCCATTTCCAATGTTTGGTTTCGCGGTACACCACGGCGATGGTGCTCATGCATTGCATGGCAAATACGTAAAAGAGCATGAGGGAGATCCCCACTGCAGGGGTAAACACCTTTTCGCCGGTTTTGGGGTTAATTTCTGCTAACATTTTTTCGCGTATCGATTTGGTGTTTTCTGCATCGCCCACGCTGTAAATGGTGCTCATGGTTCCTACAAACACTTCGCGTGCAGCGAGCGAGGTAACCAACGAAATTCCGATTTTCCAATCAAATCCAAGGGGCGCAATGAAGGGCTCAATTTTTTTACCGAGTATTCCGGCATAGCTGGATTCTAGTTTTTCGGATGCTTCTTGAGCGTTAATTTCAGCGGGTGTTAGTTGAGCCGTGATAACAGCACTTGTGTATTTTGCTTCAATTTCCTGAAACTTTTTTCCGGGCGCATAAGAAGAAAGCACCCATAAAATAACGCTTATGGCGATGATTACTTTACCGGCATCAAATAAAAACACCTTTACCTTTTCGACCATGGTATAGCCCACATTTTTCCAACGCGGTACACGATAAACCGGGAGCTCCATGATGAAATAGCTTTTTTCTTTTGACTGCAAAATAAATTTCATAATCCAAGCGGAGAAGATGGCTGCCAAGAAACCAATTAAGTACAAGCCCATCAAGACCAATCCCTGCAGGTTAAAAAAATAATAGCGCGCGTCCGAAGGAATTACTAGAGAAATAAGCAAGGTGTAAACCGGCAAGCGAGCGGAACAGCTCATCAATGGTGTTACCATAATGGTGATGATGCGCTCTTTCCAATTGCCAATGTTGCGGGCACTCATAATGGCCGGCACCGCACAGGCTACACCGCTGATGAGTGGAATTACAGACTTGCCATTTAAGCCAAATTTACGCATGAGTTTATCCATAATAAAACTTACGCGACTCATGTATCCGGTATCTTCCAGTATGGCTATAAATGCAAATAACAAGGCTATCTGCGGAATAAAAACCGCTATCCCGCTAAGGCCTGCAATGATTCCATTCACCAACAAATCGTTGAGCACACCTTTGGGTAAATGCTGGGCAGTGAAGCTCGAAAGTTGAATAAAGAGCGCCTCAATCAAGTCCATTGGGAACTTGGCAAAGGTGAAGATGGACTGAAAAACGATAAACAAAATGAATAAAAAAATCAGGTAGCCCCAGATGCGATGTGTGAGGATGCTATCGAGTTGGGCGGTGTGTTTGTTGGTGGTTTTTTCTTTGCCCTCCACAACAGTGCTTTCCATAATTTCGGAAATTACTTTGTAGCGTTCAATTGATTCAAGCGCTTGTAGTTTTTTAGGTTCGAAGTTATGGTGGTCGAGTAATTTTTGAAGTGCGGCTTTCTTAGTAGAATTGAGGTTAACCAGCGAAATAATATTTAAATTGTTGGCCAAAATAAAGGCTGAAAAATCGCAATTTACATTCACGATTTTTTTCATTTCCTCAATGGTTTCCGGCGCAATTTTATTTATTTGAATAAGGTCTTTTCGACTGGGTTGTGCAGTGGTATGCGCAATGGCTTGTTTTAATTCTTCGATGCCTTCTTTTTTTCGGGCATTCAGTTTTATAACAGGCACACCTAAGCGTTCGCTCAGTTTTTTTATATCTATTTTGATGTTGTGCCTTTCCGCCAAATCCATCATGTTGAGCGCAAACACAACAGGAATTTTTAGGTCAATTACTTGCGAGCACAAGAAGAGACTACGTTTTAAATTAGTGGCATCTGCTACCAAAATGGTAACATCCGGAAAGTGTTCGTTTTCGGGGTCGCAGAGTGCTTGAAAGGCCACTTCTTCGTCCATTGATTTTGGATATAGGCTGTAGGTTCCCGGTAAATCGATTAGCGTTGCTTTTTGTTTAGAACCAGAGCCGCCCAATTCAATTTCGCCTGTTTTTTTATCGACGGTAACGCCCGGAAAATTTCCAATCTTTTGATTAAGTCCCGTGAGAACGTTAAAGAGCGTAGTTTTCCCACAATTGGGATTTCCAACGAGTGCTACATGTATTGCATTATTTGAATCTACTTTGGCCAAGCTTTGTGGAAAGTTGTATTAAATTGAGAAAGCGGTATTGCTGCCTTTTAAAGCAAATTCATTTAGGATATTTTTACAATAACAATTCATAACACAAATTAGTTTCGATTTACTTTTTCAACTAAAATGGTTGCCGCTTCGGCCTTGCGCATGCTAAGTAAATAACCGGCAACCGAAATGGCAATAGGATCGCCCAAGGGTGCAGTTCTTTCTAAACGCACCAATTCACCGGGAATGCAGCCCATCTCTAAAAATTTTAACGACATCTCTAAGTCGGTAAAGGAAAGAATAACAGCTGAATCGCCGGGCAATAATTCTGCTAAATGCATTGACAACAGTAGGCTTTAACTTATTTAGAATTATTCTAAATATTTAGTTTACGAAAATAGAAATTAAAAATGGATTGCAGAGGTAAGGAAATGAAATTACCTACTAATAGGGAGTGGTAAAATGGATTAAAATAAAAAAGCAGGCGATGAATACCGAATTTGTATGGTTATAAATATTTTGGATTCAGTATTTTTAAGATATTTGTACAAAACCCATTTGTTATGAATAAGAAAAAAGGTGTCAAAACATTAGGACAATTCATCATTGAAAAACAGGCCGATTTTCCATTTTCTAAAGGGGAGCTTTCCCGTTTGTTGCGCGATATTGGCATCGCTTCAAAAATTGTGCATCGTGAAGTAAACAAAGCCGGATTGGTGGATATTTTAGGAAATGCAGGAAGTACCAATGTGCAAGGGGAGGAAGTGAAGAAGTTGGATATTTTTGCCAATGAGCAATTTATATCGGCTCTTAGTTCAGGTGGAGAGTGTTGCGCCATTGCTTCAGAAGAAAATGAAGATATTATTTTGGTAGAAAATGCCGTTTCAGAAAATGCTAAATATGTGGTTGCATTAGATCCACTGGATGGTTCTTCCAATATTGATGTGAATGTTTCAGTAGGAACAATTTTTTCGATTTACCGCAGAAAGTCTTTGTCGGGGCCGGCCATGCTGGAAGATTTTTTACAAAAGGGAACAGAGCAAGTAGCTTCAGGCTATGTTATTTATGGTTCTTCCACCATGTTGGTTTATACCACCGGTAAGGGAGTGAATGGATTTACACTAGATCCAAGTATTGGAGAGTTTTGTCTCTCGCATCCGGATTTTAAAATTCCTGAAAACGGTAAAACCTATTCCATTAACGAAGGCTATTATGTGCACTTTCCGGATGGAGTAAAAAAATACATCAAGTATTGTCAAGAAGAAGATACTCCAAGCAATCGTCCTTATTCCTCACGCTATATTGGCTCGGCTGTTGCCGACATTCACCGCAATTTAATTAAGGGTGGAATATTTATTTATCCAACCACCAGCAGCAATCCCAAAGGAAAATTGCGTTTAGTTTATGAGTGTAATCCACTTGCATTTATTGTGGAGCAAGCTGGGGGGCGCGCTACCAATGGATTTAAACGTGTCTTGGAGGTACAGCCCGAAAGTCTGCATCAACGCGTACCACTTTTTATTGGTTCGTGCGAAATGGTAAAAAAGGCTGAAGATTTTATGCTGGAATTTTCGGCTGAAAAAGTTTAAGGCATTGAATTCCTCCCTTCAAAAACAGTTTGATGCGCTTGAAAAGCAGCGTTTGCAATTACTGCGTGAAGTTTCGGATTGCCCGATTGAACTTTTAAATAAAAATCCTCAAGCCGATAAATGGAGCATCAATCAAATTATTCAACATTTGATTTTGGCAGAGGAGCTTTCACAAAAATCTATAAAAGCAAAATTACTCACTGGAAAATTTGAATCGGCGGGAATGATGACGCATGTGCGTACCTTGCTGTTAAAAGTTTTTTTGCGCAGTTCAGTTAAATTTAAGGCTCCGGTGGCAGTGAGTAAAATTCCCGAAAATTTGGCATTAGAGGAGCTGTATCAAAAATGGGAACAGAGTCGAAGGCAGCTCAATGAACTTCTTGAATCTATTCCACAAAGCATGTTAAACAAGTATATTTTTAAACATCCTGTTGCGGGTAAAATGAACCTTCACGGTGGTTTAGCTTTTATGCAGGAGCATGTGCGCAGGCATGCGCAGCAAATCAAAAGAATTATAGTCGCTCAAAAATGAAGACATTTAAAAAGTATTTTTCCTTGCCGGCACCTGCTGAAGAGGTTTATTTGGCGCTTACCAATCCCAAAAGCATTATGCTGTGGAGCGGCGATTGGGCAGAGATGAGTGAAGAACCCGGTTCGGAGTTTTCGCTTTGGGATGGAAGTATTGTGGGGAAAAATTTGGAGTTTGTAACCAATAAAAAAATAGTTCAGCAGTGGTATTTCGGAGAGGCTTCTGAAGATTCTATTGTGACTATAAAGCTCCATGAAAAGGGAAATGAAACCTCCATGGAAGTGGAGCACACCAACATTCCGGATGCCGATTATAGCGACATTGTTGAAGGCTGGAACAACAGCTATTTTGCAGGATTGTTGGAATTTTTTAAAGAATAATTATCCGGTAAAACTACTCTTTCAAAAATTTAGCATGCAGTACTGAATCTCCATTTTTTAGCGAGATGAAATACAAGCCTTGTGGCAGATTGCTTACATCAATAGCACTTCCTGTATATGCAGTTTGAAGCATTATCTTCCCCTGGGGGTTAAAAATGTGCAGCGTTGCATGTGGCAAATGAATTGAATTTTGAAACGCTAGTCGAGATTTAACGGGATTAGGAAACACTTGTAAGGTTGTTTTCTTGGCAAGTTCCTCCTGCATTAAACTAATATTACAATTTACTTTTTGGGGTCCGCTTCCAAGGCCATTGGCTCTTCCAAGTTGACCATAAGTGTTTTCTCCCCAGGACCAAAGTGTACCATCGCTTTTTACCGCAAAATTATGGTTCTCATCAACGTCAATTGCTACCCAATCGTGCACTGTGCCAACCTGTGTAGGGAAATAGATATCAAATCCATTACCCACACCTAATTGTGCATAGCCACCATCGCCCCAAGCCCATAAGGTGCTGTCGGATTTTAAAGCAACTGTGTGTTCATATCCTGCAGCTACTTGAATCCAATTGCTGTCGCTTCCAATTTGGATAGGAGCAATTTTTGTTATTTGGGTGCTATCGCCCAATTGCCCTTTGTTGTTTCTTCCCCATGCCCACAGTGTGCCATTTTTTTTAATTGCGAGGGAATGATTATCACCCACACCAACCTCAATCCATTTAGATAAAGTGTCGACACGAATGGGAACACCCGCATAATTAGTGTTACCCAATTGTCCATCAGCATTGCTTCCCCAGGCCCACAAACTACTATCGGCTTTTAGTGCAAGAGTATGGTTACTGCCTGGATAAATAGCTACCCAGTCTGTATCTGTTCCAATTTGAACAGGTGTATATCCTCCGGCAGTAGGGCTTCCGAGCTGACCAAAAAAGTTTAATCCCCATGCCCAGAGTGCTCCGTTTGTTTTTTGTGCAAATCCACCAAAACTGCTTGCATACACTTTACTCCAATCGTAAGCTGTGCCAATTTGAGTAGGAACATTTTTATTACCGGGAGTACCAATTCCGAGCTCACCTTGTGCATTTCTGCCCCATGCCCATAAGGAACCGTCTTCTTTTAACGCCAAGGTGTGATTTCCGCCGGCAGACACACTTGCCCATGTTGTATCATATCCAATAATTGTAAAAACATTTCTAGCTGTATTTGTACCATCGCCGATTTGCCCATAGCCATTGTAACCGGTAGTAAGCATTTGGCCATTATCAGAAACGGCTGCCGAGTGGTTGCCTCCGCCATCGGCTATTTTCCAGCATTGAGCAAATGTCGACAGCCGAAACAAGAAAAGAAAACTTAGGAGAATTGTGCTTTTTGTCATAAAGGTGTAAAATAGTGCTGTGAAATTACTCTTTATTAAGCATCGAAACTAACCATTAGCTAGGTTTTTGTCACAAATGTGAAGATAAATGCTTGAAGTCTAAGGGTTTTAGTTACTTTTGCACGAATTAAAAAAAACAACATGAAAAAATATCAAAAAATCCTATTGGTTTGTTTAACTGTGGCAGCTGTTATGCCTTCTTGTAAAAAAGGTGAAGACGATCCGTTTTTATCTTTGCGTTCAAGAAAAGGTAGAGTAGCAGGTGATTGGACAGTGGAGTCAAAAATAGATACTCGTACCGACTTAACAACCGGGTCTACCACCACTATTACCATTAATGGTTCAGATTATACCAGAACTTCAAATGGAACATTTTCCTCCACTACAAAAGGAACTATAGGAGCATTTACCTATACTTTTGAAAAGGATGGAAAATGGAATTCAGTTTATGAACTAACCACTGTGAATACCAGCGGAAGTGGGGGTTCAGCTACAACTACTACAACTACAAAACATGTTGAGAGTTCAGGTATATGGAATTTTTTAGGGAAAATAGGAGAAGCAAAGAACAAGGAAAATATGTCTGTTTCTAAAACCTTAGAAATTACAAGAACAACCACTAAGGTTGAGAATCCTATAGTGGGAACATCAACAGGTGAAAGTACCCAAACTGATACTTTTGGTGAAAACGAGAGTGTAGAGATTTGGAAACTTACCCAATTGAAGAATAAAGAGCTAAAAGCAGAGATGAAGATTGATAATTCTTCAACTAGTCCAACAAATGTTGATAGGGAAACAGGTTCTGTTTCTTTTACTTTGAAACAGTAAGTTTCGGTTTACAAGTATTGCAAAAGCAGCTTCTTAGGGAGCTGCTTTTGTGTTTATATAATCTTTAGCTATGGAAGTAAAGGATTCAGTTCTTCGCTGGTACGATGTTCAAAAGCATCGTCGTGTTTTAAATCGCCTTGTTTTTTTACCATGGGCTTATCCGGTTGGTTTTTGTTGTTATTAGGATCGAGTTTATCAATTCGTTGAATTACTTCTTCCTTTTTTTGGGTTTGGGATTTTGTGGCTTTCATATTTTTGTGTTTAACTGCACAAAGTTCAATTGAATAGGGAGGTAGATGCTTACAAAATTTTTTAAAAGATATACATAATTAATAGGTGGCAGCGCTTCTGGCTGTATAACAAATAGTTGCTTGCAAGAATTTTATATTGCCCTTTATCTTAATTTAAACTTTCCACCTTGCTTGCTGTTGTGTAAATTTACAGCTTCAAAAAAATCATAGCAGGCGCATATGAGCGCTTGCTTATTTCTATTGGTGAACGAATGACGATTAACGAAATACTGGCAGCTTACTCAAAAAGTGACAATACAAAAGCGCTTGCAACTGCAATTAATAGCAATGTAACCTCTAAGGTACAATTGAAAGGCTTGGTGGGTTCGTCGGCTGCATTTATTGCGAGTGCTGTGGTGGATTGTGTTCCTAAAACACATCTTTTTATATTGAGTGATAAAGAGGAAGCAGCTTATTTTTTGAACGATATTGAGAATTTGAATGGCGATAAGAATTGCCTCTTTTTTCCACCATCGTACAAAAAACCTTATGAACCGGAGGCGGTAGAAAATGCGAATATTTTGCTTCGCGCGGAGGTGCTCAATAAAATTAACAAGAGCAATAAACAGTGCATTATCATTAGCTACCCGGAAGCACTCGCCGAAAAGGTAGTGACCAAAAAGCACCTTACAAAAAATACCATGGAGCTCAAAGAAGGGGAGCAGTTGAACATGGATTTTATTATGGATTTGTTGCAGGAGTTTGGATTTGAACGTGTAGATTATGTAATAGAACCGGGGCAATATTCTATTCGAGGTGGAATTGTAGATGTGTTTTCCTTTTCAAATGAACATCCATTTCGCATTGAGTTTTTGGGCAATGAAGTAGAAAGCATTCGCAGCTTTGATGTGGTGACACAATTATCGATTACAAAGTTTGGAAAAATAAATATTGTTCCCAACGTACAGGATCGGATTTTGCAAGAAAACCGTGAATCGTTTCTTGAATTTTTATCGGATGGCTTGGTAGTTTGGACTAAGAATTTTGCGTTTTGTCGAGAGCGGATTGAAAAGGAATTTTTAGCGGCAGAAGCGGCATACGAAAAAAATACTGCATTGATTGAACAGCTTTCGCCGCGCGAATTATTTATTTCGGGGGATGATTTTTTCAACCAATGTAAAAATGTTGCAGTAATTGAAATTGGCAATACTAGCTCTTATCCGGCGGATGTAAACCTGCACTATAAACTCACACCGCAACCCAATTTCAATAAAAACTTTGATTTGCTTATCAGTTCTTTGAAAGATAATGCGGCTCAAAAAATTAAGAATATTTTATTTGCTGATACGGCAAAACAAACAGAGCGCATTTATGCGATACTCGAGGACTTAAATGTGAGCAAGGGTCATAAGTTTCCGGCAGAAGAGGTGCGCCCTATATTGTTGTCGATTCATGAAGGATTTATTGATCGCGATTTAGGAATTGCTTGTTATACCGACCATCAGATATTTGATCGTTACCACCGATACAAATTAAAAAGCAACAATAATAACAAGCAGGCTATAACGCTTAAAGAGCTGCAATCCTTGCAACCGGGCGATTACATTACCCATATTGACCATGGGGTGGGGAGATTTGCGGGATTGGAGAAAATCGATGTAAATGGAAAGCCGCAAGAGGCCATAAGGTTAGTGTATAAGGACAATGATATTTTGTACATCAGCATACATTCATTGCACCGTATTTCTAAATTTTCGGGACAGGAAGGAACCATCCCCAAGATTAATAAGCTCGGCTCAAATGCATGGGCAACGCTTAAGCAAAAAACTAAAACAAAAGTCAAGCAAATTGCATTCGACTTAATTAAACTCTACGCCAAACGGCGCACGCAAAAGGGATTTGAGTTTGCTCCCGATACCTATTTGCAAACCGAACTGGAAGCAAGTTTTATTTATGAAGACACTCCGGATCAGGAAAAATCAACAGCTGCGGTGAAAAAGGATATGGAGTCGAAATTTCCAATGGATAGATTAATTTGTGGCGATGTAGGTTTTGGGAAAACGGAAGTTGCGATTCGTGCAGCATTTAAAGCTGTGGGAGATAGCAAGCAAGTAGCGGTGCTTGTTCCAACAACTATACTTGCGCTTCAACACTACAAAACTTTTAGTGAACGCTTAAAGGATTTTCCTTGTAAGGTGGATTATATCAATCGATTTAAATCTGCTAAAGAACAAAAGCAAACACTCGAAAAATTAAAAAATGGAGCGGTAGATATTTTAATTGGAACGCATCGCATTGTAGGAAAGGATGTAGTTTTTAAAGATTTGGGTTTGTTGATTATTGATGAAGAGCAGAAGTTTGGTGTGGGTACAAAAGATAAATTAAAAGCGTTGAAGAGCAATGTGGATACGCTTACTCTCACAGCTACTCCTATTCCGCGCACCTTACAATTTTCCATGATGGGAGCACGCGATTTATCTGTGATTACCACTCCGCCACCCAATCGTTATCCGGTGCAAACCGAGCTGCACAGTTTTCATGAAGAAATAATTCGGGATGCTATAAGTTTTGAAGTTTCGCGCGGGGGACAAGTATTTTTTATTCACAACCGTGTTCAAAATATTAATGAAGTTGCCGGAATGATTCAACGACTATGCCCTAGAGTGCGAACAGTGGTAGGACATGGGCAATTGGATGGGGATAAGTTGGAAGAGGTAATGCTCAACTTTATTAACGGTGAATTTGACGTGCTGGTGGCAACTACAATTATAGAAAGCGGCTTAGATATTCCGAATGCAAACACCATCTTAATTAATCAGGCACATTTGTTTGGTTTGAGCGATTTGCATCAGATGCGCGGTCGTGTTGGCCGTTCGAATAAAAAGGCATTTTGTTATTTATTGGCACCTCCCATTTCTACACTTACCAATGAAGCGCGCAAAAGATTAAAAGCCATAGAAGAGTTTGCGGATCTTGGAAGTGGCTTCAGTATTGCCATGCGTGATTTGGATATACGTGGTGCAGGAAATTTATTGGGCGGTGAGCAAAGCGGTTTCATTAGTGAAATTGGTTTTGAAATGTATATGAAAATATTGGACGAAGCCATTCAAGAATTGAGAGAAGAGAACGAGCAATTTCGTGAAAACACGAACTTGGCTTCCACCATTAATTCGAATTTTGAAACCATAAATACGCAGCATTTTGTGCGCGATTGCCAAATTGATACCGACATGGAAATATTAATTCCGGATGAATATGTGGTGAATATTGGAGAGCGATTGGCTTTGTATAAGGAGTTGGATGATATTGAAAAAGAAGAAGATTTAATGCGTTACGAAAGCAACCTCCGCGATCGTTTTGGATTGGTGCCATCGCAGGTAAAAGAGTTGATAAATACCATTCGTTTGCGCTGGTTGGCCAAAGAAATTGGATTGGAAAAATTGGTGTTGAAAAGCAATAAATTGATTGGGTATTTTATCCTAAATCAAAATTCGGGCTATTATCAAAGCGAAGCATTTACACGTGTTTTAAAATATGTACAACATAATCCTCGACTGTGCAAAATGCGGGAGAATAAAGAAAAATTATCGCTATCGTTTGAAGGAATAAAATCGGTGAATGAGGCGATTCGTGCATTAAAGCCCATTCAGCAATTAGAATTGGTGAGCTAAGTAATTTTAGTTTTTATGGAGATTCCGAAAGTTGAAACAATAATTTAACATTCACCACCGTTAGGATAAGAATCTATTTCCTATTTTTACTACATGATATTGAGCAGGCTAGTACAATACTTTTTTCTTTTTGCCTTTTTAGTAGGAGGATTTGCTTCGTGCAAAAAATCTGAAGAAGTAACTGTACCTAACAATACATCACCTACCGACAATACCATTTCTGAGTTAACCAAAAGGAGTTACATCAATAAGGTGTATATATCTATTTTGGGTAGAGAGCCAAATACTACTGAGCTTGCAACCGATTTAAGCATATTGAATTCAGGAAATTTTTCGGCAGAAAAGAGAAATCTCTTTTTAGATAATGTGTTAAATAAGCCGGGCTATGCTTTTCGAAACTGGATTATTGCCAGCAATGAATTGTTGAATGGTACAGATACAGCTGATGTGCATCAATTTATATTAATATACACCGCATTACTCGGAAATTCTACCTATCAGAATTTATGGCCTGCTATTGAAGTGGAAAGGCAAAAGCTACGAAGCCTTTACGCTGTGCCGGGTGCATTAGAAGGAGATTCGCTCGATATTATAGGGATGCATAGGCGCTGTGTGTTCAATTACTTTTATGATCAAATAAATATGGGGACCTCCAATTTTGTGACGGCCACCTTTCAAAATTTTTTATACCGCTATCCAACCGATGCTGAATTAAGCAATGGAATAAATATGGTGGATGGATTTAATGCAGCACTCTTTTTTCAGACCGGCAATTCGAAGCAGGATTTTATGGATATTTTTTTTACTTCCGATAATTATTTTGAAGGACAAGTGCGGGCATTGTTTTTACGCTATTTATTTCGTCAACCCAACTCTGCAGAAATGACTTCATTTGCAATAAAGTATAAAGCAAACCACGATTATAAGGCGTTGCAGAAAGGTATTTTGGCACTTGATGAATATGTAGGCATCTAAAAATTAAGTATGAATAAAAAAAAGCAATTCTTACGATTGGTGTTTTTTATGCTGTTGATTTCGAGTTGGCAGTGTAAGAAAGAAAAAACCTATGTATACGGGGTGAACGACGTTAGTGTGAAGCAAGAGGGTGCAAACAAACCCTCGGTAAAAACCACCACAGAGTTTATTTCAATCGCTTATGCAGATGTGTTTGGTACTACCATAGCAGGAAATGAGTTAACTGAATTGTCGCTTTTGTACTCCGCTTTTGGAGACAAGAAATTGATGGAAAATATGATTATTAAAAACTTTCTGAATGCTCCCGGATTAGCCATTCCAACAAAGACTCAGATGAATGCGGATCTGGAAACATTTTTAAAAAATACCTATACCAAATTTTTGAACCGTAGTCCAAATGAATTTGAATTGTACGGCACCAAAAGTTTGGTGCAAGCCGATACAAGCATCACACCTGAATTAATTTATTACGGTATGCTTACTTCGAATGAATACAGACATTATTAAAATACTAACATGAAGGACTCGCGTAGAAGTTTTATAAAAAAGGCTGGACTCTTGTCGGCCGGTGCGTTTGTGGCTCCTTATATTTTGCCTTCCGGCAGATTGTTTGCTGCCACCGGAATACGAAGGGCCAATCACGTGGTATTTTGCTTATTTGCGGGCGGTGTTAGAAATTTAGAAACCATTCAAAAGGCAGAAGGAAATTTAATGCCGTATACCCTTTCAGGAACTGAAGCAATTTCTTCTGATATCCTTGCCGGGATGAGTCCTTTACCGGCACCTATTGGGAATCCATTACAACTCAGTGGAACTTTATTTAAAGATTTTAGATACAAAAGCGGACCTACCGGACATTTTAATGGGCATACCACGGCCATTACAGGCGTATACACGGATAATGATTTAGATATCAAAACCAATCCGCAGTATCCTACCGTTTTTGAGTATTACCGCAAGCATAATTCACCCTCACAAACGGCTTTAAACGCATGGTGGATTAGCAATGCATTGGGACCTTATCCGGCGTTAAATTTTAGTAAGGACAGTAATTATGGTGCATTGTATGGAGGAAATCACATTCAACCTGCCGCCATCATTGGTTCGGGTTATGATGCATTGGGCCATCCAAAAGTATTTTCATCTGCGCAAGCATCGGCAGCGAAATCGATGCGTAGCTTTTTGGATAACAATTTTGCCAATCAAACTAAAGCAGCCGATGCAGGGGTTACAAATGGCGAAAGTGATGCAGTAAAAATTGAAACGTTTATTCAGCAATCATTTGTTGATGCGGCATCAGGGCTCTATAACAATCCATGGAACCTAGGTGCCAGCATGAATAACGATATGTACAATATCTTTTTTGCTGAAAAAATTATGCAGCAATTCAAGCCCGAGTTGATGGTAGTGAACATGCAAGACGTTGATATTGCGCATTCTAATTTTACAGAGTATTGCAATAATATGCGGAAAGCAGATTATGCCTTAACCCATTTGTGGAATACTATTCAAAGCACGCCGGGCATGGCTAACGATACTGTATTAATTGTTGCTCCGGAACACGGAAGAAATTTAACACACAATTCCATTGTAGATAATTTCGGTCGCTATGCGCTAGATCACACGAATGATCAAACTTCACGAGAAATATTTTGCCTTGTGTTGGGTCCTCCCGGTAAGGTGAAAACGAATACGGTTTTTGCCAATCCATCCGGTATAGGAGAGAGCATTGATATTGTTCCAACAATTGCGGATGTACTTGGATTTTATAACGATATACCCATGAGCTACCGAAGCCGTATGGGAAGTCCACTAACTCAAGCTTTTATATAGATGATGGGGTTTAAAAGGATTGCACTTATTTTTAGTTTAGTGGGATTGGTTTTGTGGAACGGCTGTAAAGAAAAGGACAGCGCAGCACCTGAAAATCCATTTGCGGCTTTAAACGAAGCACCAACCATGCCTTCTGATACGGTGAATCCGAATTCTTTTTTGGGGATTCATAAAAATATTCTTGCCGTGAAGTGTGCTAATCCGAGTTGTCACGATGGGAGTTTTGAACCTGATTACCGCAGTGTGGAGTCGTCGTACAACACCTTGGTGTATCATCCCGTAATTAAGCAATTGGACCCTTGGCCATTTCGGGTTATTCCATTTGATACGGCAAAGAGTTGGTTGTGGCAGCGTGTTATTCATGAGCGGATTATAAGCAATGGCGATACTTCGGGTGGAAGAATGCCATTGTATAAGGATGCTTTATCCACTTCAGAATTAAATAATATCAGTACTTGGATAATGAATGGGGCAAGAGACATCCATGGCCAAGTGCCCAGCTATCCCAATCAGGAACCCAAAATTATTGCTTATGGTGCTTTTGACCCAACTTTTACATTTGAGTTTTCAAAAGACGTGAATCGGGTAGATAGCTTATCATACAATCCTTTCATCGTTTCATCATCAGATGTGATTCAGATACTCACGGTAGCGAGCGATGATAGTACTGAAGTTTCGGCTTTTCAAAACTGCACTTTAAAACTTTCTTTGCAGAAGGATAATTTTGCAGGAGCGCTTTCCTTTCCGTGCACGTATTTTGAAGTTCCTACACCTAATGAAACATTTAAGACATGGCGCACCACCATTAGTGCCGCTGCATTCCCAACCGATACAATTGTGTATATGCGCTTTTACGCCAACGATGGAGATCATCCTAACAATACAGAATTTCCATTAAATGAATCGGTATTTTATTATAAATCGTATTGGGCATTTTATATAAAACCTTGAGGATGCAACACGTAAAAAATAAATTATTTCTGTTCGCATTGGCAAGTGCAATTTCTTTAATTTTTTCCTGCAAAAAGGATAAGGTAGAAATTAGCAATGTGCCCGAAATAAAACTGGTAGAAGTAAGTCCAACTCAAATTAGAGAATACAAAGACAAGGTCGTTTTTAATGTATATTACAAAGATGGAGATGGCGACATTGGCGAAAATGCCGATGGTATAAAAAATCTTTTTGTAACGGATTCACGCAACCAAATTACCTATCAGTTTCGCGTTAAACAATTGGCTCCAAGCGGTGCCGGAATTCCAATTGAAGGCAATTTAATGGTAGAGTTAAATAATGCTGCAATTTTGGATGGGAGCTCTTCTCAAGCGGTTGAATACTCGCTTTATTTGAAAGATAGGGCTGGTAATTCAAGCAATACCATTACTACTTCCGGCCTAAGCGTTATCAAGTAATTTAATACAGCCATGAAATTTTCAAAATGGATTTATGTTGTTTTGCCTTTGCTAATATTTTCGATTGCTGCCTGTATTTCCTGTTCGGGATTAAAGCCAATTGAATTGAAGAAAGTGGAATCTGTAAAAATCCTAAATTCCTCTACCGATGGCGTGGACATGGAAGTGAACATGGTGATTGCCAATCCCAATTTTTTAAAATTTACGATTACGGAGGCAGACATCAATATTGTGTTGAATAAAGTGGACATGGGTAAAGCCGCTTTGAAAAATAAAGTAACCATAGCGGGCCACTCCGAAGTAAGTCAAAAATTTATTATTCATGTGGGCGTTTCAAATGCGCTGTTGGGAGGCTTTGCTTCCTTGCTTTCCCTATTTAAAAGCAACCAAGCCACCATTAGCATGAAGGGAACGATTAGAGCACGATCCTTGGGCATTTCGAGGAGCTTTCCGGTGGATGAGACTACCAAAATTCCCTTTTCATATTAGTTTTCAATAAAGTGCTACACAAGCCTTTTTGCTGTGGATGGATTTTAATTTACCTATTTGCATGCGTAATTTTGATAATCTGTTCTTGTCAAAGAACTCCTTCAACAAAAAACACAATGGATACAAAACACCACAAGTTCACAAATCATCTTATTCACGAAAGCAGTCCGTATTTGCTGCAACATGCGCACAATCCTGTGGACTGGTATCCATGGAACGACAGTACTTTGGCGAAGGCAAAGGCGGAAAATAAAATGCTGCTCATAAGCATTGGTTATTCCGCTTGCCATTGGTGTCATGTGATGGAGCATGAGAGTTTTGAAAACGAAGAGGTTGCAAAGATCATGAACGAACATTATATCTGCATTAAAGTGGATCGGGAGGAACGGCCGGATATTGATCAGGTATATATGAATGCAGTGCAATTAATGACCGGCAGTGGAGGTTGGCCACTTAATTGTTTTGCATTGCCGGATGGGCGCCCAGTTTATGGGGGCACTTATTTCCCCACTGAAAAATGGAAAAATGTATTGTTGAATATTGCAGATTTATTTAAAAACGAACCCAACAAAGTATTCGAATATGCAGCAAAATTAACAGACGGAATTAAGCAAAGCGAATTAATTAAACGCAATGAAAGCCAAGAAGTATTCGATTCGGAAGACTTAACTAAAATATATGAGGAATGGTCGAAACGCTTTGACAAAGTGGAGGGAGGGCCGAATCGAGCACCAAAATTTCCATTGCCAAACAATTATCAATTTTTATTGCGCTATGCAGTTTTGAATGCCCATCCCGAGGCTTTAGCGCATGTAAAATTAACTTTAGCAAAAATGGCCTTTGGTGGAATTTACGATCAGTTGGGTGGAGGATTTTCGCGCTATTCAACTGATTATTTATGGAAAGTTCCGCATTTCGAAAAAATGGGTTATGATAACGCTCAGTTGGTAAGTCTTTACAGTGAAGCCTTTCAATACAGCAAGGACCCTTTGTATAAACAAGTGGTGGAAGAAACACTGGAATTTGTGCAGCGGGAATTGACTTCTGCAGAAGGTGCTTTTTATTCGGCTTTGGATGCAGATAGTGAAGGGGAAGAAGGAAAATATTACGTTTGGAAGAAGACAGAATTGGAGCAGCTCCTTGGAGCAGATTTTACATTGTTTGCAGCCTATTTCAATATCAATGAAATTGGATTTTGGGAGCATGGCAATTACATTTTACTGCGAAAAAAACAAGACGAGGAAATTGCAAATCAATTAAAAATTCCTGTAAGTGAATTAATAGCTAGGCTTGACCGATGTAAAAAAGTATTAGCTGCAGAAAGAGAAAAAAGAGTGCATCCCGGATTGGACGATAAAATTTTGTGTTCATGGAATGCATTGATGATAAAGGGCTATGTGGATGCTTACAAAGTTTTTAATGAACCCAAATATTTAGAACAAGCAGTGCGGACTGCTAATTTTATTTGCGAAAAAATGATGTTGGATGACAGTTGTATGTTTCATAGCTATAAGAATGGAAAAGCAAGCATTAATGGTTTTTTGGAAGATTATGCTTTTTGTGCCGAAGCTTTTATTGCCTTGTACGAAGCGAGCTTCGATGAAAAATATTTGACAATAGCGCAACAATTAACAGCATATAGCATTGCTCATTTTTATGATGAAGAGAGTGGGTTTTTCTTTTTTACTTCTACCAAGGATGTTGCTTTAATTGCCCGCAAAATGGAAACATCCGACAATGTAATTCCTGCATCGAATTCAGTTATGGCTAAAGTTCTTTATCTGTTGGGGCACTATCTGGATAAAGAAGAGTATATCGAGAAAGCAAAACAAATGTTGCAAAATGTAAAACCCCTCATGCAGGGCTATGGTGCCGGCTATTCGAATTGGGCCATGTTGCTGCAAAATTTTGTTGGCCCTTATTATGAGATTGCAGTTGTTGGTGAAGATGCTGAAAAAATTCGTAAGGAATTGGAACAACATTTTATTCCAAATAAGTTGCTTCTTGGCACTAGGGCTGAAAGTAAATTGCCGCTATTGGAAGGGAAATATATTGCCGGTAAAACCTTGATTTATGTGTGCAAAAACAAAACTTGTCAGCGACCTGTTTCCAGCGTGAAAGAGGCTTTAAATCAACTGCATTAAATTTATATGCCATCACGAATGGCATCTTCCATGTGCACAATTTTAAACTTATTGTTTTGGTAAAGGACTTCAATTATATCAAATCGGATTTCTTTCTCACTGTTTTTTTGTTCTAAATAGGCTTCGGCACCTTCAATTAATTTAGCTTGTTTTGCAGGGCCAACAAATTCAGCAGGTGAGCCAAAATCAGTATTGGAGCGAGTTTTAACCTCAACAAATACAATTAGCTTGTCTACTTCGCAAACGATATCCAATTCACATTTCTCAAACCTCCAGTTGATATCAAGTATTTTGTATCCCTTTAAAATGAGGTAATCGCGCGCTGCAGCTTCGCCTTTAATTCCTAAATCATTATGTTGTGCCATTTAACGAAACGGATTTCAATTCCACCTTATCCGCACTATTTAATTCAATTGTATCACCCAAAATAAGAGGAAAATTTGCAGGAATATGTCCGGAAGGAAAACCAAAACAAACCGGATAATCGAATTCTTTTACGGCATCACAAATTATTTCTTCTGCTGTTTTTCCGAAGGGAATTGTATTGTCTTTCATATCGCTCATGCCTCCAATTACCAGACCTGCCAAATGTGCTAATTTTCCGCTTCTTTTCAGGGCCATCATCATTCG
This sequence comes from Bacteroidota bacterium, assembly GCA_016721765.1. Classification (NCBI taxonomy): domain Bacteria; kingdom Pseudomonadati; phylum Bacteroidota; species Bacteroidota bacterium. Next base: position 1,438,600 of record JADKHO010000001.1, read on the forward strand.
GTCAATATGATAGAGGTATTCATCCAAGTCTTCTAAAAAAAGAATTTTTCCTTTGGTATCCACGTCGCTCGCAGAAGCCAAAAGTGAATAGAGTATCGATAAATTTCCACCTATTATTTTTCCAGTTGCTTGTCCCTTTCTGTTGAAAGGATGTGCCGGTATTTCGTAGGATTGAGTTCCCGTGAACAAAGCGGATTTTATTTTTTCAATTTCTTCCCTTCCTGCTTTTTGGAAGCTGAAAGCCATAGGGGAATGTAAACTTGCTATGGCGAAGTTGGCTTCAAGGTGTGCGTGCAATACGCTTATGTCGCTGTATCCAATTATCCATTTAGGACTTTTCACAAATCGGCTAAAATCAATTTTGTCAATGATGCGCACCGTGCCATATCCGCCCCGAGCGAAAAGCACCGCATGTATCTTTTCATCATCCAAAGCTTCCTGCAAATCGGAAGCTCTCTGTGCATCACTCCCTGCAAATTGATTTTGTTGGGCAAATAAATTTTTACCAAGTATTACTTCTAAACCCCATTGTGTTAGGGTGTCAATTGCTTTCTGAATTTCTTCGGGAGCCACTTTTCGGGCACTTGAAATGAGCGCAACTTTGTCGCCTTTTTGTAATTTTGGAGGGAGTATAGTTTTCATAAGCGTTTCACAAATGTGCAGATTATTTTTATCAGCGCTACAACAAAATTACACTTCAGTTGCAAAAAAATACGCTTCGTCAGAAAGTGCTTTAATGTTGGAGAAGCATAGTACATCTTTGTCAAAAAAAAACAGCACACATGAATACGCAGCCGTACACATCCTTTCAGAAAATGATTAAGGAAGCCATTTTAACCTTTTTAATTTTATTATTGGCAAGTAGTTTATTTGCCCAAGAACCCACTCAAACCATACGAGGCGTGGTAATTGACAATCAATCTAAAACACCTTTAGTAGGTGTAAGTGTGGTGTTGCTCACAAGCGAAAGCTTTACCGGCAATGCAAGTGATTTGGATGGTAATTTTCGTTTGGAAAAGGTTCCTGTTGGCCGTCAAACCTTAAAAGCAACGTATGTTGGTTATCGCGAAAGGGTGATACAAGTGATTGTTACTAGCGGTAAGGAAACCATTATTACCATTGAGATGGAAGAATCGGTAGTACAAGGAAAAGAAGTGGTGATTTCTGCGGAGCGTGAAAAAACTAAAGCTATAAACGAGATGGCAACTGTGAGTGCCCGTTCTTTCACGATTGAAGAAACGAGCCGTTATGCCGGTAGTCGCAATGACCCGGCGCGCATGGCAGCAAATTATGCAGGTGTGAGCGGCGCCAACGATTCGCGCAACGATATTATAATTCGAGGTAACTCTCCTCAAGGCGTTTTGTGGCGTTTAAATGGCATGGACATTCCTAATCCCAATCATTTTGGTTCGCTTGGATCTACAGGTGGTCCGGTAGGAATTTTAAACAATAATGTGCTCGATAATTCCGATTTCTTGACAGGTGCGTTTCCATCGGAATATGGCAATGCTTTGGCTGGGGTATTTGATTTGCGGATGCGTTCCGGAAATAATGAAAAGCATGAACACATGTTTCAGCTTGGGTTTACAGGTTTTGAAGGCGGAATAGAAGGACCCTTTTCAAAAAAGAGCAAAGCTTCTTATTTGGTGAATTACCGTTATTCGTCACTTGCGGTGTTTCAGGCCATGGGCGCAAATTTTGGAACCGGTAGTGCTGTTCCCCAGTATCAGGATTTATCTTTTAAAGTGGATTTGCCTACCGAAAAAGCTGGAAAATTCAGCTTGTTTGGAGTGGGTGGAATTAGCTACATAGAATTTTTAGACAGTAAAAAGGACAGTACCGCAAAGGATTTTTACAGTACTTCCGGAACCGATACTTATTTTGGTTCCAATATGGGGGTTGTTGGATTGCAACATGTGTATTCCTTTAACAGCAGTACTTTTGGGAAATTAAGTTTGTCGGCTTCGGGCTTTTCAACCAAAATTCAACAAGATTCGTTAAGCACTTTTGATAGAACTCCAATTGCTTATTACGGTAATACCTCTTCTAATACCAAGCTTAGCGCAAACTATGTGCTGGTGAAAAAATTCAATGCTAAAAACACTTTGAAGACCGGTTTCTTTGTGGATGACATTATGTATTCATTAAAGGATAGTGTGTTTGATGCTCCTGTTTATCAGCGCTTGCGCAACAGCAGTGGCAATAGTTTTTTATACCAAGCCTATGTGCAATGGCAACATAAATTTACCGATAAAATTACTAGCAATTTGGGTGTACATTATCAGCAATTGGCCATCAATAATTCTTACGCCGTGGAACCGCGAGTAGGTATTAAATGGGAATTTAAAGAAGGTCAATCTATCAATATAGGCGCAGGAATGCATAGTCAAATGCAAAGTATTTTTACCTATTTTGACGAGAGTTATATTCCATCCACCGGGGAACGAATTCTAACCAATAAAAACTTAGATTTTTCGCGCAGCAATCAGTTGGTGTTAGGCTATGATAATGCTTTTACAAAGAGTATGCGCCTAAAGGCAGAAGCCTATTATCAATACTTGTATGATATTCCGGTAACCCAGCGTAAAAGTTACTATTCAGCAGTAAATGCCGGTGCCGATTTTAATAATCCTTCCATCGATAGTCTTGTGAATAAAGGTACAGGAACAAACTTCGGAGTGGAATTAACGTTGGAGAAGTTTTATAGCAAGGGTTATTATTTCTTGATTACTGCCTCGCTGTTTGATAGCAAATACAAAGGTAGTGATGGGGTTGAGCGCAATACAGCATTTAACGGAAATTACACATACAATGCTTTGGCTGGAAAGGAATTTACTATAAATAAAAAATCACTTATCTCTATTGATGTTAAAGTTACCTATGCCGGTGGGAAACGCGAAGTACCTATTGATTTAGAGGCTTCAAACTTGAAGGGAAGTGTTGTATATATCGAAAGTGATGCATATGAAACCAAGCTAAAAGATTATTTTAGAAGCGATGTAAAGTTGAGTTACAAAAGAAATGGTAGAAGAATTACGCAAGAGTTTTCAGTGGACATACAGAATGTAAGCGGCAATAAAAATATTTTTCAACGTACCTATGACCCACAAAAACAGGATTTGCGTACGGAGTATCAAATTGGTTTATTTGTAATTCCACAATATAGAATTTTGTTTTAAAAATAATTTGTCCTCTTGAGCATAGTCGAAGGGGTCTTCGACTACGCTCAGACTGACATTTAGTAGTTGATTTTTTTGAATTGGGATTTGAAATAGTTTTGAATTGAAGAAAATAAACGTATGTCCTCCTGAGCTTAGTCGAAGGGGGTCTTCGACTACGCTCAGACTGACTTTGATTAATTGATGGGATAGACTTTGGATGTGAATTTTAAGAAAATGGATAAAAAGAAAATAGAAAAACCAAAAGATCGATGGGCGCGGATAGTATTTATCCCGCTTGTTGGTTTTTTAACTACACTCTTATTTGGGAAGCAAGGCTCATCTGTGCCTGAAAACTTTATTTATATAAATATTTTTATTTCCATTTTCTCTACACTTATTCTTTGGGAAGGCAATCGCTACATTGTTATATTATTACGCAATCAATATCAAGATTACAGACAAGTTGGCAAACGCTTACTCTGGCAATTGGCGCTGTGTACCGGATTTTCATTACTTGCCAGTAATATTATTTTTCTTTCGCTTATGCGGATGTTCCCCGGTGCTCCCTTGTGTAATGCCGATCGCATATACATGTCGCAATTGAGTTTAATTATTACGTTTCTCATTATTGCCATTTACGAAAGCAGTTATTTTTTAGGGAAATGGAAGGAGGCCTTAGTGCATGCCGAGGAGCTGAAAAGAGAAAGTATTATTGCTCAATTTGAGACGTTGAAAAGCCAGGTAAATCCACACTTTTTATTCAATAGTTTAAATACACTTACTGCATTAATTGAAGAAAATCCGAGTATTGCGGTGCGTTTTGTGGGACAACTTTCGCAAGTGTATCGTTACGTGCTGCAAAGCCGCGAAAAGGAGCTCACTGATTTAAAAACGGAATTGGAATTCACGCAGTCGTATATATTTTTATTGCAAAACAGATTTGAGAAAAATTTGCAAATAAATCTGGTAATTGATGAAAAATACTTGAGCAAAAAAATTGCGCCTCTTTGCTTGCAAATGTTGATTGAGAATGCCATCAAACACAATATAGTATCAGCTGAAAAGCCTTTACTGATTGAAATTGGGTTGGATGAAAAGGAGTATATTTATGTGAAGAATAGATTGCAGAAAAAGAATTTTTCGGAACAAAATCATGGCTTGGGATTGCCCAATATTTGTAAACGCTATTCCATACTTTCGGAGAAGGAAGTGAAGATTGAACAAAATGAATTTGAATTTAAAGTTTCGTTGCCCTTATTGTAAATGAGAGTTGTAATTATTGAAGATGAAGCAGTAGCTGCACGCCGCTTGCAAAAGTTGGTCACAGAGTTGGAGCCAAACGTGGAAGTGCTTGCGTTGCTCGATAGTGTGGAGAGTGCTGTAAAATGGTGCATGCAAAATCCCGCTCCCGATTTGTTTTTTATGGATATTCAACTGGCTGATGGATTGAGTTTCGAAATTGTAGAACAGGTGGATATTCAAACGCCTATAATTTTTACCACGGCTTTTGATGAGTATGCCATCAAAGCATTTTCAGTAAATAGTATTGATTACCTGCTTAAGCCCATAGAAAAGGATAACTTGGAGCGTGCGCTCACTAAATTTAAACAAGGAAACCCGGCTGTTTCAAACGATTTAAAGGGAATATTGTCGCAATTATTAAAAGGAAGAACCACTTTTAGAGAACGTTTTTTAGTAAAAAAGGGAGATGCTTATTTTCCTTTATTGACCAGTGATATCGCTTATTTTTATGCGGAGGAGAAAGTTGTATTTGCCAAAACAAAATCCAACCAACGTTACCTTTTAGAATTTACGTTGGATACACTTGAAAGTACTTTAAATCCGGATCTTTTTTATCGTGCTAACCGTCAGTTTTTAATTTCCATTGATGCGGTAACACAGGTAAAAAACAGTTTTAATGGGAAGTTGAAAGCCTTGGTAAATCCTGATTCTGAGGAAGAAATCATCATTTCGCGTGAGAAGGCACAAGCTTTTAAATCTTGGTTGGGAAAAGCCTGATTTCCTACTTTTTAGCCACACAGCAATTCGTTAAAGCCCGCCTAATTATTATCTTTGCCCTCCGTTTGAGAAAACGAGATTCAGTTATGAGCGATTTTAAAAGAAATATGGTTACGGCTGCCCTTCCTTACGCGAATGGGCCGGTGCACATTGGGCACCTTGCGGGATGTTATTTACCGGCCGATGTGTATGTGCGTTACCTCCGTTTGATAGGGGAGGATGTGTTGTTTATTTGTGGAAGCGATGAGCATGGAGTTCCCATTACTATCAAAGCAAAGGCGCTTGGTATTACACCCCAGCAAGTGGTGGATAAATACCATGGCATTATGAAGGATGCCTTTTCCGAATTTGGAATCTCATTTGATCATTATTCCCGCACCTCCGCAAAAGTGCATCATGAAACCGCAGCGGAGTTTTTTACTACACTTTACAACAAAGGAAAATTTACCGAGCAAGTTACCAAGCAATATTTTGACGAAGAACAAAATCAATTTTTGGCCGATCGCTATATTGAAGGAACCTGCCCCAAGTGCGGCAATGAGCATGCTTATGGGGATCAATGCGAACGTTGTGGGACATCTTTAAGTCCGCTGGATTTAATAAATCCTAAATCAAAATTGAGTGGAAATAAGCCCATATTAAAGGAAACAAAACATTGGTTCTTGCCTTTGAATGAGTATGCTTCCGAGTTGCGCAAATGGATTTTAGAAGAGCATGCCAACGATTGGAAGAGCAATGTGCTAGGGCAATGCAAATCGTGGATTGACAGTGGAGATGGATTGCAACCGCGAGCAATGACACGTGATTTGGATTGGGGCGTGCCGGTGCCACTGCCAGATTCAGAAGGAAAAGTATTGTATGTGTGGTTTGATGCGCCTATTGGATATGTATCAGCAACAAAGGAATATTTTGCTACCAAAAAGGGACAAGAAGAGGATTGGAAAAAATACTGGCAAAGCAGCGATTCGCGCCTGATTCATTTTATTGGAAAGGATAATATTGTGTTTCACTGCATTATTTTTCCGGCCATTTTAAAAGCACACGGAGATTATATTTTGCCGGATAATGTGCCTGCCAATGAATTTTTGAATTTAGAAGGGGATAAGCTTTCTACTTCACGAAATTGGGCGGTGTGGTTACATGAATACTTAAAAGAATTTCCAAACAAGCAGGATGAATTGCGTTTTGTTTTAACCTCTATCGCTCCGGAAACTAAAGACAGTGAGTTTACCTGGAAAGATTTTCAAGCACGGGTAAACAATGAGTTGGTGGCCATTTATGCCAATTTTGTAAACCGTGTATTGGTGCTCACTCAAAAATATTACAATGGAGTAGTGCCTCAAGCGGGCGATTTTACTGAAATGGATAAGCAAGTTATTGCATCCATAAATCAAGCAAAGGAATCTATAAAGGAAAATATTTCGAAATTTAAATTGCGTGATGCCTTAAGTGATTTGATTAATCTGGCCCGCAACGGAAATAAATATTTAGCTGACACAGAACCTTGGAAGCTTATTAAAACGGATGAAGAAAGAGTAAAAACAATTATGTATCTGGGTCTTGAAATCACTGCGTATTTAGCAGCTTTAAGTGAGCCTTTCTTACCGCATACTTCCGAAAAAATTTATTCGATGCTCGCTATGGAATCTTTGAATTGGAAGACTGATTTGCAAGGCCAACTTTTAAAACCCGGACATCCATTGGGAGAAGTAAAATTATTGTTTGAGAAGATAGAAGATGCAGCCGTAGAAGCACAAGTAGCAAAGCTTCATGCACCTGCCAGCGTTAGCAATGAGCAATTGGACGTTAGCAATCAAACAGTAAAACCTGAAACTGTAAACAGTAAACCTGAAACGAGTTTTGATGAGTTTTGTAAAATGGATATACGGGTTGGAACTATTTTAGAAGCAGAGCGTGTTCCTAAAACAGATAAGTTATTGAAGCTTTTAATAGATACCGGAATTGATAAAAGAACAGTTGTTTCGGGCATTGCTGCTAGTTTTAATCCAGAAAATATTATTGGAAAAAAAGTAAGCATCTTAGTGAATTTAGCTCCAAGAAAAATAAAGGGAATTGAATCGAGAGGAATGATTTTGATGGCTGAGAATGCTGCCGGAGAATTGGATTTTGTAGCACCATCGAAAGAGCAGATGAATAATGGTTCTTCCATAAAATAGTTTCAGGTTTTTGGTTTAAAGTTTCAGGATAATGGTTTCAGGTTTTTGGTTTAAAGTTACAAGTGAATGGTTTCAGGTTTTTGGTTTCAAGTGTTTTGCTAAAGAAAGGGAAGATTTAAAAACCAACAAATAGTCTTTGTACTTAATACTCAAATCTCAAATCTCAATACTCAAATCTCACTACTAAATAGGCGCCATAGTTCAACGGATACCTGCCTACCGTAACACAGGCCAATGCGACGGCAGGCAGGGAATAGAAGTTTCCTAAACTTTTGAAAATTTATATGTACTTTGTATACGCATTAGTGAGTAAAGTTGATAGAAGGATTTATGTTGGCATAAGTGAAGATCCATCAAGTCGATTAGTAGAGCATAATTCAGGGAAGACACAATCAACAAAGGGATTTGTTCCTTGGGAGTTATTTTTCACAAGGGCATTTGCAACAAGAATTGAAGCAAGAGAGTATGAAAAATATTATAAATCAGGATCTGGAAAAGAAAAATTGAAGAGAATACTTGGCGCCATAGTTCAACGGATAGAATAGAAGTTTCCTAAACTTTTGATGTGGGTTCGATTCCCGCTGGGGCCACTCTAAGGGAAAGGTTGTTAGAAAACAAACCTTTCCCTTTTTTATTGTCTTTAAAATCCTTGATATTGCTGCAAAGCATTGCGACAACCCAATTCACTTTTGTGGTTCGATACTTTTGATTTTCAAAAGTCAGCTTTTCGGGAAATATCGAACCAATAATACTCTGTTTTTTGGAAGTATCTCCTGAAACGTAGTATTGATGGAGGTTTACAAGTATCTCTAAGCATTGTTGAACCTTTGCTGACTGATTTTCGCTTCCTACCCTTAGATTTGCTTCTTCTCTTGTTAAAGAATCAATCTTTTCCTCAATCTCCAATTTCATGTTCTTGTAATCGGTGGCAGAAAATTCACCATCTAACATTAACTCCTTCGCATTTTGTATTCTTACTTTCTGTTTCGCAATTTCTTTTCCTACTCTTTCCAATTCAGCCTTGCCATCATTATTTTTTTTCTGCAATCTATCTTTTAAAACAGCTCCTTGTAACTTAATAGCAAGCTCATTCGATTTAAATTTAGAAAGTATGTTTTCAAATTCGTGATTAGCAATTTCAGCTACCTGCCTTTCTTTACAGCCCTTGGAACAATGGTAGTAGAAAAATTTATCTCCTTTGCGTCCGGTAGATGCTGAGCCTGTTAGCCTCTTTCCGCATTGTGGACATAAAAGAAAACCCCTCAATGGCAATTCATCTCTTTGTGTTCTAAACTTATTGGGGATATTCTTTTTTCGCCCAGCGAGGATATCCTGAACGGTATAAAATGTTTGTTCATCAATTAAGGGCTTATGTTTTCCTTGCACCCATTCTTCCTTTTCATTTTCATAGGCAGGAACAAGTACTTTTCCGATATAACCTTTATTACGAAGCATAGCCCAAAAGGAATTTCGATTTGCTTTAAAACCTTCTTTATTTAGCTTTCCACGCAACTGTTCAATGTTATATAAACCTGTAGCAAATTCGGCAAAGGCTTTCTTTACCAATTCTTCTTTTTGACCACCTTCAGGAATAATTATAGGTTTATTGTTTTCATCCCTTGCGTTCTTATAACCCTTGATACATGTACCTAGCCAACGCCCTTCTTTTTTACCTCTTCTAATGCCATGAAACACATTTAGAGCCCTGCGATCATTATCCACTTCTGGAGCAGCAAGGTAAATTGAGAGCATAATTTTACTTTCAGGGATTTTAAAATCAAGTGGCTGTTCAATAGCCCTAGGCTCAACACCAAGTTTTCTTAATTCCTTAATTTCAATAAAAGCTTCAGCAACATTGCGGGAGAACCTGTCCCATTTCAAAAAATAAATATAATCCACAAAGCCCTTATTCATTTTAATAATCTTCATAACCTTAATCCACTCGGGGCGGTTAAATGTTTTAGCGCTTTCATCATCATGATAAAATCCAACAACATCTAGGTCATTGTTTTCGCAATACCGATAGAGTTTATCTTTCTGGTCCGCTGGGCTGTAGCCATTGTTTTGCTCATCTGTCGATACCCTTGTATAGATTATTGCTCTTTTTTTCATGAGTAATTGTTTTTGAGGTTTTGTTTAGTGCTAGCTTCTCTTTGCTCCACAATCTCAATGGCATTATCAGCTGTATGGTAAAGCCAATCTCGAACAGCTGTTAACTCTTCATCGGTGATTGATATATTGTATTCTTCAATTATTTTTCTGCATTCATTTAATGAGAGCATGTTATCCAATAAACATGCTTGTCCTTTTGATTAAATCAATAAGTTAGCTTTACTATTATTTGTCCGGCACTGGCGGAACTTTTAACCCTTCTTTTTTAAGTGCATTAGCAGGGATTGTTTTCACAGTTTTGTTTTTACAGTTTTAGTAGCGTAAGTAATGGTTCCTTCCTGTGTAACCAATTCAATTTTTTCATAAGATCTCTTAGCAAGAATTTCAGATATTCTAGCTGTGTTAGGAATTTTAATCTTTCGTGTACCATCAATTCTTATAGGCTCGTTGTTCCTTAAATGAATAGTAATAGACTCAAAATCTCCCTTTCTAATATGCTTTAGAATTTCCATCTCTTTTGGACTTAATAGCACATATTTTTCTACATATTCCAATTTACTTGTATCCTCAATAAATTGAATTATTAAATTCAAGAGTGGAATTCGCAAGTGAGAATTGTTTTTTAGATAAGTAATTACTTGCTCCGAATTTTTGGCGGCATCCTCATGAACATACACTGCACCTCCCTCATTAAAAAAGACCCAATCAATATTTTCTTTTCTTGCTAGAAGAATCAATATTGTATTATCAAGGAGAGAACGCTTAACCGTTTTGTATTTTTGCCAAGAGCTAGGACTATTAAGAAATGCACTAACCGGAATATCCTTATTCGATGTTGCTTTTATCATCCCCCTTAAAAACTCAATTAGGGCTTCGTCTGTATGTAACTTTAAAGATTCGGCAATAGATTCTTTTTTTAGTAAAATCTCTTTAGCCTTTTTAATACATTCTATTGGATAGCCAAATGCTCTTAATTCAACAATGATTTTCAGCCAGATGTATTCGGTGAAATTGAGTTTGTGATTCTCATCCACCGCTCTGTTTTCTTCGCGCAGAATCCCCATTAAAGACCAATACTTGAGAACTCTTGAGCTAATACCCAAGTCTTTTAATGTAAAGGCTTTTGTGAAAATCTCCTTGTTCAAATCGTAAAGATTGTTGGAGAGTTTTATATCATTGACATTGAATTTTGATTCATTCATTTCTAACTGTATTAGAGTAATAAAATATAGGCAAATATATGACATAATTGTAATATGTTTATATTTGTTTGAAATTAATTAATAAAATTTAAAATGGACATTAAAGAATTATGCTTCAAACTACGCATGGAAGGTAAAAGTTTTAAGCAAATAGCAACCCAACTTGGCATTGGAAAAACCACAGTTTATAACCATGTTAAGGAGATGATGCTGAAAAAGGGTATGAGTTTTTCTGACCCCGTTCCGAACGGTTCCGAACTGGGTTTCACAGGGCGTTCGGAACGAAATCCGAACGCGCCAATTGAAGGCCAAAGCATGAGTGAACCCCAGCAAAAGAAGCAGGAAATAGAACAGGTGATTAAGCCCAAAGCAAGTAAAGTATTTACCGGTGATGAATTGGTAAAAAAGAAATTTCAATGCCTTGAATTTGAGGGTAAATTCCTTGAGCTTATCGGCAAGCCTGAAAAGTTCTTTTCTGCGGTAATTTGGGGATTACCCAAAGGAGGAAAAAGCAATTTAGCAATTCGTTTGGCTGATTACTTAGAAGAATATTTTGGCAGAGTCTTATACATTGCTGCGGAAGAAGGCGAGAGTGTGACCCTTCAACAAAAAATTAAAGATATTGGTGGAAGTAAAATGAAAATACTTGAAACAAGAGATAAGGATGAAATTAAGAGCTTTCTATCGAAGAGCACATTTGATTTTGTATTTATTGATAGTATTAATGTTGCCGGAATTGAGAGCGAGTTTTTAGAACTATTAAAAAATGAAAACACTAGCAAATCTTTTGTGGCCATAACACAAGCAACAAAATCGGGTAATTTTAAGGGCGACCAGTCTTTAACGCACAACTGCGATTTCATAATAAAGGTGGTGGATGGCATTGCGTATCAAGAAGGCCGATTTAGCCCAGCTTCCGAGGTCAATATTTTTGAGAAACCGCTTTATGAGAAGAATAAGAAAAAAATCGAGGAATTCAATTGGGGCTTAGATCGATTTAAAATTAAAAAGGCTCCAAAGAGTAGAATTTTGAAACCTTTTGCGGAGGCATTTCCGGAAACTGTAGAACAGGATTTTTCAAAAATTAATAGAATTATGAAAAATAAATCTGATAAAGAATTTAATTATAAAGGCCTTTTAATAGGGACAGGAATATTTGTTGCAGGCACTTTGATTTATCAGGTTTTTAAATCAAATGAATAATTCTCAGTTTCCGGAAATCCAAAGTGGAACTAACCGGAATTTTTGTTCTTGAAATTAGCAAAAGATGCGCGATTTGCCACCTTTAGGAAGAACTATCTCTACTCTGAACAAATAAAGACCCAGTAGCCAATATAGAATTAGATATTTCGCATGAATTATTTCATGTGGCTCACCATTACTACTCCAGAATTATAGAGACTTGCTAACTAATGAATTGCTGTATTGGGAAAAGAGGAAGAATAAATAGGGATGATTGCTTGCTAAAAAAAACTAAAATTAAGTGCGATTTAATATTGTAAATTAAAAATAAATGACTTAATTCGTACTACGAACTCTGAAATAATAGCGACAAAATATTTTTTCTTCTTTTTTTGTGTCGTTGTTTAACTTATTAATTCGTTTTTGAAATTTTTCTTATCAATTTAAATCTTTTTAAAAATGCCTTGTTCTGCTTTTAGTTTCAATTTTATGAATAAAAAACATTTATTGATTTTGATTCTACTTTTTTCAGGTGCATTGTATTCTCAGCCTACACTTAGTTTAGATTGGGCGGACAAAGATCCCATTGCAACTGGTACGTTTATTCAGCACGATAGCCAAAATACTATTATAACGGTGGGAAGGCAGGGAACTAACATATTTGGTTCTTATGTGAATTTATATATTGAAAAGCACGACACTATCGGGAATTCGCTATGGACTCAAATTTATAGCGATAATGTTGGCTTCTTATTTCGTCCTAAGGATATGTGGATCGATTCTTATGATAACATATATGTTATGGGCCGATCAGGATCTTTTTCTCAATCAGCGCAAGGTTTCATTATTAAATACAACAGTCAGGGAAACTTCCAATGGCTCAGATATTTTGGAGACGCACAAGGGTTAGTGGGAGAGTTTAATGCAATGACAGTTTATAATGACCAATTTATATACATAGCCGGAAAAATGGATTCCTTGAGTGGTAATGGTGTAAGAAAGAGTGTTCTAGTTAAATATGACAGTTTTGGAAATTTGCTTTGGTTCACCATGGATTCATCGACCGATTACAAGGAGGGGATATGTGCAGAAGTTGATGGTTTGGGGAATATTTATTTAGTAGGTTCAACTACCTGTTGTCCTCCCGGTTCAGATACCTTTATAGAAAAGTATGATTCATTAGGAAACAAAATTTGGGAGACAGTTATTCAAGATTCTGCTTATCAGTATGGAGTTCCAAATACAACTATAATTGATGATTCAGCGAATGTATATATTGGCGCATCTATCGAAGGACTTTCTACCACTACCGGTTTTGATTGCGGAACTTTAAAGATTGACAGTAGTGGTATTCTTAAATGGATGATACCTTTTTATAGTGACACAAACAGTAACATTCAAGATATTCCTAAAGGTATTTTGATTGATAAAAGTTTCAATACTTATACATACGGAATATCAGTAGGAAATGGCTTCAATAGGGGATTTATAGTTAAATATGATATTAATGGTAATCAGAAGTGGAAGTTACTTGGGAAGGACACAACGGGTGGATATTGGTATCTAACCTTGAAGGCTAAATATTTAAACGATTCAACGATTATTCTTGGCGCTAGTGGTGGTTATCTTTCAAATGGTGGCAATGCGGTCACACTTTCCATAGACACTAGCGGCTTTGTTAACTGGCAACTAGGAACACCTTTTTATGGAAATTTTTACGATTTTGAATATTTTAATAATTCATCATATTACACAGGTTTTGTTAGAGATCCAAACTCTATTGTTGAAGATTCGCTTTTTACGATTAAGCTCAATTACAATACGGGTTTATCAGTTCGAAAGGTAGCTTTAAACTCTTTTGTGACCTTGTTCCCGAATCCCGCATCGAATGTTTTGAATGTCATATTAGATAATAAAATTAATCAGAAAGTTAATATTAGAATGTTTAATTCATTGGGCCAGAAAGTAATTTCAGCTTCATTCTTAACACCCAATGTGAAATTCGATATATCTACTCTTTCTTCTGGCATTTACTGGATAGAAATCGATATCGGAACAGAAATATTCAGCAGAAAAATAATAAAATTATAATCATTACTAAACCATCATAAAATGAAAACAGGAATAGAGATTCTTTTGACTTTTAAGAGCGTTGAAAAGGTAAAGATCTTTTTTGCGCTCCTGCTAACTTTTATAAACTTTCTTGCTTTTTCTCAGGTACCAGGGGAGCAAAGGGGACTATATGTAAACCGTTTTATTGCTCTTGATGGATCAGATGATATTGACCCTGCAAATAGTATTTTGGATGATAATGTAAAAGAGGATGCATTACTACAATATTGCATGGAAAATCACTTTACCTATATTTCTCTATATGGATTAAGAAATATATTTTACGGTACTTCCGGTCAACAAGATGATAAAATAGAGGCTCTGGAAGAATTTATTTGCAAAGCAAAAAATGATTATTGCATCCAGCTTGTTGGAAGTTCAGGAGCTTTTGATAAACTTGATATCAATCATATTGGAAACTTACGTGTAAGCAGCCCATTTATTTTTGATTCATCTGCTTATGAAACCGATTTTTACGATCACTTAAAATATATAGAAGAGGAAATTGCTGATGATGACCCTAGATTTCAAGTAGCAGAGAATGTTAAGCTTGCATTGAGATTGCTTAACATGAACAACCCTATTTATTTTGGCGGTGGCAGTGTATGCCGAAATAGCAATATACATATCGACATATTGACCACAGAATATGAATTTTGGAATCCTAATAGTAATCTTCTTTTTACTGATGGAATTGATCCTCCTGATCATAATGATTATTTGGATTTACTTTTTGATATGGATGATATACGCAACAATAGCCCAACAATTAGTTATGTAGAAACTTATTTGGGCACATTAGAAAATCCAAATGATGTGACCCTATTGAATCCCTGTCAAATAGCCGAGCTAATTGACGACACAGAGTCTCCATCTTCTTCAAATAGAAAGGTAGACAGAATATTGGCTGATTACTACAATAGACTTTCCGATCCAGTTTATAATATGGCACGGATAACAGACAAATATATTGATCGGTTTTTAAGATTTTCTGAATCAATTGATGCAGGCCCCAATCCTGCTCCAGCAGTAAATCCCCTGCTTAAACAACCATCTTCATGTGTCGGTCCAACTGGAACAATTCCAAATACAGATTATCACCCAATTTTTGCAGCTAATAGTACAAGACTTGGAGCAGCCCCTGCTTCTAATTTTTTAGGTGATCACCTGCAGTCTGCAAGTGATGTAAATATCTTCACTGTAGAGCGAGATTTTTATGACGATTATGTAGATGATTCTTTTCACAACGTAAAAAATCTAACACTTGGCAATAGGGTTGCACCAGGTGCGTGCCAATGGTATGCTCAAAATTACATGGTTGAACCTTTAAACCACCCAATTACATTTTTAGCTTTTACTGATGCTTGCCCGGCAAGTGGTTACACAGATTTAAGCTTGGTTTATCAAGGGCCAATTGAAGCTGGTATTGGTTATAACTATATTGTTTCGAGCAACTTGGGAGTTTTGCAAACTGTGGCAGGTACAACACCTTCTAGTGGGTCAACTCCATTTTATGCAGGGAATCCACTAGGGGTTCGAACAGGATTACAACCAGTTCATTATACTCTTGGAGCAGGAACTTATCATGTTTCTTTAACATTAACTTATTCGACAGGTTGCTTTTATGTTTATGAACAAGAAATAATTATAAGCGATAATTTTAATATTCAAGCATTGAGTTCAAACCCATTGGTGCCGGCAACCGTTTGTAGTGGCACGCCTATTTTTCTGCAAGCCAATTGGAATATTACAGGAGCAACATATCAATGGTTTTTAAACGGTGCTGCCATTGCTGATGCAACAAATTATAATTATACCGCTGTACAAAGCGGGGTTTACCATTGTACTATTTCAAGTACAAGTTGCTCAGGTACAAGCAACGCTATTACTGTTTCTGTATTTGATAATCCTTTCAGAAGTATTGTGGCAACTTGCGGTCAAAATTCTCCTCCCATTGGGTCTCACTTTGTGAATTTAAGTATTGTCCCTGCAAATACAGGCAATGAAACATATTCCTGGAATACAACCGGAGCAAACATTCCCACAATTACCAATGCCACTGAGCAACTTTATACTGTAACAATCTTAACCGCCAATGGTTGTACTCAAACTATTTCAAAAAATGTATCTTCCGCAATGCTTGCCAATATATATGGTGGTGCGACCCCAACAATTACGGCTGATCCATCAGGACCTGTCTGTCCGGGTACAATTGTCAATCTGAATCCTGATAATCAAGGTGCAGCCCCTTCATTCTTTTGGAGCACAGGAGAAACTACCGTTGAAATAAATGTTATTGCAGAAGGTCAGTATTCGATTTTTACCACAGATGCAAACGGTTGTAATTTGGAAACTTCTTACACTTTGACATATCTTAACTCGGATGCTTTTAACATTACAAGTTCAGATCCACTTGCTAATTGCAATCCAGGTTCTACTGTACATTTGGAAGCACCACAAACTGGTTTTCAAAATTACCAGTGGTTTGCCAACGGTACAGCGGTAAGTGGAGTTACTTCGTATAATTATTCACCAAGTCCTACAACAACAACGGTTTATTCTGTTACTGCAACAGGAACGAGTACAGCTAGTGGTTGTGATTATTCAGCTACAGCTACAGTTATTGTTGCAACAGAGTGCTTAACTATAAAGCAAGCCGCAGTGCCGACTGTAACCTATGCAGGTTACCCAGTTAAATTTACAGTTGAGGTTTGTAATAATTCCGCCTTTTCTCATACTGTCGTAATAACTGATGGTATACCTCCATCATCCAGTTTTCATGTGATTAATAATCCATTATCCACTCCACTTACAGTTACTTTACCACCAGGCCCCTATTGTGAGACGTTTGTAATAGAAGGTTATTTTACATTAGTAAATAATTTTTGTCCTTCTACACCTCCTGCAAGTCATACGAATTATGTTTCAATGCAAGAAGGGGCAAATACCCCAATTGATGCAGGAGAAGAATGCGTGCGTGTTTTAGCTACTTGCCCCTTAATAACCTACGCTAATGGAGATTGCGCTGAAGAGAGCATTGTTGATGTTTGCCTTGGTGTGCATAAATCAATAAATGACGTTCAATCCATTGATCTTTCTCTCGTATATCCTGCTTTTTTAGAACCACCAACAACGGGTGCATTAACAGCAGCTAACTTTTCATGGAGTGCAGGTACTATTGCTTCAGGATCTTATATCTACCCACCAATGGCTAGTCCTTCAGTTGGGGGTGTAAGTTATATGGAAGTTCCAATTAGAGTTGTGTTTTCTCCTGTGGTGAATACCACTTATCCAACAGGCCCCAATGAATTTTTTTGTTTGAAATTTAAAAATAATGGAGCACCCGGAGGAATGAACCAGTTTCAACTTTTTGACAAAGATTATAACACAGTTATTACTACAACTACGCCTCCAGCAGGCGATGTGTTTAATTTTTACACACAGGCTTCGTCAGTTTACCTCCATAATTGCACTGATATTCCCAATACATTTGATGCATCGTTTAGGATAACGAGAACAGGTTGTTCAAAACCCGGTGAAATTACTGTTACCGCTGATGAAGACTCAGCCAATGTTATTCATAGCTGGGATTTTGGCGATGTGAGAAGAACTCCGGAAAGGGGTGCACCAGCAACTTTTACTTGGGATTATTTTGCCGACTATACGGATAATACTAGCGCCACACAAAGCCGAGCGAACGGCAATTATACTTTTACGATTACGCACACAATAACCAGAGGAAATACTTCTTATGTAGATACACAAATAGTTGCAATTACAGGTAAATTGGATGGTAGTGTAACTCCAACAGATAATGTTTGTTTGAGTCCAAACTTTGGAACTGCAACAGTTAGCCCAATTTATGGTACTGCTCCTTATACTTATTCGTGGAGCACAGGTGCAAATACAGCAACTGTTAATGGTCTTACAGCAGGCAATCATACTGTTACAATAACTGATGACAGCCTTTGTACTAAAGTGATTAACATAACAGTAGCAACACCTGATTCAAGTTCGGGGCCAAGCTGTGTTACTGTTACACCAGTAAATACAAGCTGTATCACAGCAACTAAACTCACTTGGACAGCGGCAAGCAGTTGTTTGAAAGGATATGACCTTACTATATGGAGCGGGAGCGGTACACCTAACTATCTTGTTTATCATGAGGATGTTGGTACTGATACTTCCTATTCACTGTCTCCGCTTAATCCATCAACAACTTATTATTATAAAGTAGTTCCTTTTGATTTAAGGGATTCATTGACACATGGATGCTCCACAGGTTCATTTACATCGGGGGCTTCACAGGCAGTTTCACCAACCCTTAGTACCACAATTACACTTGGTGCAGAAAGTGCGACCGCTCCTACCATTCCTTGCGGTATGCTTATTGAAAATTATGACGGACTAGGCTCAAGCAGTTGGTATACAAGTACTACAGCACCGCGAACTGGAAGCAATCACATGCGTATTGATAAAAATCCGGATAATACAACAGCCCTTGAAGATTGGTTCTTTTCACCACCCATTAACGTTACCGCCGGTCATGTTTACCGTGTGAGTTGGTACGATAGAATTGCAAGTGGCAGTGCAGCCGAAACTTTTAAAGTCTATTTTGGATCAAGCCCTGATGCTTCAACGCTGATTGGTAGTCATCTCCTCTTTAATGGATCGAGCAGCAGTACAAGCTATCATAAAGATTCTGCCAATGATTATTTGGCAACTGCTACTGGTCAAATATATTTCGGATTTCAGGCAACCAGTGCTGCCAATCAAGGAAGCCTTTATCTTGATGACATTCAAATAAAAGAAATACAAGTGACAAGGGTTGATACTACCTATTGCAATACCACTTTGAGCTCAACTAATTTAATTTATGCATACAGTGTTTCAGGTGTCAGTAATTATAAATATAAGTTTGTCGGTACAGGTGGGCAGTCGGGTTATAATTTTGAACATGGAACTTCTAACTCAAACACCAGTTTTTACCCAATAACACAGGCTCCCGGGGTTATTTATGGATATATTTACAATGTTTCTGTTTCGTATAAAAAGAATAATATCTGGAGTCCTTATGGTGCTTCTTGTCCTGTAACACTATCTGCTTTTCCGCAAAACAAATTGGTTGATAATCCCTCAACACCTGGATTGTGCGATTATATTGTAACAGACCAGCATGAGTTAATTAATGTTTCTCCCATTACAGGAGCTTCCAAGTATCAGTATAAAATTGTGGAGAACGACACCACTAATTCTTATGTGTATGATACAACTAGCACTACCTTTAATTCTGTTGATGAGTTACGTCTTGATATGGCTGCAATAACTCCTAAGGTAAGGTATGGATATTATTACAACGTAAAAGTACGCGCGCTTGTTGGAAGTACTAATTCAACATATGGCAGCAGACCGGGTGAATGGGGAACATTTGGCCCAACTTGCGTGGTGAATGTTTCAGGTCTTCCAACTACTTCTTTAACATCAACTTATTGCAATACAAATCAGACAACGTTAAACGATATATTTTATGTGACGCCAATTAGTTCGGCATCGCAATATCGCTATCACATTACGGCAAGCGGATATGACAATACAATAGAAACCTCCAATTCAAACAGCTTTTTCAGATTTACTTCTATTAATCCAGCAGTTTCTCCCGGAGGTGTAAAATATGGCACAACCTATTCAATTGAAGCTGCTGCTGCTGTTGGAGGTGCGTGGCTGCCTTATGGAAGCACTTGCACCCTTACCACACCAACCGCACCCCTAACTAAATTGCAGACTTCACAATGCAATACTTCAATCAGCTCAGGATCAACTTTTTTATATTGGGATGCAATTTATGGTGCTTCAAATTATCAGTATAAAGTTTCAGGAACTTTCAGTAACGGCTATCGCACACGCGAGATATACAGGAATAGCTCTAACAACTTCTTCATACTTTCATGGGCAAATCAAACAGGCAGTACAATTTTGGCTAACCAAACTTACTATGTGCAGGTTAAATATTATGCAGGACAATGGGAAGCTTATGGCGATTCATGTAGCATCACAACCAATTCCAACTACTCAAGGTATATTGATTCACTTGAAGCTGAAAGCCCAAACCTTTCGATGTTATCTATGAATGTTTACCCGAATCCTAATCCATACCATAGTGAATTTTCAGTTGAACTTAACGGAATAAAAGAAAAAAATCAAAAGGTAGATTTGTTCATTTTTAATTCAGAAGGAGCCAGTGTATATCGTGCAGCTATTGTATCGAAAGAAGAAAACAGGATTGTCATCAAACCTCAAGTTGATTTAGCCCCCGGGGTTTATATTGTTTTAAGCGATGTAAATGGTGTGCGGCTTCAGAAGAAGTTTGTGGTGGAGTGATTTTAACCTCTTTTAATAATTTACTCATTCTTGAATAATAGAAGAAGATTTTATACCTAATAGGATATTAATATCACGTTGGATTGGCATTTGTTCGATTGACTCTACATTCGCCCTCCGAAGTTCTTGTTTAGAGCAAAGGAGGGCTTTTTATAATTCAAATAACGGGTTCAAGATTATAAATGGATGGTTAAAGATTATACTGAATACTGATTACACATTTCATGCACGATCCATTTATGGGAATCATTTTGATGAGTGATGAAATTTAATCCTTCGCAAATTAATTTAAGAACGAAACTGAATTAGGAAATGGAATACCTTGAAGCAAAACACATGTTTAACTTAAGAGTTATTCTAATTTAACAAATTACTTCTGTATCTCAATCTTCTGATTAAGCCAATCCTTGCCATTTTTGAGGCTAAAAAAGTAAAGCGCATTTGCAGCAACAATTTCAACTTCAGTTTTGCTGTCGGTAATTTCAAGTTCTTTTATTTTCTTTCCTAATTCATCATAAATTCTAGCTGTTGCTGGAAGTGGAATTTTATCGCCCACAAGTATTAAAAATTTTCCTTTGCTTGGATTGGGATAAATCAAGAAACTATTTCCGAGACTATTCGCGGAGGCATAGCTGCAATCCGATGTATCTCTGCAACCATTGTTGTTTACTGCTAATGCATAATCACCATTGGCAGTAACCAAATATGTTGAGGCGGTTTCACCAGTGATTGCTGCAAAGCCATTGTTGCAGGTGAGCCATTGATATTCTTCATTCAGAGCGTTGGCTGTTAAACTGTTTTCAATTTGTGTAAACGTTGCATCAGCAGTATTTATGGTAAGATTCAACCTTATCAAACTATCGCAACCCATCGAATTTGTAAGCGTGTATTCAGCTGTTGAATTACTTGCAGTATATGTAGTGCCATCAATCCAGGTATAACTGTTACATGAAGTAACTGAATCGATACCTGAGCTACTTTTATTAATAGTAAGAATAAGCGTCACCAAACTATCGCATCCGGCTGCTGTACTATATAAATAGGTTGCATTGCTGCTGCTGCTGGTATAAGTGTTTCCGTCTATCCAGGTATAACTGTCACATGCATTTACAATTGAAGATCCGGTTGTACTTTTATAAATAGTTAATACAAGTGTTACCACACTGTCGCAACCCGCAGAGTTGGTGAGGGTTTGAGTTGCTGTTGTATTGCCGTCATATATAACCCCGTTAATCCAAGTATAGCTATCACAAGCAATTACATTTTGTGTGGATGAATTATTATTAATGGTGAGGTGAAGTGTAACAGTGCTGTCGCATCCTGCTGAATTGGTATACGTATAAGTTGCACTTGAATTACTTGTCGTATAAGTTATCCCATCAATCCAGGTATAGCTGCTGCACGCATTTACGGTTTGAATAGATGAATTGCTATTAATGGTTAATGCTAAACTAATAATACTGTCGCATCCAACTGCATTAGGAAGGTTGAAGGTGGCTGTATTGTTGCTTGCCGAATACGTATTTCCATCCAACCAAACAATACTATCGCATGCTGTGATTGCATCAATAGCATTTGTGTTATAGTGAATTGTTAAATTCAAATGGATAATGCTATCGCAGCCCGAAGAGGTGGTTAAAGTAGTTATAGCACTAAAATTGCTGCTGGTATAGGTTAAGCCATTTATCCAAGTATATTGCTCACATGCTGTAATAATATCATTGATTGAACTGCTTTGATTTATCGTTAGATTTAGAGTTATCACACTATCACAGCCTGCAGCATTTGTAAGGGTATAGTTTGCCACATTGCTGGATGTATAAATATTTCCATCCAACCAAGTATAAGTATCACAGGCAGTAACAGTTTGTGTGGATGCAGAACTGTTGATGCTAAGATTTAAAGTTACCAAACTATCACAGCCTCCTGCGGTGCTGAGCAGATAAGTTGCTGTATTGTTGCTATTGGTGTAAGTTACTCCATTAATCCAAGTAAAGCTGTTGCATGCGTTAACTGTTTGTGTAGAAGAAAATGTATTAATAGTTAGGTGTAAAGTAACTACACTGTCGCACCCGGCAGCATTGGTGAGTGTAAAGGTAGTGCTAGTATTATTTGCGGTATAAGTAATTCCATCAATCCATGTATAACTGCTGCATGCACTAACAGTTTGAATTGAGGAATTATTGTTGATGCTCAAATTTAAAGTAACCACACTATCACAGCCGGCAGCATTCGTAAGCGTGTGGGTTGCAGAATTGTTACTGCTGGTATAAGTGATTCCATCAATCCATGTAAAACTACTGCAGGCAGCAACAGTTTGCACCGAAGCATTATTCCCAATTGTTAGATTTAAACTTACCACGCTATCGCATCCGGCAGCATTGATAAGGGTGTAAGATGCACTGTTTGTGCTACTTGTATAGGTAATACCATTTATCCAATTAAAACTATTGCAGGCAAAAACAGTTTGAGTGGAAGAGTTATTCGCTATTGTAAGCTGCAAGGCAATAATACTATCACAGCCGGCGGCATTGGGCAATGTAAATGTTGCGGTAGTATTACTTGAAGGGTAGGTGATTCCATCAATCCAGGTATAGCTGTTGCAGCTTGTAATAACATCTGTTCCAACACTATTACTCGAAACAGTTAAATTTAATCGAATTGTGCTATCGCAACTAGCGGAATTTGTTAGGGTATAGATGGCAGTATTATTGTTCGAAGTATATGTATTGCCATCTATCCAAGTAAAATAGTTACAGGCACTAACGCTTTGTATGCTTGCATTGGCACATTGACTGTATTTGGCCATAAACATGCTTCCATATAAATCCGTGGTTAGATTTGCAGTAGAAGGAAAGTTGAAATTTGTTGTTCCTTCAAAGTTACCTGAAACAACTACACTCCCGAAAGGATCCACATTAATACAACTTCCAATATCTTCGTCTGTTCCACTTATTTTATGAGCCCACACAAAATCTCCATTGCTATTTAATTTGCACAAAAAGGCATCAGCTTGGCCGGCATTTGAAAGAATATAAGTTCCAACACCAGGATCGAAGTCTGCCGTAGTCCTAAAATGACCAATTGTGTAAACATTTCCGCCAACATCCAATGCTATTGCAGATGCACCATCGGGAGCAGTTCCTCCAAATTGCCTAGCCCAAATAAAATTTCCACTGGAATCTAATTTACAAACAAAAGCATCTTCATTGCCGGCTGAAGTTAAATTATATATACCTGCATTTGGATCAAAGTCTACTGTTAAGAAAAATATGCCGGTTATAAATATGTTACCCAATCTATCCGTTTTTATATCTGTACCAATATCTGTATTGGAAGCACCGATTCTTTTTGCCCAGATAAAGTTACCTGTAGAAGTCAATTTTAAAATAAAAATATCTTGCCAATTTCCAGTAGCAGTTAAATTGTACACTGGAGCTCCCGGATCGAAATCAGCAGTTCCGAAAAAATGACCTGTCAAATAAATATTTCCCACATAATCCACTTCAATTGACCTGCTATATTCATTACTATTTGAACCTATTTTTTTAGCCCACAAAAAATTTCCGGAGGCATCAAAACTTGAAATAAAAATATCAGAAGTAATAATGCCTGCGCCAATTAGGTTATTTATTGCAGCGCCTGGATTAAAATCAACTGTGTCTTTGAATATGCCAGTTATAATTATATCGCCATTCGTGCCCAAAGTAAGTCCAGAGCCAAAATCATCATAAGCTCCCCCCATACCTTTAGCCCAAATGAAGTTTCCATTTTGATCCAATTTGGAAATAAAAATATCCCGGTCTCCAACTGAAGTTAAATTAAATGTAACAGGCCCAAAGTCGAAATCAATAGTACCTATAAATCCACCTGTTAAGTATATATTACCGTTATTATCTAAAGCTATTCCGGTTCCGAGGTCATAACCGGAGCCTCCCAATGATTTTGCCCAAATCAAATTTCCACTCGGATCTAACTTCATTACATAAAAATCAATACTCCCTGCTGAAATTAAGGAAAAAACACCCGGACCAGGATCCATATCAGTGGTATCCGAAAACCCACCGGTTACATAAATATTTCCTACTGCATCAGTAGCAACCGCAGCAGGGGAAACTCTAGATTTATACTCTTTGGCCCATTGGTAGGTGGGGTCAAGTGCAAATGAGGAATGCGCTTTAAAAAATAAAATAAAAAGCAGTAAATAGGTGTTTTTCAATTAAAATGGGGTTTTTGTGATTTACAAAATCACAGTGTTGTGTAAAATTAAGAATAAAAATTTGGAGAGAAATGATATCTTTTAGTGGTGGAAATCGATTAGGTTCATTATAAAACTGGGCTTGGGACTTTTATTTCATATAAGGATAAAAACATATTGAAATATTGTAACCACTATTTTAAGTATACAAAGAAGCTTGAATCGAATTGGAAGAGGCTAGTTTATGTATTATATTCTAATGGTAGGCAACAAAATTTACTAGTCCAAGTGTAACAAGGTAGATTGATTCTGCCTCATGTCGGGTAAAATCGCGTTTCATTCCTGTGTGATGACTTTTGGAGGATAATTGATAAGTAGAATTTTCTAGCTTAGTAATTAATTCAAGAATACCCTCATTGGTCTCCTTGAACCACTTTGAGTTAGATCTTGAAACAATATTTTTTGCAATATTTTTAAGTTCTTCATGTATCTTATCATGAGTCTTTCTGCAAGCTCCAATACAGTCATTGTAGTTATGATTCTTAAAATACTCATCTGCCTTTTCGAACTCTAAAAAAATTCCTGAATATATTTCTTTTAGATGTTGATGGTGTAAAGGGACTTCAATCAGTTTGAAATTATTATAATTCAATTTCGGTAAAACGCTCTTCACCCATTGCGATTGAGGAATTTCAAAATCTATATATGATTCAAAAATAGAACAAAATGGCGCGTCATAATCAACCTTAATTAACTGAACGGGAGAGGTTTTTATGGGTGAATTTTTTCTGTTTGTTACTAGGCCAGTAAATCTTAACCTAAAAACTAAATCACCTTTTCGGTTTTTCTCAATAAAACTTATTTCTTTCTCACTAAGGGGTAACATAATAGTTTTTGATTCTTTGTGTTCTTTTTTGGGTTGCTTCTCATCAACAGAAAAACCAGTAAATTCAACTGTTTCAGATACTGCCGTATTATTCAAGCTTAAAGAGAACTTTATAGAACTTACATCAAATGCAGTTAGGCTAATTTGCCTAAAAATGAAATTTACAGGTACTATTAGAAAACTTGAAAGCTCATCCGAGAAGCCTTCTATATGTTTAGGAATGATATTTATTTCTTGGCTGACTTCTTCAATAATAAAATTTGCTTTGTTCATTGTTTCTTAATTAAGTTTATAACACTCTAAAAAGTGAATATGCCAGTGTTTCAATTCCTTATAATCGTTAATTATTTTCTCCCGCAGTAGACTTTTGTTGTCTTTATGGGACTTAATTAAAATACAATATATCCCATATTTGCAGTTAAATCCTTTGCGATAGGAGTTTTCAAGAGTTTTCTTATACTTAATTCTTTTAGATTCGTTTTTTATTTGCTCATTGGTTATAAATTTCAGCTCAAGAACAATTGGTCCGATAAAACTATAGGAGATAATAAAATCTGGTCTAAGATTACTAGCAGTTTGCGGCTCTCTATAAATATCGCTTTTTCTTAATCCTCTTTTTAGAAGCGAATTTTCAATTTGAATCTTTAGTGCTTTTTGTACAAAATCTTCATTAAAATCTGTTATTTTATTAGTTGGCTTATTAAATGGATCAAAGTAACCTTCATGCTGAATGAAGTTCACTATGTCTTCTTGGATAGAAGCTTTTAGAAGATTTAATAAATCATTTTCATTATAAACAGGCAAATAATTTTTGGATTTAATTTCATTGTATTTTTTGATTGAATCCAAGAAGCTTCGAGGTTTAAGAAAATCATTTGAGTATTCGATTTCGAGGTTTCTTAAATTCTGCCTGAAGGAATTTTTTTGACTTCGATTTGATTTGGAAATATAATCTGTTAGTGATTTCAAAACAGATATATCTTTTAATCGTTTCAGCCCTAAATAATAATTGTAAACTATTTTCTGCAAATAATGACTGTATTCGAAATATTTCTCCTCATTTCTAATTTGAAATGAAAAATCAAGCAAATCATTAATAGCATCCTTAAAAGTTAATTCGCTTTTTTCCATAATACACTTGGCAAAAGTCATTCTATCCAATTCTTGCTCCTTTTCTGGGTAAGGCCTTGGACCATTGGAAAGATAATTTCGAATTAATGGAAATTTTCTTTTTTTAATTTCTTCCATTCGCCAATTAAAAGCTTTATGATTGGAATACTTTGCTATTAAATATTCGTTAGCAATTTCAGCTAACGAGTAGTTATTTAAATCATCTATTGATTTATCGAATATCAATTCAAGATATTGAGAATTATTTTCTAACTCAGCTATACAGATTAGAGATTGCTGTTTTACATTGATATCAATTCGAGGATCAATTATTTTTTTAAGAAACGACTTAGCAATGGGCAACATCTCCACCCTTTTGTTTTCTTTAATAAACTCAATTAAATTTCCAGGAACGAGCCTCAAAAGGTCATCTTCTCTTTTTAAGTATTGATCTGATATTACATTATATTCTGCATCAGTTATACTACCGAATGCATCTTTAATATTATTAAGAAAATTAAAATCATCATCTTTATCATACAAAATGGGTATTAATGAGATAAAAAAATTGCGAAATATTAAAATGTCATTTTTCATTCCGAGCAGTAATGCCGCTTTCAGCAATTTAGGATAATGAACAAAATATCCGTTTTCTATCAAATACTGTTTGTCAGATACATAGTCAATTTTTATTTTAACCTTCGAAAGGTCAGATTTTGAAAAGCATTTAAGAATATATTTTCTCAGCCTATTCAGATCTTTTGAATTTGCACGGTTAAACAAAATTTCATCATTATTAATAAAATAAAAGCAGGCTTTAAATAAATCATTTCCCATTTCATTACGGAATTCTTTAAGCACGAATTCACTCGCATCTGATTCTTGAGTAATATCTTTTGTTTTTTTCTGGAAATCCTTGTAAAAGTCAGGATAAATTTGTCTTATTCCATTTAATATGGAAGTATAAGTTTTAGGATTTATAACTTGTACTTTCGCCAAAATTGAAGCAAATAGATTATTGCCCAACGGTTGTTGTGTTAAACCTCTAAAGGAACTTAAATTCTTAACAGTAAGAACAGTTGCAATTTCAGGGATAAAAGCATAATAAAAACTAATTAACTTTAAGTCAAAGAACGCTTTTAGATCTTGATTATTTTTTCCCAAAAGAGTTTTTAAGAGGTTTATAAAAAAAGAAGATCTATTAAGATCATAATAATGGCAGTTTTTTATTAATGACTTAAACACAACTCTAAGAATTTGAAGAAATTCCGGATTCCAATTATCTTTTATCCTCCTAAAAATAGGCATAATGGTCGCATTGGTGTACCCGTAATCTCGAATTGAAATTAGGTTAATTAATAACTCATCATTTTGAACTAATTTCTTTAAAAATAGGTTGATAATTTTTGGCTCATTTAGCCTATTTAACCAATTGACCGAATCCTCATTTTTACTTTTAATTCCTTCAATAATGATTTCAACAGAAAAGTCATTATCAGGGTTGGCAATTAAAGTGTAAAGCGCATATAATTTAAAAGCTTGCTCACCTTTGCGAGTGAAATATTTTTTGACTGCTTTAATATCCTTTAGAGTTTTATCTTGACCCAAAATAATAAGGCAGGAGATTACTGTATCAGTATTTCTATTATAATTTCTGAATAAATATGGGAACCCTTTTTTTATAGTTATTATTAAATCTGTTGACTTTTCATATCTTTTGCTTTTGATACCCTCTGCGATTAAAAAGAGCTTATTTGATGTACGTATCCTTTCTTCATCACTAAAAGTAATACTTTGAAGTAAATCGTTGTTAATAGGAGTATAATATTCAGGCAAGGAATAAGCTTTAGAACTTAAATAGATATTATTCTCTTGGAAATAGTTGAATGTTGTTTCAAATATTTTAGACTTCTCAACATTGCTAAATTGAGTTATATCAGCAACAGCAAATAAAGAAAACAGCTCATCTGCAATTAATCTATCTGTTGATTGAAATAGATAGTCGATAATTGTTAATAATTGCTTTCCATCAATCTCAATAACATACTTGAGCACATCAAACCAGTTCGTATAAATGTGTTTGAAATTAGGCTCTATAATCAAATCATAAAGAACCTGGGTTTTATTTCCTAGTCTAAGCAATTCCTTAGCGGCAAGATATTCCTGAAACTCGGTATTATCAAAAGCAATTTCATTAAAATCCTTTTCTTTCAATACCCTTTTTATAAAATCCTTAAGATCAAGATCATTTAAAAATATAAGGTTAATATTGGAATTTGCTTCATCTAGAAAAGTCAATAAATCATCTCTGGAAATGGAATTTACTTGAAAAATTTCCATAATGAGTGCTAATTTTTCAGTAACACGTTTTGTTATTTCAGCTCTTGATTGCTTTATCGATTTTTCCTCTAATTTTTTATATATGAACATTTCAAACAAATCAGTTCGTTTTAAATGTTTTATTCCTGAAAAAAAATCGGTTTTATATGCAAGTGAAATAATTACTTCGAGATACCTAGCTATTCTAATAACACTGCTATTCCTATTGTAGGTCGTTAATTTATAAAGAGAATTAAGTTTCGTCCCCGAAACATTCTTTATGTTTTGTTGGAGATAGTTATTGATTTGTATATCGGAAAATGGTTTGATTAGAATAAAACTAAAGTGTTTACTTCGATTGTTTAAATCCAAGATTTTTTTGAGATAGTGACTTCGGCATGCTACAACAAGTCTCAAATCTTTTTTAGTTTCTCCTAAGCGAAGGATTGAGTTTAGCGTTTCCTCGAATTTATCTGAATTAACTTCATCAAGCGCATCGAAATAGATTGTGCAACCTTCTTTTGCGACAAACTTGTCTTTCAGAGATTCTTTCTTAATAAATTGCGAAACAATTTCTGAAATTTTAGTATGATTAATTTGGGGGAGGTCAACAACTAAAGCGGCAATTTTACGCTTACGCCCTTTTACTTGGATTGCCTTTAATAATCTAGATTTCCCTACGCCTGGCTCTCCAAGAACAAAGTATCTTTTACTATCATTAAAAAAATCGTCTATTGAGAAGAGTTTGTTTTTATCATAAACTGGGTATTCAAAGTCTTCAGAAAGCTTGTCATTCTTTAATTCATCAAAATCTTTATACTTTATTAAAGTTGGTAGGATATATGTACTCATAATGTTTGAAGTCCTTGCAAATTTATTAATGAATTACAATTGTTAAGAAATCTCAACTCATTTTCAGATTCTCCCAAATGAAGGATGTAGGTGGTCATATGTTTAAATATCTACAATTTAAGAATAATGAATATATTTAATGAATATAATAAGTTAATGTAAAACTGATATATTAAACAGCAATGAAATGATAGGTCCAAAAGTAGATTATATACTTAACAATCCGATAGAAACAAGCATTGAAAAGAAGCCTTTGAGTTGAAGTTGAGTCAATGCTGACAGCCCTATAAAAATAGAGGTGCAATGATGCCAAGCATAGCGCTACCAATTAAAAAACGAACGAAGCAGCGCTTTACGGGTAAGGGGGGCTTCAACTTTGTCAGTTTTTTTGTTACTTTGTTGAACACATGATTATCATGATGAAAAAATTAGGGACTCTTCTGCTTTTTTTATTTACTCAGATGGTTTCAGCTCAAAATGTTTTAATTCCAGATAGTATTTTTAAATCTGTCTTGGTAAACAATTCAGCAATTAATACAAACGGTGATACTGAGATTCAACTTTCAGAAGCAGTGGCTTTTGCAGGTATTTTAGAAATTGGCTCTGCAGGGATTAACGATTTAACAGGAATTGAGGCTTTTACGCAATTGAGTTATTTGGATTGCAGCTTCAATATGTTGACAAGTTTAGATTTGTCTGTCAATACGACCCTTACAAAATTGTATTGTAGCTATAATCAGCTAACTAGTTTGTATTTGCCAGCAAGTGCTTCGATAGTTGAATTGTATTGTGATTCCAATCAACTCACAAGTTTGGATTTGTCTGCTAATACTGCTATTACAGTTTTGAATTGTGGTCACAATCAACTTACAAGTTTGGATTTGTCTGCCAATACAGCTATTACAGTTTTGAATTGTGGACACAATCAACTTACAAGTATAGATATGTCTAACAATTCTGCAATTGCTGAATTACATTGTGGCCATAATCAACTGACAAGTTTGGATTTGTCAGCCAATAATTCCATTACCCATTTAAGTTGTAGTAGAAACCTGCTCACGGTTTTGAATGTATCAACTAATATAGCCATAACACAATTGTTTTGCGACCATAATCACCTCACCAGTTTGGATTTGTCTTCCAATACATTCCTGACACAATTGTTTTGTGATGGCAACTCGTTATTAAATTTAGATTTGTCTGCTAACACTGCAATTACATACATTTCTTGTGCTGTCAATCAAATATCAAATTTGGACTTGTCTGCCAATACCGCATTAGTGTATTTGAATTGTTTCTCCAACCATTTAACTGATCTAAACCTATCAGACAACACTTTAATCGATAACTTGGAGTGCGCACATAACCAACTGACAAGTTTAGATTTGTCAACTAATATTGCAATTACGAAATTGTTTTGCAGTCAGAACCAACTGGACAGTCTGGATTTAAACGTCAATAGTGCTCTTACTACCCTGGTTTGCAGTTACAATCAAATTACAAGTTTAGATTTGTCAACTGATACTGCAATCACAACTTTGTATTGCGAACATAATCAACTAACAAGTCTTGACCTGTCATTCAATAGAGCTCTAAGTACCTTCCATTGTGATAATAATAACCTAAGTAATTTAAAAATTAAAAATGGACACAATATTGGATTATTTAATTTTAGAACAACCAATAACCCAAACCTGTCATGTATTGAAGTGGATAGCGTAAACTTTATGCGCAATCATTTTTCAAATATGGTTGATACCTTTACTGTGTTTTCTTCAAATTGCTCTGGGGTTGAGCCAATCAAGGGGTATATATTTAAAGACACAGACTCTAATTGTTTCTATGATTCATGGGATAGCCCGGTTGCTAATGTGCTTTTAAAACTTTATGATAGCACGAATGTGTTGGTTCAACAAATCTATAATAAAGCATCCGGTTTTTATCAGTTTAATGTTCCCATTGGAAGTTATAAAGTAGTTTTGGATACAACAGGATTTTACACTTTTCAATGTGCACAACCAGGTATCGACACCACAATTATCACTTCATTTGGCGATACAATTAATTTTGATGTGATTTGCAAATCAGGAATTGATTTAAATGTTCATTCAATCACTAACACTAATTGGGTTTTTCCAGGTCAACAGCATATCCTGAATATAAATGCAGGAGATGCTTCGCAATGGAATAATTTGAACTGCTCTTCGGGAATTGGAGGAACTGTTATGATTACAATTGGTGGCCCTGTTGCTTATGTGGGTCCGGAAGCGGGGGCTTTGGTTCCTGTTGTTTCAGGAAATACACTTACTTATTATATCCCTGATTTTGGAACGATAAATAATTCCACAGCCTTTGCAGTTTTACTGAACACCAGCACGAATGCAGTTATTGGTGATTCTGTTTGTATAAGCGCTAGCATAACACCTTCTTCAGGAGCAGAAGCAAATACATCTAACAATACAATGCATTTGTGTTATGCTGTAAGAAACTCCTATGATCCTAACACAAAGGAAAGCTATCCAATAACTGTGCTTCCTGGCTACAACAATTACTTTACCTACAAAGTAAATTTCCAGAATACCGGAACGGCGCAGGCATTTAATATAAAAGTTATCGACACGCTAGCAGCTAATTTAGATTTGAACACCTTTGAATTATTAAGTTACAGCCATGCCTGTGAAATTTCAATAGCAAGAAATATTCTTACGGCAAATTTTGAAAATATAAATCTTGCCGATAGCACTTCAAACGAGGCTGCGTCACATGGTTATTTTCAATACCGCATAAAACCATTGTCCAATCAGCTTAACGGAACACATATCAAAAACACTGCTCATATTTTCTTTGATTTTAATCCGGCTGTTGCCACCAATACTACCATCAACTCTTTTGTCTTGCCCAACTCTATAAACGAATTGCAAGAAAACGAAATAAGCATTTATCCCAATCCCGGCAATGGAATGTTTACTGTTTCAAGCAAAAGTGTGAAGGATGCTAATCTAAAAATATCCAACGTGCTGGGCGAAGTGGTTTATCAGATGCAACTGCAAAAAAACAAAGCCGCTTTAATTGATTTATCAAATCAACCAAAGGGTGTTTATGTTTTGAGAATGGAGGAGGAGGGCAAGCGGTTTTTGAATAAGAAAATTGTTATTCAATAGTTGAATTAATCAAAATTGGTTTTCTTCAAACTAAGAAGCATTTCAATGTCTTGATGGCTTTGGTTCGACATTCGGTCGGTAGACTCCACAATTGAAGCTCAACTGAAAAGTTGGGCTTTTGTTTTTTTTATATTATTATGTTTGTATTATGTATTTTAGACGTATCACAAGCCCCCTCGAGATTAACCATTTAGTAAAGTGGTTCTGGGTGCTCGAAACGAACGCTTTATTTGAATATGTCGGCACAGCAGATACCTGTCCTGAACTAATCTTCAGCTTTAAGGGAAATGCTTCTTCTGTCCTTATTGGACAATCTTCGACAACCCGTCATTTTCATATTGATGGCGGGGTAGGTATGATCGGTATAGTCTTTCAACCAGGAGCGCTTTACCGCCTTACAGGAATACCTGGCTATCTTTTTAATAATAAATGTCAGGATCCTCAGGAAATATTTGGAAAGCGGGGTAAAGAAATTGACGGAAAGATCGCGAATGCAGTAGACACGGGTGAGCGGATACAACTTTTATCAGACTTTGTTTTGCAACAACAAAGTCTTTTGAATAAAGACGATACATTTTTGACAAGTGCCAGCCTTCTTGAGGAAAACCCATGGTGTGCAAACCTGGCTGTGCTTGCTTCGTCTTTGCACCTTTCTCCCAGGCAATTCGAACGGAGGTTCAAGACCAGCACTGGGATGTCGCCTATATTATTTTCGCGCATCGCACGTTTTAAAAAGAGTTTACTCCAAGCCGAAGAAAAGCTCAGCGATATCGCATACAACTGTGGTTATTTTGATCAGTCACATTTTATCCGTGATTTCAAGCAGTTTTACGGGCTGCGCCCCAACCAATACTTTTCAGGTAAGATTGCAGGAGCGGAACTGATTTCTTCACGACCGGCATAGGCTTGTCGCATTTATACAATTTTACCGGTCTTACGCTTCAATATATTTGCCTGAAAAAAGTATGAACAAAAACAGGTATCAACAAAAGGAAATGGAATTCATTAGCAGTTACGGGCTAACAACTAATGAGCATTTTATTTCAATATCAGAAACAGGCAAAAAAGTGAGGGTGCTCGAAATGGGATCGGGTCCGGCTTTGCTTTGCATTCATGGTAATCCAAATGCAGGGCTCACCTGGTTACCCCTCGTAAGCGAGTTGAAAAATTTCAGATGCCTGCTCCTTGACCGGCCGGGTTGTGGACTGAGTGATGAGATCAGCTATAAAAATCTGGGTACAGAAACGCATACAAAGATTGTAGTAAATACCATTGAGGCGGTACTCGATTATTTCAAATTGAGGTCTGTGAACCTGCTTGGAAGTTCGAACGGGAGCGACTGGACTTTATTATTTGCACTGCATAAGCCTGAAAGAGTTATGAAGATGATACATGAAGGCTGCCCCGGATTCATTGAAGACATGTTACTAGTCCCCTCTATGAAGATGATGGACAGCAAGCTGATGTTGTGGATGATTCCGCGTTTGCCCTCCAGTGTTTTTATGACCAAATCAATACTGAAACAGATAGGACACAGCTATTCTGTCAACAATAATAAAATAACTCAAAATTATTTCGAGTGGTATGTTACGCTTGCGAATTCTACGCGAACCATAATTAATGACTTTGCTTATTCAGGAGCTGTATACACGGGCGGTAAAGGAAAAATAGCGCCCTCATTTATTATCTCGAATGAAAAATTAAAAGGTATACGAAATGAAACACTTGTCCTTTGGGGAACAGATGATCCATTCGGAGGTGATGCGGTAGCACAAAAATTTACAACAGCGTTTCCGGTTGCAAATTTGAAACTGTTTGCAAATAGCGGCCACTTACCCTGGCTTGATCAGCCTTTGCAACATGCTAAAGCGATTGCAGAATTCTTATCTGCTAAGGCTGATTAAATTCAAAAATCAGAATATAAACCTAAGTCAAGTAAAGTTTGTAGATCATGAATCTGCCGGTTCGACATTCGGTCGGTAGACTCCACAAAAGCAGAAAGAGAAAGAGAGCGAAGAGCGATCGTTCTCTTTCTGCTTTTTTTTCTTCTCATCCTGTTCCTCGCTCTAGATTCCTATTCGCATTGTGGAATTTAGATTTTACGGAATCATTCCTATTTACGTTTAGTCCCTTTTCTTTTATAATCTAAGCTCAGATCTGGGTGATTTAATTTTAATTTTCAACAACGAGCAATCCAGTCTTCACGAATTCACCGTTACTTATTATCTTATAAAAATAGGTTCCGACAGCTAAATCCTTTCTTAAAAAAATTGTTTCAGTTTTGTCTATTGAAAGTTCCTTTACCATTTTTCCCAAAGCATCGGTTAAAACAAAAGTTGATTTTGCATTTACAATTTTTTGATCAACATAAATCATGGTATATTCAGAAAAGAGATTTGGAAAAACCTCCACATCAAGTAATTCTCTATCCTTGCCTAGTATTGATAATGGATTCTCCAGAATAGTATCATGTATACATATTGAACAATTATTAGAATCGGCTACACAAACGTATAAAATACAGGATGGTAAATTTGAAATAGTGTTTGCATCAATTGTTCCATAAAGGGGAAAGCGTGTATATGTGTAGGGAGGAACTCCACCGCCTGCGTTTATTGTTATACTTCCATTAGCACAGGCAACGCAAAAAGTATTTTGAATTTGATGACTGCTAAGGATGGGAGAAGGAGAAGTATTAGTTACAATCAGGGAATCAATGCCTCCCATTGCATCCATAACTTTAACTGCATGAGTCCCTGCTGCAAAATTATTTTTTTGATTCAATAAGCTTACTATGCCATCATAGTAATAGGTAAACGGGGGAAAGCCAGTGGCAGTAACAATGATTTTACCGTTCTGGTTTCCATAACAAGGTATGTTTGTTTGAGAGGTTTTTATTGTACAGTTAAGGTCAATAGAGTCTGCAGAGGTATAATAACAAGTTTGGTTATACCCCCAATAAGCTAATTTATAGATACCACGAATACCTTTGAAATTAAACACAACATGAGTAAAAAATTAATTAAAATTTTAGTCAATTACTCATCAGCCTTGATTTTTTTCTTACTTTTTGATCAAGCAAAAAGTAAGAAAACCCCCATTGAAAGGAAAGCCTAGCATAGATTCCCAATATTCAATCAACTTAATCAAATAAAAAAAATCAAGATAAAATATGCAAAATATAATGCCATCCTAAATTAAGAGATTGACTTTTACTTAGTAATCAACTGTTCCGCAAAAATCAAATCCGCCGGATTCGTAATTTTAATATTCTCCACATTCCCTTCCACCAAATTAATTGCACCACCGGCAGCTTCCAACACCGATGCACAATCAGTAAACGATGCCTGAAAGGGGAGGGAGTAAGCTTTTTTTATCACATCCACTTGAAAACACTGTGGTGTCTGAATCATCCGGAAATGTTCCCGCACCTGAGCTTCATTTTTAGTTCCAATTATTTTCCGAATGGAATCACTCAGCGGAATACTTGGTACAGCATTTCCATGCGCAAGCGCGCCGCTATAAGCACTTAATAAAGTAGACTTATTTACCAAAGGTCGAACTCCATCGTGGATGGCTACTATTCCTGCCTCCTCAATACATTCCAATCCTTTTTGAACCGAATGAAAACGCGTTTCTCCGCCGACAGCAGTGCGGTGCGGGATTCGAAAAGAATGCACCGAACAAAGTACTTGCCACTCGTCCAATTGCACTTTCGGCAAAACCACAATTAGTTCAATAGTTGCATCAAAATCGTGAAACTTTTGCAAGGTATGCATCAATACCGGCGTACCTGCTAAGAGCATAAATTGCTTTGGTATTACTGATTTCATGCGAGTTCCGCTCCCACCGGCAACAATTACGGCAAACTTTTTCATGTTGTAAAATTGGAAGGTAAAGCTACAAATGGAAATTATATTCTTAGCCAATAAAATATTTCTAAGTTTTATTATATTTGAAATTCAAAAATTAAAATCGATTAGTATGAAAAAAATAGCTACACTTATAATTATTGCATTGGCAAGCACTACCCTTTTTGCTCAACCATGTACTCCCAACACTAAGTCAATAAAATTTGATGGAACATCCACCGTAATTGACTTAGGTACTGCCGCTAATTTAGCTCCCGATTCAGCTATTACTGTTGAAGCTTGGATTAAACCAAGTGTGTTTGCAGTGAGTTCCTTTCAAAATACGATTGTTAGCAAGGATGGCTGGAGTGCCGGCGAAGGTGGATTTGTGCTGCGATGTGGCGGAAATGGAATATTATCTTTTAACATTGCCGGAAAAAGTTTTGCAGGCGTTTCCAATAGCTGGAAAGAAGCTGTTTCACCTGCAGCTGCATTGCCTTTAAACACCTGGTCGCATGTGGCCGGTACCTTTGACGGCACTACCATAAAATGCTTTGTAAACGGCGTTCAAGTTGGTTCTTTGGCCTATTCCGGTACAATTGATAAAAATGCGCAATACATTACCCGTGTAGGCCGTTTGGCCGATAATCAAGGTGCATCTCAAACCCGTTTCTTTAATGGATATATTGATGAAGTACGCATTTGGGAGCGCGCATTAAGCGCATCCGAATTAGTTGCAAATTTGAACGATCAAATTAACCCCGCCGGCCAAAGTAGATTACGCGGATATTGGAGATTTAACGAAGGAAGTGGAAGCACCACAGCTGATTTAGGCAGCGGCAACAATTTGGGTACAATAACTGGAGGCGTGTGGGATAATGCTGTTCCATTTAACACAGCTGTAGTATCTAGCGCAATTTCTGGACCTTCATCCGTTGCACCTGGAACAAGCACCAATTATGCAGTGAGCACGCATGTGGGGAGTTCTTACAATTGGTTGGTAACCAATGGAGCTGTTTCTGCCGGGCAAAATACCAGTGGAGTTACTATCCTTTGGGGATCTTCAGGAGCGGGTAGCATTACGTTAATTGAGTCCAATGGAGCCTGTGCTGATACTGCCGTTTTAAATTTATGGGTAGGTACTGTTGGTATTTCCAATATTGATGCTAAAAAAAGTGTTTCCATTTCACCCAATCCTGTGAAAGATAAAGCCATCATCACTTTTCCAATGGCAGATGCTACAACAGTTAAAATAATGGACATGCTTGGAAATGAAGTGGCAGTGTTGAATTCCGAAAGCAAAGGAAGTATCGTCTTTAACCGAAGCGGAATTAAAAGCGGAATTTATTTTTATCAAATAAGCACCGATAGACATTCCATAGCTACCGGTAAACTAGTAATAGAATAAAGCGCTAAATTTTTTCAAAAAGTTTTGTCCACCCATTACTATCCCCCGCCGGCGGGGGCAGGGGGTGGTCAGCAGGACTGCAGCTTTCATCAAAAAGCGGCTATCAGACTGACACATATCATTCTTTTAACTGCATTTTCTATCTTACTTTGCCTGCTCTGAAATAAATTACATCATGGGATACATTCGAATTACCAAACGATTTTATTTTGAAATGGCACATGCCCTGTATGGGTATGACGGACCGTGCAAAAATGTGCATGGTCATTCGTATCGTCTTCACGTAACAGTAAAGGGCAAGGTTATTTCAAATCCCAATCACCCTAAATTGGGAATGATTATGGACTTTAAAGACCTAAAAAATATCGTAAAGCCCATAGTGGATGAGCTCGACCATGCTACTGCGTTGAATGCAAATTCACCACATAAAGACCTTTCTCTTAATAATTTATTGTTTCAAAAATTGGTGTTATTGCCTTATCAGCCTACTTGCGAAAATTTGTTGTTGGATATTGCACACCGCATCAAAGGCCAGTTGCCGGAGCACATCACATTGCATCACCTGCTCCTTCAAGAAACACCAAGTTCATACGCAGAGTGGTTTGCCGACGACAATTAAAAATTTGTATAAAGGAACCTATTATTGTTTTTACACAAAACACGCAATCGCTCGCTTCCAGCGAGTGTCAGCTATCCTCAGGCATCTTGCCAATTTACCCAACTCCAAAGCATCTTCCCAACTCAATCTCCATCGCTCGCTTCCAGCGAGTTCACTCAGTCGCTCGCTTCCAGCGAGTGTTAGCTATTCAATGGCATCTTGCCAAACCCTCAATTCTCTGATGCTACAAAAGTGTTAATCATCTAAAGATTCAGAATCGTACAAGAATCATTACACGCTGTTTTAGCAGAATTATTAACTTAGTCGGCTAAGCAAAAATTAACCTCAATTTTAATGCAATTCATGAGAAATCGAATACTTTATTTATTCATTGGCTTATTACTTTCCCACCAAGCTTTTAGTCAGGCTTTTAAACATCCCGAAGGAAAATTCTATAAAATAAATGGTTCCAATTTATGGGTTGAATTGTTGGGAAAAGGGGACCCGCTTTTTATTATCAGCGGTGGTCCGGGTGGCGCACATTCAGGGATGCATAATTTTGATCCCATGCAAGATTCGGCAACATTGGTATATATCGATAATTTTGGCCGAGGTAAATCGGATACAGCTAAAGTGGTAAGTGAATACAGCTTAGCGCGCGATGTAAGCGATATCGAAGGCTTACGCATCGCTT
This sequence comes from Bacteroidota bacterium, assembly GCA_016721765.1. Taxonomy (NCBI): domain Bacteria; kingdom Pseudomonadati; phylum Bacteroidota; species Bacteroidota bacterium. The sequence goes on from JADKHO010000001.1 coordinate 1,478,020, forward strand.
TGCATTACGATAAAATTAATATTCTTGGTCATTCTTATGGAAGCATTGTGGCACAACAATATGCCGTGGATTTTCCGGATCGCCTCAAACATTTAATTATTGCTAATGGTTTTTTTAGTGGTGAAATGTGGCAAGAAAACGACAATAACAGCAACCATGAAATAAAGGAAAATTATCCCGAAGTGTGGGAACGTCTTATGAAAGTGAGAGCCAATGGCGCACATTCCAGTAGTAAAGAACATCAAAAAATATATAGCGAAGTGCCCTATGGTTTCTTATACGCGTATAATCCCGAAAAATTTCGAACCAGTTTGGATCCCGATTACCCCAATCAGCTGAACACCAAATTATACTACCAAATGGTTGGCGATGATGGTGATTTTATTATTGGTGGGGATGTTGGAAATTTTGATGTACGTACAAAATTAAGAGACTTGAAAATGCCGGTCTTTGTGGCTGCCGGAAGATACGACAGAGTTTCGGTGCCAATTTTTGCAGTACAATACAAAAAATATTGCCCCCAAGCTAAATTTGTAATGTTCGAACATTCAGGGCATAATCCACAAGTGGAAGAGCCAGATGCCTATTTTAAATTGTTGCGCGCTTTTTTGCGGAACTAAATGGTGAAATCATTCTAGGGTTCCAATCTTATTTCTTTTGTTAATTTTGGAAGCGTTTTAAGCATTTTCTATGTCCTCTGAGTGGATAATTATTCTCATTTCTCTTTTATGTTGCGCCTTTTTTTCAGGAATGGAAATAGCCTTCCTCACGTCCAATAAATTACGTATAGAATTAGAGAATAAACAAAACTATTTGCCGGCTCGCGCACTTTCCTTTTTTTTAAAAAAGCCTGCTCAATTTATTGCAACCTGCCTGGTAGGAAATAATATTTCGCTGGTGATTTATGGATTATACATGGCCATGATTCTAGAACCGGTAATACATCCCTATTTAACTTCTCATGCTGGTTTGCTTATTGTGCAAACTATTATTTCTACTGCTATCGTGCTGCTCACAGCAGAGTTTCTGCCCAAAGCCTTATTTCGTATTAATCCTAACCGTACCTTAAATTTATTTGCCATCCCATTTCTGGTGATTTATTGGATACTTTATCCGGTTGTGCTGCTTTCGATTGGTTTATCGGAATTTTTGTTGAAGAAGTTATTTAAAGTCAAGCTAGACAATGATACCTTTGTTTTTGGTCGCGTCGACTTAGATAATTATGTGCGTCAGGTTACCTCCAGCAATGAAGAAAACGAGGAGCTGGATCATGAAATACAAATTTTTCAGAATGCACTCGATTTTTCGGCGGTAAAAGTGCGCGAATGCATGGTTCCGCGTACCGAAATTGTGGCACTTGATGTCAACGAATCGATTGAAACCTTGCGTCAAAAATTTGTGGAAACGCACCTCTCCAAAATTTTAATCTACGATACAAGCATCGACCATTTAATTGGTTATGTGCATTCGTATGAATTATTTAAGAAACCGGAAAGTATCCGCGCTGTTTTGCTTCCTGTAATCATTGCCCCCGAATCCATGACAGCCAATGTAATTTTATCACAGCTCATAAAACAGCGCAAAAGCATGGCAGTAGTGGTCGATGAATTTGGTGGGACTTCAGGAATGCTTACCATTGAAGATATCATGGAAGAAATTTTTGGGGAGATTGAAGACGAGCACGACAAAGAAGAATCCGTCGAAAAAGTAATCAGCGAATCAGAGTACATATTTTCGGCACGCCTCGAAATCGATTACCTCAACAAAGAATACAAGTTGCATTTGCCCGAAAGTGAAGATTATGAAACCCTTGGCGGACTAATTCTTAACCAGCACGAAAGCATCCCCGAACTAAACGAAGAAATAAGCATGGAAGGCTTTAATTTCGTAATCCTTGCCGTAAATGGCCGTATGGTCGAGCAAGTCAAATTAAAGGTTATAGATGATTAGTTCCATTAATGCTTAAACTTCGCTTGCTTCCACAAAAACTGTCACTCGCTTCCAGCGCGTGTCAGCTATCCCTTGGCATCTTGCCAATCTACCGCAAACCACCATTGCCCATCAGCGTTAATAGTTGTTAATTCTATAACAACCACCCCTGCATCTTTCACATTATCCTAATTTTGCTCGAAATCAAAAAGTTTTAGAATTAGCAATAATTCTGCTTACTTTGTGTTAATCTGAAATGAAAAGAATAGCCGCAAGTTTTTTATTGCTTTTTACCTGTTTTCACGCGTTTGCACAGCCAAAGGATGTAAAGACGAAAGAATTAGGTATTATGCTTGGCGCATCGGGCTATGCGGGCGAGTTAAATCCCTATAATCAATTTAGTAAATTAATGCGCCCTGCCGGGGGATTGGTTTTTCGTAAAGCACTGAACCGCAGGTATGCTTTTAAAAGTTCATTGCTCTACGGAAGCATTAAGGGCGACGATGCACAAGCCAACAATGCCTTTCAAAAAAATCGTAACTTAAATTTTAAATCCATTTTGCTGGAAGTGTCCGGACAATTTGAGTTCAATTTTTTGCCTTATGAACTCGGAAACCCCGAACTACCTTGGACTCCCTATATTTTTTGTGGACTTTCCGGTTTTTACTTTAATCCCAAAGGCAATCAAGACGGCACTTGGCGTGAATTGAGACCATTATCAACAGAAGGTCAAGGAGTTATACCGGGTAAACGGAATTATATGCGTACCCAGCTTTCCTTTCCTTTTGGATTGGGTTTAAAAGCTAACCTGGGCGATAATTTTGCATTTTCGATGGAAGTAGGCTTGCGCCGCACCTTTACGGATTATTTGGATGATGTAGGCGGCACTTATCCTGATCAAACTGCCTTAGGAATCGCAAAAGGGCCAATTGCTGTGCTGTATTCGGATCCCGGCTTAAATCAAGACATCAATAATAATTTCCGGCAACGTGGGAATTCTCAGAACAAAGATTGGTACTCTTTTTCAGGAATTATGATCACCTATTACCTGCGAAAAAAGCCACCTGAATGTCCTGCTTATCTTTATTGATATTATTGTAACTTCGCGCACTTTTAAAACGTCACACTACGTGTGAATTGAGTAAAAATGAATAACCTGGATAAATTAGTAAAAGATAAACTGCCGCAACACATTGCCGTAATTATGGATGGCAATGGCCGATGGGCTAAAAAGCAGGGAGAAGAGCGGGTTTTTGGACATCAAAATGGTGTGGTTGCAGTAAAAGATACGGTGGAAGGAGCAGCTGAAATTGGGATTAAGTTTTTAACACTTTATGCTTTCAGTACCGAAAACTGGAACCGTCCTCAAAATGAAGTGGATGCATTGATGTCGCTTTTAATTAGCACCATCAGCAAGGAAACAGCTACGCTAACCAAAAACAACATCCGCCTACAGGCAATTGGTGATTTAAAAAGCTTACCCGGCGATTGCTATAACGAACTAATGGAAGCTATTGAAGTTACTTCCAAAAACACCCGTATGACTCTAGTATTGGCGTTAAGTTATAGCTCAAAGTGGGAAATAACCAATGCCCTCAAACAAATTGCAAGTAAAATCGAAAAGCATGAACTAAGCGCTACTGATGTAAATGAAAGCCTTATTGAATCGATGCTTTGCACCCTAAATATTCCTGACCCCGAATTATTAATCCGCACCAGCGGCGAGCATCGGATTAGTAATTTTTTGCTTTGGCAGATTGCTTATGCTGAGTTTTATTTTACCGATAAGCTATGGCCCGATTTCCGCAAGCAAGACCTGGTTGATGCAATTCTTGATTACCAAAACCGCGAACGCAGATTTGGCAAAACCAGTGAACAAATTTCTATACAGTAAGCAATTCTATGTTTCATAAATTCCTCCTTTTTACTTTTTTAACCCTGTTTTCATTTGTAGCAAACGCCCAACAAAGTATAGGAAATACAGACGATGTGTTTAATCCAAGCCTTTCGCGCAGTTACGAATTAGGTGGAGTAACTGTAAATGGCACACAGTTTCTCGATAACAATGTCCTAATCAACCTTTCGGGACTGGTAATTGGTGATAAAATTGAAGTGCCGGGCGAAAAAATTACCAAAGCCATCAAAAATTTATGGGATCAAAACCTGTTTTCAGATATTTCTGTCTCTATCGATAAAATTCAAAATGGAACCGTATTTCTTACGATTGATGTAACGGAACTTCCACGATTGGCTAGGTTTTCATTTAGCGGATTAAAAAAATCGGATGCGGACGATATCCGCGAAAAAATTAAATTAATTAAAGGAAAAATTGTAAACGAAAACCTTATCGTTACCACCCGTAACAAAGTGAAGGAATATTTTATCGATAAAGGGTTCTTGAATACTACCGTTACTGTTGAACAAAAAAATGATACCACACAAGCCAACAGTGTTATACTCTACATCAATGTTCGCAAAGGAAAAAAGGTAAAAATTCACGACATTATTTTTGAAGGAAATACTTCCATCATTTCCCGAAAATTGCGCAAAGCCATGAAGGATACAAAGCGCAAAAAATGGTATACATTTTACAATACTTCAAAATACATTGCCGAAACGTATGAAAAGGACAAAGCGCACGTGATTGATAAGTACAACAGTGAAGGATTTAGAGATGCAAAAATTATTGAAGATACTGTTTACAAGCATTCCAAAAATCGACTCGATATCAAAATCAAAATAGAGGAAGGGAAAAAATACTATTTCCGCAATATTACATGGATTGGAAATTCAAAGCATACCACTAAGGAATTAAGTTCTATCCTGGGCATTAAACGTGGCGATGTGTTTGATCAATCACTGCTCGATCAGCGTTTACAAATGAATCAGGAAGGGAGAGATGTTTCCTCCTTGTATATGGATGATGGTTATTTATTCTTCTCTGTTACCCCAATTGAAATATTAGTAGAAAATGATTCCATCGATTTCGAGATGCGCATTTATGAAGGGAAGCAGGCCACTATCAACAAAGTAACAGTTATCGGAAATACCAAAACAAACGACCGCGTAATTATGCGTGAAATTCGCACCAAACCGGGACAATTATTTAGTCGTGCCGATATTATCCGTTCACAACGGGAGTTGGCGCAATTGAGCTATTTTGATGCTGAAAAATTGGGTGTTAACCCTAAGCCCAATCCGGTAGATGGGACTGTTGATATAGAGTATGTAGTTGAAGAAAAGCCAAGCGATCAAATTGAGCTTTCGGGAGGTTGGGGAAATAAAACGGTTGTAGGAACGCTCGGTGTTTCTTTCAATAACTTTTCGACCCGCAATTTTTTAAAGAAAAATACTTGGCGACCTTTGCCTGCCGGCGATGGTCAAACCCTTAGTATTCGTGCGCAATCAAATGGATTGCAGTACCAAAGCTACAACCTCTCTTTTGTGGAGCCTTGGTTAGGAGGTAAAAAGCCAAACTCATTCAGTGTTTCTGCCTATTATTCTGTTTTGTCGAACGCACTTAAGCGCAGCGATCCGGAACGCAGGTCGCTCAATATTTACAACCTCAGCATGGGTTTAGGAAAGCGTTTGCAAGTACCGGATGATTATTTTACTTTTTATAACGAAATCAATTATCAATACTATGTGTTAAACAATTATAACATTGGTGTTTTTTCGGTGGCAAACGGGTTCTTTAATAATTTAAGTTATAGAGCAAATTTATCACGTAATTCAATTGATGCGCCTATTTATCCCCGCAAAGGCTCACAACTTACCGCTTCCTTACAAATTACACCTCCTTATTCCTTGATGCGAAAAAAAGATAAGGATGGAAACGAAATTGATTATGCTACTGCCAGTGAGCAAGAGCGTTATCGTTTTATCGAGTACCATAAATGGAAATTTACAGCATCTTGGTTTACCCCTTTGGATAAGGATCAAAAATTGGTGCTTAACACCAAAGCAGGATTCGGTTTCTTAGGCATGTTTAACAGTAAAATCGGTACTTCTCCTTTTGAGCGTTTTTATTTAGGAGGTAGCGGATTAAGTGGATTTTCGCAATTCGATGGTCGAGAAATCATTGCTTTGCGCGGATACGATGACGGGGCAGTTTCGCCTTCCACCGGAGCCAGTGCAATTGCCAAGTATACTATGGAATTAAGGTATCCCGTTTCACTAAACCCGAGTGCCACTATTTATGGTCTGGTATTTGCCGAAGCCGGAAATTCCTGGGGGAGCATTAAACAGTTTAAACCCTTTGAAGTCAAACGTCAGGCAGGAGCTGGGGTTCGTATCTTTTTGCCGATGTTTGGATTGCTTGGATTAGATTATGGCTGGGGCTTCGATGATATTCCCGGTCGCAGCGATACAGGCGGTGGAAAAGGGCGATTTAACTTCACCATTGGTGCGAACCTGGGAGACTTATAATATCAGTTAATTTAGTATTTTCGCACACTTTTAAAATTTTAAACAAATGAAAAAAGTAATTCTAGCAGTAGGCCTTTTATTGGCAACTGCGCAATTTAGCAAAGCACAGAAATACGCGTACATCGACAGTGATTATATTTTGGCCAATACGCCCGAATATAAATCCGCACAAACTCAAATAGACAATTTATCCATACAATGGCAAAAAGAAGTAGAAGCCAAGTATGCCGAAATTGACAAGCTTTACAAAGCATTTCAGGCAGAAGAAGTATTGCTTACAGATGAAATGAAAAAGAAGCGTGAAAACGAAATTGTAGCCAAAGAAAAGGAAGCAAAGGATTTGCAAAAACAGCATTTTGGAGTGGATGGCGATTTGTTTAAAAAGCGCCAAGAATTGGTTAAACCCATCCAAGATAAAATATACAACGCCGTAAAAGCAATTGCCGAAAAGGGAACTTATGCAGTTATTTTCGACAAATCGAGCGATTTAAGCATGTTGTATGCAAATCCTAAATACGATAAAAGCGATGATGTATTGGATGCAATGGGTTTGAAAAAGGGATATAAAGCAGCTGATGCAGCTAAAAAGCCGGTAAAAGCACCCGCTCCTAAACCCTCTACCCCGGCAACCGATAAAAAGTAAGTAAACCATTAACTAAACCTAACAAAAGAATGAAGAAAATTGTAAAATTAGCAGCTGTTTTTTTATTAATTGTAGCAACAGCAAGTACAGTAAGTGCACAAAAAGTAGCGCACATTAATTTGAATGATTTATTGTTGCTATTACCTGAGCGCAAAAAAGCAGAAGCTGATATTCAGGAATATGCAAAACAATTGGATGGCCAATTAAAAACCATGAGCAATGAATACGATTCAAAAATTGCGGATTATCAAGCAAAGGAATCCATGATGACCGAACCAATTAAAGCCGATAAACAAAAAGAAATTGGTGATTTGGAAGACCGCATTAAAGCCTTTCAACAAACCGCACAAGAAAGTCTTCAAAAGAAACAAAATGATTTGTTGGAGCCTATGATTGCTACTGCTAAAAAAGCAATTGAAGAAGTAGCCAAAGAGAACGGTTATAAAAATTGCATCGACAGCAGTGCCGGTGTACTTTTATACAGTGATCCTGCAGATGATATCTTGGCATTAGTTAAGAAAAAATTGAACCTAAGCGACGGTGCTTCATCACCGGCAACAGATAAAAAAGAGGAAACAAAAACTCCAGAAAAAAAATCAGGAAAATAGTTCCTTACCAACTTTAATAAACTTAAAATCCTTCCGCTTCATCGGAAGGATTTTTTTATTTCACCCAATTGAGAAATAATGCCTTATAAAAAATTAAAGGAACAATATCAATAAAAAACCGAAAAAGACCGGCCTATGAGAAATTGGCGTTAAGAAATTTGAATTCATTTTTTAGCGCTGGCCCGTGTAAGCAACCCTCGAGCGAGTAACAAAAATATTTCCCAATTACTGAACAAAATCAAGCGCTTGGGTTGCGCGATAAAATTAATTTAAATTTTAGCCAATTGCTCATCAGCCTTGATTTTTTGCTTACTTTTTGATCAAGCAAAAAGTGAGGAAACACCATGAAAAGACGCTCACAAAAATGAAATTCAATTAATAACCAATCGCCAAAAAAATCATCAATAAAAAACCGAAAAAGACCGGCCTATGAGAAATTGGCGTTAAGAAATTTGAATTCATTTTTTAGCGCGGGCCCGTGTAAGCAACCCTCGAGCGAGTAACAAAAATATTTCCCAATTACTGAACAAAATCGAGCGCTTGGGTTGCGTGATAATTAAGGCGAAGCCGAATCACGAATACCTTAAAAAATTAACACAATATGAGTAAAAATGAATTTAAATTTTAGTCAATTGCTCATCAGCCTTGATTTTTTGCTTACTTTTTGATCAAGCAAGAAGTGAGAAAAACACCATAATAAGACGCTTACAAAAATGAAATACAAGATTATGAGCAACACAAAAAACCTCAATTTTAATTTCACCAAGTTTATTTTTTATCTTCACCGGATTGAAAACAAACACTAAAAACCCCATTGGAGTATTCGATTCTGGCTACGGTGGACTTACCGTTTTGAAAGAGATTGTGCGTCAACTCCCGCAATACGATTATCTGTATTTGGGTGATAACGCACGTGCACCTTATGGCACCCGTTCCTTTGAAACAGTGTATGAATACACTTTACAATGTGTAAAAAAATTATTTGAACTCAATTGTAAACTGGTTATACTTGCGTGCAACACAGCATCAGCAAAGGCTTTGCGCACTATACAACAAAAGGACTTAGCAGGCTTAGGTAGCGAAAAGCGCGTGCTTGGCGTGATTCGGCCTACTACCGAGATTGTTGGAAACTACAGCAAAACCGGCCATGTGGGAGTATTGGGAACAAGTGGTACGGTTACATCAAATTCCTATCCAATCGAAATTGAAAAATTCTTTCCTCAGTTGGCAGTTAGCCAGGAAGCTTGCCCCATGTGGGTCCCACTTGTCGAGAACAATGAATTTGAAAGTGCTGGCGCAGATTATTTTATTGAAAAACACATAAGAAGCATTTTGGCAAAGGATAATCAAATTGATACTATCATTTTAGGCTGTACACATTATCCACTACTCATTAATAAAATAAAACAACATTTGCCCGCCTCCATAACATTACTCTCTCAAGGCGAAATTGTAGCCGATGGATTAGCCGACTATTTGCAGCGCCATCCCGAAATGGAAATCCTGTGCAGCAAAGGCTCCAGCCGCGAATTCTACACCACCGATGCCCCCGAAAATTTTGATGCCGCAGCCAGTGTATTTTTTGGAAATGAAGTAAAATCAAAACACATAGGCACATAGCCCAACCCTATATGGCTATGTGCTCTATGCTCCTATGTGTTTCAAAAAAAACTCAAAAAAAAACACATAGGCACATAGACACATAGCCCAACCATTTTGATTCCTATGTGCGCTATGTTCCTATGTGTTTCAAAAAAAAATCACCCTAATATCATCCAAAAACGAAAAGGATATTTATGGACAGCACACTAGTTTTGTAAAAAAATGAAATCAAATGACAAAACAACAATTAGATGAACTTACATACACTGTTTTAGGAGCAGCTATGGAGGTGCACAAAGAACTTGGTCCAGGTTTACTTGAAAGCGTTTATCACAAATGTTTAAAGCATGAATTAAGATCCAGAAGGTTAGAATTTACTTCCGAACTAGCAATTCCAATTAATTATAGAGGAATCGAACTGAGTGCGGATTTGCGATGTGATTTTTTGGTAGAGGATGTCCTTGTAGTTGAAATAAAAGCAGCGGAAGCCATGGCACCAATTCATGAAGCTCAATTATTAACCTATATGAAATTGTTAGAAAAGCCCAAAGGCCTACTCGTTAATTTTAATTGCGTAAATATATTTAAAGAGGGCCAAAAGACACTTGTAAACGCTCATTTTAGAACCCTCCCTCCACACTAAAAATGTGACTAAAACACATCCCTCTATAAACCCTATGTCCCTATGTTCCTATGTGTTTCAAAAAAAAACTCAAAAAAAAACTCTAAAAAAAACACATAGGCACATAGGCACATAGCCCATCACTTTATAAACCCTATGTCCCTATGTTCCTATGTGTTTAAAAAAAAACTCTAAAAAAAACACATAGGCACATAGCCACATAGCCCAATCCTATGTTCCTATGTTCCTATGTGTTTCAAAAAATACTCACATAAAAAAAGGCGACTCTTTTGAAGCCGCCTTTCTTTTTAATAGATCTATTCGAATTAACTACCGTACTGACTTTGTAATTTAGTAAAGTCCTTCTCAAGCTCCTTAGATAAGGCATCTTGTTTGTAGTTTTTACTCATCATCATCAAGCGAGAAATAACACTCATAGCTTGTTGTTTTTCGGTATCGATGGTAGCAGATAAAGCCGGACGCAAAGAGAAATAATATTCCAAGTCACCTTTATAAATTTCGGCTAAACGTTTCACCAATTTATTTCCTTTTTCGAATTCTCCTGCTTTGTAGTAAGCTTCAGCTACAGGCATCATAAAAAAGTTATAGGCAATAATTTTTTCAGGCATCACTTCCATGCATTTATCCAAAGCTTTAATAGCCTTATCTTTCTTGCCTTCTGCCATCAACTGATCCGCCAAACGAGCAAAATTGTTGCGTAAGTTCATGGTCATGCGGATGTTGTTTTCATCCATGTAAATGTCACTTTTATCCATCCCACCCCACACAAATTTTTCCATCACATTTTTGTACATCAAGTCGGTATTTACACGACCCGATTGTCCATCCATAGGTTGCGGAAAACGAGCCGGTATCAGGCGATAAGCCAAGCCTTCCAATTGAAAATAAGGCTCCAAGTTCATGTAAGCATCGTCCCCAACCGTTACTGCAAAATAAATAGGGCGTTTCCAGTTATTGGAAGCGAGAATATCAAAAATTACCAAGTCGTTTTTAAGGATATAATTCTTTTTAATGTTCCAGGTAATTCCTTTAGAAACGTTGGCAGCAAGCTCTTTGGGAACTGTACCATCGTTTACCACTTGTGCCGAATCAACCGGAATAAAAACTTTATTGGTGGGCAAATAACTAAACAATTGTCCCGATTGCATTTCCACTTTATCGTCCGGGTTTTCGCTCGCCACGAATTTTATCAAATCTTGTATGTTGTAATATTTTCCGGTATCAATGCCCATGTTTGGATTTTTGTAGATGGGCACATAATCACGTGTTCCTTGTCTTACTTGGTTGGCAGTAAGTGTTAAGGGTACAGGTTCTGAGTCGTAAGCTTTACGGCGCATCTGATCAATATACCAATCGGTTTGTGCCAGACTTAAGTTCACCACACGCACATCCGTACGCATTCCTTCCACTTCTTGTGCATACCACAAAGGGAAAGTATCGTTATCGCCGTTGGTAAATAAGATAGCATTGGGTGCACAAGAGTTCAAATAATTGAAAGCAAAATCGCGTGCAGTATAACGGTGCGCACGGCTGTGATCGTTCCAACCATCCTTTGCCATCAATACCGGTGCAGCTAGTAAACCAAGCGCTGTAGCAGCAACCGCAGCACCTTGAGGCGAAATCTTTTTACTTAAGAAATCAAATATCGCATAAGCCCCTAATCCAATCCAAATGGCAAAGGCATAAAATGCGCCCACATAGGCATAATCCCGTTCACGCGGCTGGTAAGGCGATTGATTCAAATAAATCACAATAGCCAATCCGGTAAAGAAAAATAAAAGCCCAACAATCAGCGCATCTTGCGTGTCTTTGCGGATGTGAAAAATCAAACCTATGGCACCTAATAAAAAGGGTAACATGTAAAACGTATTGCGTGCTTTATTATTTTTGAAAGACTCCGAAACCTTGGTTTGTGAGCCAATACGGCCATTGTCGATAAACGGAATACCACTCATCCAGTTTCCTTTTAAAATGCTGCCATGCCCTTGAACATCGTTTTGACGGCCACTAAAATTCCACATGAAATAGCGCACAAACATGTGCCCAATTTGGTAGTTAAAGAAGTACTTCATGTTTTCACCAAAAGTAGGCTTCATAATCGTTTCAGGTTCCCCGCGGTTGTTGGTGGTACGTACAGGAGTACCTTTAAAATCGGTCCAGTCTTTATAGCCCGAAACGTGATTGCTTTGACTGCTCCACATACGCGGAAAAACAGTGCAAAATGCAGGGTCGTAGTTGGGAACAGAACTTTTACGGTCGTCTGTAATTATATATTCTCCTTTAGCTTCATCTTTGGTATACACCGGATTTCCATCGCTGTAAGGATTCGCAGGATCAAGTGGTGCATTAAAATATTGTCCGTAGCCAATTGGCCAATCGCCGTATTGCTCGCGGTTGAGGTAAGCAAGCAAGGTTACGGCGTTTTCAGGATTGTTTTCATCCATTGGAGTATTTGCTTGTGAGCGGATAATCAAAGTGAAGAAGGAAGAGTATCCGATTAATATCACACTAAAGCAAAGAATAACTGTATTGGCAACGGGTTTGTTCTTTTTACTGGTGTAGTTTAAGCCCCAAATAATTCCACCAATCAACACCGCAAAAAAGAAAATGGTTCCACTGTTAAATGGCATCCCAAAGGTGTTCACAAAGAGCAATTCGGTTTTAGCCGAAAAGCTTACTACTTTAGGAACAATACCGTTTTGAATAATAACTAAAATGATCACCGAAAGAATCCCGGTAAGGATAAAACCCTTGCGGGATGGAGTGAATTTTTTATAATAGTACACGAAGGTAATGGCAGGAATGGCAAGCAAGTTCAACAAATGGACACCAATACTTAAACCCATTAAATAGGCAATCAATACAATCCAACGCTCGGAATGAGGCTCATCGGCAACACTTTCCCATTTTAAAATGGCCCAAAACACAATAGCAGTAAAGAAAGAAGAAGAAGCATAAACCTCACCTTCTACAGCCGAAAACCAAAAGGAATCAGAAAAAGTATAGGCTAAAGCACCCACTAAACCGCTTCCCATAATGGCAATCAATTTGCCTTGTGTCATTTCGCCGCTGCGTAAGGCAATCTTCTTCGCGAAAGCGGTAATGCTCCAAAACAAAAATAAAATAGTAAAGGCACTGGCTAAAGCCGACATACTGTTCACCATCATTGCTTTGCCGCTGATATCGCTGGCAAACAAAGTGAAAAATCTTCCTAAAAGGTTAAATAACGGCGCACCGGGAGGGTGACCCACTTCTAATTTAAAAGAGGTAGCGATGTACTCCCCGCAGTCCCAAAAACTGGCGGTGGGTTCCATGGTGCTCAAATATACGAAAGCCGCTACCAGAAAGGTTGCCCAGCCAACAACATTATTTAATTTTTGATAATTCTTCATAAGTGAATGCTAAATTTTTTTTACATGAACAGGCGAATTTAGGAAAATAATTGCAGGTCGGTAAATAGGGCTTGCTTTTTAGGGAATTTTATGAAAGGTGATGGAGGTTAAAGAAAAAGGAGCAAGTCCGAAAAACATGCGGAAAATCATGTTTAAATTATGCTATTATTATGATTGCAATCATAAGCGAAAAATGCACTTGGCGTTACTTTCGGAGCATAATTTAAAACTCATCTCAATCTGAAATTCTATGAAAACTAAATCTAAACTTATTGTTGGATGTTGCACGTTAGCTTTGTTTGTGGCTTGCAATTCCGGAACTGAAACACCCGTTGCATCAAGCGAAACGACAGCTGAATCTGCAGCACCACTAACAGGACAATCCGGAGTTCAGGACGATGTTTCTCAAAAAAATGTGGTGCAAATTGCCGTAGGAAGTAAGGATCATACCACATTGGTTACTGCTGTAAAAGCTGCTGAGCTTGTAGATGTTTTAAGTAATGCGGGACCATTTACCGTGTTTGCACCGGTTAACGCGGCTTTCGATAAATTACCAGCAGGTACGGTGGAAGGTTTGTTAAAACCAGAGTCCAAGGAAGCACTCCAAGATATTTTACAATACCATGTGAGTGTAGCAGTTTACAATGTGGATCAATTTACTGACGGGCAGGTAATCGGACAAGTTAATGGTGGAAATATTTCGCTTTCTGTGAAAGATGGAAAGGTGATGATTAATGGTAAGGCAACAATTGTAGCTTCAATAAAAGCGAGTAATGGTGTAATTCACGTAATTGACGAGGTACTTCTGCCTCCTAAGAACTAATTTTTGGTTGATTTCAAAAAGGGTCAGATTGAAATTTCATTCTGGCCTTTTTTATTTTTTGAAATAATGTCAATCCGTTTAAGTACTTAACAAGTAATTGAGCATTTTCCTTCTCTGTGAACTGCTTCGGGAAAGCTCAGCATGACTGCACAGGAATAGTTTTATTGAATTTGCAGTTCCATTAAAGCGTTCACAGGTATACTATTTCGCAAAGTCAAATCGGCCAAAGGAATTTATTGACTAAGTATATACCCGAATAACATTCAGTTTTTATGAAGCAAATCTCTAGATGGGATTGTGAACATTTAAAATTTTTATTTGCATCACAGTAGAAATACTGTGCGCTTTGGCTTTTGCAGTAGTTGCTTGATGCCCCTCAAATAATTCATCCACCGAATCGTCAAAGAGTTTATTCCAGCGTTCAAAATGCTCTAATTTCAGCGAGGATATATGATGCAAATGTTGGTGCAAACTCATGGGTTGACCTGTATATGCACCGGTAAAGAATAAAATATTCTCCCAGAAATTATACATGGTGGGTAAATGCTTTTCCCAATTTACGGGAATAACTTCGCTAAATAGGTAGCTTATTAATTCATCAGCCTTTACCTTTTCATAAAATCGATTCACCAAGAGTACTATATCATCACGGTTTTCAATGTCCTTTTTCATTTTATATTTTTTAAACTGTTATAAATCCTTGTGTCGAAATTTTTTTAGAGAGATAACAAAAGGAATTATTGACCATAAAGTCAATAACAAAAATGCAACTAGCAAGCCTATGGGAGTGCCAAAAAAAACTTTAAAAACAGCGCCGGTATAGCCCATCAATGCAGAGATGTCCATCTGCAATAAAATTAAAATCCTACTCAAATCTATAGGGTTAATTGAACTTACAATCACCATGGCTTTTTCAAGCGGATAATCGGCAAATTGAAAAAGTAGAAAGAGCACAAGTCCATCAAACAATACCGCAAAATAAAGCCACAAGAATATTGCAATGCCAATTCCTTTTGCTTTATCTCGAGTAAGCACAGCAGCTAAAAATGCCATACTCACAAATCCTACAGTAAGCAAGCATCCCGCAAGCACCATCGTGTAGCCAGTAGGATTTTGGTTGTAAACTAAAATGGGAATTCCGGCTCCAACCAAAAAAGAAAAAATAAGTGAACCGCTAATTCCAAGAAACAAGCTCAGCCAGATGGTTCTGCGTTTTATGGGTTGGCTCACCAAGAGCTCAATAAATTCGTTGCTGTTGTAAAGGTAAATAGTGGTAAAGATGATCGAAACCAATGGAACAATAAATAAAATCAGATTAAGAAGACTTAGAAGTCCTTTCGAAACATTGTCGTCGAGCTCAAAAACGCCCATTGAAATTAAAAACAAAAAGAGTGTGTAAAACAATACCAGCTTACTTCGTAGTATATCTACAATAGCATATTTTATTATTTTATTCATAATTGATTTTGTAGCATAAGGCTAGCAATTGCTTTTGACAATTTGCGTTCTCCGGTTTCTGATTTCAAGGTTTCGAGTTGCTTGTGTACTTTTAATTTTCCTTCCACCATATAGGCAACTTGTGTTACTAAATCATCCAGTTCACTAAGCACATGAGAAGTGATAATTATTAATTTCCCTTTTTCTTTTTCGCTGATAATTTTTTTCTTTAAAATTTCTGATGAGAGGGGATCTAGCCCTGCAGTTGGTTCATCTAATATTAAGACGGGTGCGTTAAATAAAAAGGCTAAGCAGGCACTAACTTTTTGTCTCGTTCCTCCAGAAAGGGTGCGCATGCGCTTGTCCATTATTTTACCTAATTCAAATCGTTCGATTAACTCTTCATCTAATTCTGCGTTGTAGGCCTGTCGAATGTCTTTCATCATACTGATGATTTGCCCGATCGTCATGTTTTCAGGGTAGTTTCCGATTTGTGGCATGTAACCGATGTATTTGCGGTAGGCACAATCTTTATCAATATTCTTGCTATTGAATAAAATGGTTCCGGAACTAGGTACTACCATGCCTAAGATGCACTTAATAAAAGTAGTTTTACCACTACCGTTTGGACCTAAAAAGGCAACACACTCACCTTTATTAAAGCTGATGTTTACCTGGTCGAGCGCGGTAAGTTTTCCAAACTTTTTTGTTAAATTGGTGGCAATAATCATAAGCGCAGTGCTTTCATTAATGGGGTATTGTCTTTTAAATTTTCAGGGGTAAGCGAAGGTAAAATTTTTTCAGTTTTGTCAAGAATTGAAACCATAATACTTCTAAACAACATCATGGCCGGAGGGTTGTTTTCAATAATCATAGAAAACATACTAATAGGGCGATAGGGAATGTCTCCAACCTTATCTTTATTTAAATCATAGCCTTCGTATTTATCCCAATAATTACCATTAAACGTATTTAAAACTAAAGAGCCATTGGTGGCCACATCAAAGGTATTGGCAATAAAATTATTTTTGGTAAAGGCAATATCCATGCAGCTTGCCTGAATTTTCATGGCCCAGCCGTTGTGCTCAAAGTTGTTCTTTTGGGCTTCAATTCTACTGGTACCTTCCATTAAAATTCCCACAGTGTTTTTCGAAAAAGTATTTCCGTTAATATAACTGTCGGAAATTTCTTTCAGCAAGAGGCCATAGGCTGCATCGCCCCAATTTTCTTCAAACACATTGTTAAACATTTTTACGTGATTGGTAAACATTACCGCTACGCCTGCACCGTTATTTTTAAATATATTTCCGATGTAACTGTCGTTATTCGAAAACATAAAGTGTAAGCCATAACGCAAATTCTGTTTGGATACATTGAGCCAGATTAAGGAATTGGTTACAAACTCAAAATAAATTCCATCACGATGCCCGCTAACTGAATTTCCGATAATTTGTATGCTGTCGCTTTTCCAACAATGAATACCGTTACCAATTTCTTGTTCTTCAATGCCGGAAGATTTTAATTGATTGTTTTTGATGATACAACTTGTGCCATATTGCACGTAAATGCCGAAAAAGGTATCCTCTAAATTGTTGTCGCTAATGGTAACATATTTGCTGTCGTAAATTTTTATTCCTGCCGGATCATCTAAGGTTCCATTGCCGGTATGCTGAATTTTAAAGCCTCTAACTAATACATGATTTGCTTTTATTGAAACAATTTCGCTGTGATAATCTCCATCGAGAATAGGATAATTAATTCCGATTACTGAAATGGATTTATTGATTATAATATTTTTTTCATGATAAACTCCTGCATGTACAATTACGGAATCACCTGTTTTAGCGGCACTAATAGCATTGTGAATACTTTTGTACGCCAAATTTGTTCCAACCTGTAATTGGTGCCCTTCTGCTTTATGCAAGCAAGTGGAATAAATAAATAAAGCGACAACGAAACGCAGGTATGTTCTCATGGCTACTTAGTGGAAAATGTCTTCCCAAAGCACTTGTTTGCCTTTCACTTTTTGAAGGGTAATTAGTAAACTGTCGTTGGATGAAAAAACGGCGATATTTCCACCCATTGGACTTTTTAGCGCATCACTTGAAAGCAAAAATGCATTTTTGGATGGTATTAGCAGATGCTTTCCGCAGAAGTCGGTAAAGTAAATTTCACGAATCATCTCCATTTGCATTTCGCCCGAATTTAAGGCTTCAAGCATACAATGAATTTCATCGTATTTAATCACCTTTCCTTTTTGTGTTACTAGTTCAACACCAAATCGCACATCGCTAATAGTCATTTTGCAAAAGGAACAATTGTCTTTGCCAACACGAATAGGCTCAGGCAAATTACTGCATGCCGCAAAAAGAAGAATGAAAAAAAGTCCAAGAATACTGCTAAATCGTGACATTTATTTGTTTGTTACTATGCTTATGATAAAAATAAACTTACCAGGCTTAAAGGAAATTAGAACTTGAATTGTTCTTAAAAATTAAATTTTAAAACTAAGTGCAAAAAGGTTTCACGCAGTTCACAAATGATATATATTCAATAAATATTCATGTGCTCTTTGTGTTTTTTTGTGGGCTCGATGTTTTTTCCACACAGCTAACCTATCGGAACAAATTAGTTTAATTTTTTAGCTTGCCTCCAACCCAAAAATACAAGTAGTAAAAGTAACAATCCAACCCCTACAAATATCCATCCTCCAACATCAGGTACAGAATAAGCGCCAAAATTTAAGAGTTGTTTGAATCCAATTAAGGGTGGTTGATAAGACATGCCCGGAACGACAATGGCAGCTTCCGGGTTGAGGTTATGTCCATAGTTGTATTCCCATTTCCAGAAATCAGCCATAGCTATAATTCCGAACGATACGAATAAAACAAACACTACATTCATCCATTTCCTTTTACCTATTGCAGCCACGACCCAAAGGCTAAGACTAAAAAAAAGAATGAGGTAGGGTAGTAGTGTAAATTCAATAAAATCTTCAGTATGCAATGTTTTCATGCCAATGTAATGGTTTAAGCCATTAATGATATCTACGTTGCCTCCCAATTTATTGGCATAAATCAACAGGTTGAGGCCTTCGGGATATTGTGGCGCATCCAAATCAATTCGCCACATGGGCACGAAAAGTACAGCAATTAAGGCAATCCCACACAAGCCAAGTAAGGCCCGCATCATCCAATTCAACGTATCTTTTTTCACAGGTAATCTTAAATAGGAAAAGTGAGAACTGCTTAAAATTTCAATCAAAACTTAACACAAAAACAAAAAAATGATTGCAATTTTTTTTCCAAGCAGAACTCACCTTTCCAGGTTAATTATTTTGTTTCACCGGCTGCCGCAGCAGGTTGATTTTTTCCGGTACTAAAAGTTAATGGCACATTGCTTCCTGCAGGCGAAACGCGCACATAACCTTGCATTTCTTGATGTAGCGCACTACAAAAATCCGTGCAATACATGGGTGAAATTCCAACGCGCTCGGGTATCCATTTCAAGGTTTGAGTTTCTCCCGGCATAATCAGTAACTCGCCATTGATAGCACCCTTTACAGCAAATCCATGCGGCACATCCCAATCTTGTTCCAGGTTGGTAACATGAAAATATACTTCGTCGCCCATGCGAACACCTTCAATATTATCAGGAGTAAAATGCGAACGAATTGCCGTCATGTAAACATGCACTTTGTTTCCTTCACGAATAACTTTTGCCTCTTTTTCACCCATGCTCCTATAAGCATGTTTGTTCTCTTCAATTTTGAAAATTTTTCGAGATTTATTTTTTATAATATCCGCTGCACAAGCTTGAGCATAGTGTGGTTCACCAATAGTGGGGAAATCCAAAATCAATTGCATTTTGTCTCCGCTAATATCATACAATTGCGCACTTTGTGATAATTCAGGACCGGTAGGTAAGTAACGATCTTTGGTAATTTTGTCGTAAGCAATTAAGTATTTAGCATTTGGTGTTTTGCTATCTCCGCCGGGGATACACAAGTGGCCAACGGAATAATAGGTTGGAACCCTATCCAATACCTTCAAATCTTTAATATTCCATTTAACAACTTCCGATGAAACAAAGAAGGAAGTATAAGCATTTCCTTTGCCATCAAATTCGGTATGAAGCGGCCCTAAACCTGGTTTTTTAACCTCGCCATAAAGCGCACTTTCATATTTAATTACCGGAATTCCATCGTAATCACCCGTGAATTCTTTCGCGGCAATTGCGGCTATTATTTTATCGTAACTAAACACTGGAATTAACGCAGCCAACTTTCCACTTCCCACAATGTATTGTCCGGTTGGATCTACATCGCATCCATGCGGAGATTTAGGGCAAGGAATAAAGTAGCAAAGATCTTTCAACTCTTTAGAATCCAAAACAATTACTTCAGTTTTAATTTCCGAAGTGGCACTATGTGTAAAATCGCTATAGCTGTTGTGTGCATATTTCACAGCTTGTTTACGCCCTTTGCCGGCCTTTAAATATTCTTCGGCTTTTTTCCAATTCACTGCCATAATAAAGTCTTTGTCTCTTTGTGAAGCGTTTACTTCTAAGAGCGAATTTGCTTGTTCGGTATTGTAGCAAGAAAAGAAAAACCAACCATGTGAAACGCCTTTACCGGCACGACTCAAATCGAAATTAACACCTGGGCATTGAATTTGAAATGCAATGTCCATATTTCCATCCTCCTTGCCAACGCTAATAAAACTAAGTGTTCCTTTAAAGTTTTGCTTGTAAGTATTAATAGGCACATCTCCATTCGCATCATCCGGCGGAACGCTAAAACGGGTTCCGGCAACAACGTACTCGGTATTTTCTGTAATAAAAGGAGAAGAGTGATTTCCGCCGCTATTGGGTAACTCAATAATTTCTGCGGTGCGGAAAGTGGTTAAATCTATTCGTGCAACGCGTGGTGTATTATTGGCATTTGCAAAGCACCAACGCCCATCAATTTCACCACTTGTTTTACTTAATTGAGTATGGTGTAAATCATCCCAAGGCACTATACCATGGGAGGTATTCAACATGGGTTTCGTTTCTTCTGAATAGCCCCAACCTTTTTCCGGGTCAACTGAAAAAACAGGAATTACTCTTAACAAGCGACCAGATGGCAATCCATATACGCTCATTTGTCCGCTAAATCCACCACTTACAAAGTTGTAAAATTCATCGTATTTTCCCGGTGCAACATAAGCCTTTGATGAGGCATCAGAACTCACTGCGTTTCCAACATTTTTGGGTTTGCATCCTGTCCATCCCATTGCAACCATGCTTGCAATAAGTGAAGTAAAAATTATTTTTTTTGTTTTCATGTGTTGTGTTTTATGAATCTTATTTATTTTATTCCATCGTTTTTACGCATATACTCTAATAAGCTGAGCGCTTCGTCGTCGCTCAAACTTTGGTTGGGCATGCGTACTAAGCAAATTTCCAATTGGGCTTGCGCTTTAGGATCTTTATTTAACATCGCATCGGTATTGGTAATAAAATTCAGAATCCAAGCCGGAGAATTGCGCGTAGTAACTCCTTTCCAGCCTGGACCTACTAATTTTTCATCAGTAAGCTTATGACATGAGGAACATTTTACATCAAAAATTTTATTGCCTGAAGTTGCCAATGCTTCATTTAGTGCGGCATCCAATTTTACATCACTAAATTTTCCCTCTCCGCGGTTGGGATCATAGGATGGGTTTCCGTTTTCGGTAGTTGAATTTTCAGGGGCATTGGATATAGGCCCGTTATTGCTTGATGGTGTTTCTTGATTTCCGCAGGCAATTACAAAAAATGCAAGCATTCCAAGTACTGTTATTTTTTTCATAGAGATAAGTATTATTTGTTTTTGTTGCAGCAAAACTAGGAAGCTGCTTCCTGCTCGCTTATGCGTACAGTCATAACATTTTTATATTCCTGCTCCATGAAAACAGAGCAGCCATTTTCCTACTTGCTCTAATTGTTGCGATTATTGCCTTTGCAAAGGATTAGGAGGAGTGTCAAAGTCTAAAAGTGATTTTAATCATATCCTTACTTGTTAAAAATCATCTTTTGAAAAAGCAGTTACTATTAACTTCGTTGAATCATAAACCCCTTTTGCATATGATAGATATTGATCTTTTATTAGCTACCGGAGCCACTTACAAAAAAGTAGCCAGGGAGGAAGTGATATTTGAAGAAGGAGGGTCATGTGTTTATTATTATCAGCTGGTAAGTGGAAGGGTAAAGTGGATTAACATTAATGACGCAGGCAAGGAATTTATTCAAAATATTATTGAACCCGGCGAAAGTTTTGGCGAACTGCCATTGTTTGATGATGGACCTTATGCAGCTTCCTGTATAGCCGAAAAAGATTCAGTAATTATTCGTTTACCTAAAGCTTATTTTTTGCAACTGCTGGATGAATGTCCGGATTTGCATTTTAAATTTTCTCGCCTACTTGCGCAGCGCTTGCGTTACAAATTCTTAATTCTTAAAACAATAGCATCCGAAAATCCACAGGCTCGTATTGCAACCCTCCTCAATCATTTAAAAAAGGAATGCGAATGTTCAAAGCATAAAATGGAGGTAAAACTTACGCGGCAACAAATAGCTAATATGACCGGACTTCGCGTTGAAACAGTGATTCGTGAAATTAAGAAACTCGATAAATGTCATGCTGTGAGTATTGAACATGGTAAGGTGTATGTCTAAGAACATATTCTTTTAGCTTTAACGTACTGCTGTAATTCCAAGTTGATTATGATTTGAGTCATAAGCACTTTTGCTATTTTCTGAGCTATTTTGCAAGAAAAAAATTATGCAGTACAGCATTCAAAAATGGATTAGAATAGCACTTTTTAATTTAGCTCTTATTGCTTTCATCGGTTTTGTACTGCGTTATAAAATCGCATTTTCCCTGCCTTTCGTGGATCAAAAGCATTTGCTTCAAGCTCATTCGCACTTTGCATTTTCGGGTTGGATTTCACATGCATTAATGGCTTTAATGGTTTCTTTTCTCTCGGAAAAAGGATTAGAAAAGGCCTTTAAAAAATACCATTGGCTATTGGTGTTAAATTTAGTTTCAGCTTATGGAATGTTACTCTGTTTTCCTTTTCAGGGATATGGTTTATTTAGTATCACCTTTTCGACCCTCTCTATTTTAACAGCATATTTGTTTACGCTGTTTTTCTGGAAAGATTTAAATCGTAATAAAATAACCGAAACTGCTGGCCTATGGTTTAAGGCAGCCTTGTTTTTTAATGCGCTTTCTTCCTTGGGAGCCTTCGCACTCTCGTTTATGATGGCCAATAAAATCATTCATCAAAATTGGTACTTAGCAGCCATTTATTTTTTTCTGCATTTTCAATACAACGGTTGGTTTTTCTTTGCTTGTGGAGGTTTGTGGTTTGCGAAATTACGAAAGATGAACTTGTATTTTACAAATGAAAAATTAATTTTTGCCTTATTTGCTTTTGCCTGTATCCCCACTTATTTTTTATGTGTGCTTTGGTTAAAAATGAATTTGGTAGTGTATTTAATTATTGTATTGTCTGCAATACTACAAGTAATTGCCCTTTATTTATTAGTGAAGGAAATAAAGAGAAATATTCCACACGTAAAGTCAACATCTTTAAAAATCGGCAGCAATTTATTTGCATTGTCACTTGTTGCATTCACTATTAAAATAGTGCTTCAATTGCTCTCCACCATTCCTGCGCTCAATCAATTGGCCTATGGGTTTAGGCCAATAGTTATTGGCTATTTGCATTTGGTGTTGTTAGGATTTATTACCTTATTTATTTTGGCTTATGCCACTGGAATTCATGTAATCCAATACAACAGCAGGATGGTAAATGGAGCAATTATTTTTGCTTCAGGCATCATTATCAACGAAATTTTGCTCTTGTTTCAGGGCACTGCAGCCATGGAGCTTATCAGCATTCCTTTTAATAACGAAA
Organism: Bacteroidota bacterium; assembly: GCA_016721765.1. Taxonomy (NCBI): domain Bacteria; kingdom Pseudomonadati; phylum Bacteroidota; species Bacteroidota bacterium. The sequence continues at coordinate 1,501,471 of JADKHO010000001.1, forward strand.
TGCTGTTGGGTGCAGCGTTTATTCTGTTTAGCGGAGCTTTCCTTTTGTTTGTAAGTCAAAAAAATGTGAAAACTACCTTACCAAATTGATGCACTGCTTTTTAAAGCCTAGATTCAGTGCGCACTAAATCCCGCCGGGATTTATGACTACGAATTTTAATCCATACAACCATTTCTTAAAAGCCAAACGCTAACTCATCAATTTAGCAATCACCTCCGCAGAATCTCAACACTTTTAATAGAAATTTGGAATAAAAAAATGCCTGCCATCCCTTTGTTGGAATGAAGGCATTTTGAGGACTTCAGTTTGTTATTACAATTCGTTAGAAGCATTGGTAAATATACCACCTGTGATTTCAAGTGAATCGATAGGCGAAGTAAAAGTTTTAGCTTTAAAGTGAAAAGTACCCGTTGCTTTGTAGGTTGAACCATCCACGGTATAGCTGGTAACAATCAATTCACCGCTAGTGGAATTGTATTGTTTGCCGGAAGCATTTTTGTAATATCCGTTGCTAAACGACATCAATTGATAGGTGGCGGGAGCGCTGCCCACAAAATAAAATTCCACTTTCGAACCATCGGTAGCAGTTAAAGTCATGGTATTTTTAATAGTACCATTATCGTTGAAAACCCCTATATAAGGCTTGGTCACACTAAATGAATTGGCTCCTATTTTAAAGCTGGCTTCGCGTGCAGTGCTGGTTTCTTCGGTTTTAGTATCATCGTCTTTTTTGCAAGAACTCATAACAAGTGTTGCGCTTGCAAGAAGCAACACCAGTGTTTTTAAACTTTTTTTCATGATTTGGGTTTTATAATTTTTGCAAAGGTACGACTATATAAAGCTACCCTGCCTGAAATTCCTTAAATGTGCTAAAAACCTATTCTGCGGTAGGCAAAAAAGACGAGGCTATAAAAGCAATTTAACTTGTGATGCTTACCTTTGCAACTTTATCAAATAACCCTAAAAATAAAGCCCTTGTTTCATACACCAAAAATTACGAAGGGATTGCTTTTTATAGCCCTAAGCATTCAAAGCCTTGCGCTAAGTGCACAAAATAATTTTACCATTATCAGTTATGGTACCAACGCCTATTTTCCACGCGAAGTCTTTTTTGGCGATACCGGCGAAGTATATCAAGTTGGGCAATGCAGCGTGCGCGGAACCATCAACAATGAAGTGAGTTGGAATGGCTACTGTTACACTCCGCTATACATTATGGGCGGTTGTTCACCCTCCCTTGCCAATACTTTTGTGGTGGGAAAAGGCGGACTTATCCGCAAGAACAGCGATTGCGAAATATTTGGAAGCTGGAGCGATCAGGTGAGTGGGATTTCAGATACCCTTTACAGCATTAAATTTTTTGATATTCAAAATGGGGTATGTGTGGGACAAAATGGAAGGATATTGCGCACCACCAACAATGGCAAGCAATGGAGCATTATTTCCAGCGGAACTACAGCTTCTTTGCGCAACTTGCAAATTATTTCCGACAGTAGTCTCATCGCTTGCGGCGGAAATGGCACCATTTTAAAATCGAACGACCGTGGTTTGACCTGGACTCCACAAACCAGTGGTGTTACAACACTCTTGAATGATATTGATTTTGTTGGAAGCGATACAGGTTATGCGGTAGGAAGAGCAGGACTGATGCTGAATACAACTGATGGTGGATTAACCTGGAACAGCGTGGCAACAGGAGTTACGTCAAACATTGCTGCATTGGATTTTGTGAGCGGATTGGTAGGGATGATTGCCGGTGATGCCGGAGTGGTTAAACGAACCATTGATGGTGGCCAAAGCTGGACAAGCCTGCCTTTTTCAACTTTCTACCCATTGATGGACATTAAATTTAAAAACAAGCAGGTGGGCTATTTGTTAAGCAATTTTGATTTTTATAAAACTACCGATGGAGGAATAAACTGGCACATTGTGGGTGGAACCCTTGAATCTGTGCGCTATGTGAATGATACTATCCTTTTTGCTGTTGGGGACGACAATGTAAGTAAATCAACCGATGGGGGTTTGAATTGGAAAGTTAGTCATCCAATTAACTCCATTCATTGGTACGATTGCGCATTCCCAAGTCAGGATACCGGCTACATTTGTGGTACGAGTGGTAAAATCATGAAAACGCTTGACGGGGGAAACACCTATACACAGCAAACTACGAATGCTCCCGCGAATGCCTATTATTTTGGCATGCATTTCTTCACTAAAAATAAAGGAATTGCAGTGGGGTCCGACTATATGATTTCGCGTACCAATAATGGCGGACAAACCTGGACTACCACCAATTCTTATAGTTCCAATACCTACTCTTATTACGATGTGTTTTTTATTAACAATCAAGTTGGATGGATTTGCGGTTCTATGGGAACACTGCGTAAAACGGTGGATGGTGGGGCAACTTTCACTAACCAAGTGAGTGGAGTAACAAAATTCTTGCTTTCTATCTATTTCTTAACGCCGCTTAAAGGATTTGTTTGTGGCGAAGGAGGCACCTTACTGAAAACGCTGGATGGCGGGGCCACCTGGACCAATTCACAGTTTGGATTAAGCTCTAACTTTTATAGCATTGCTTTTCGCGATTCGCTTCATGGTTTTATATCGGGCGATAACCAAATTCTTTATGAAACCAACGATGGGGGTACCACATGGAAGTATATCAATAACAATTTTACAATTAAAGCCATGACGTTTAGAAACCAGTACTATGGCTATGCGGTTGGACCATATAGCAATCACTTGTATTATGATCCTTTTAAAGTGTTTAATGGTTACTCCCGAGTATGTAAAGGCAGCAACAACAGCTTTGTTGGGAAATTGATTCCGGGAATAACCATACAACCCGGCAATAATTTTATTATGGAAATGGATACTACCGGAGACGATTTTTCGGATGCTCTTTTTCTGGGTGCTTTTCCGGATACGGTATCCACAGGATATTGGAATTATACCATTCCGTATTCGCTTAAACCAGGAACCTATAAAACCCGGGTAAGAGCCACCAACATGAGCCCTGTGAAAAGTTCACTCACTACCAACATGACCGTTTACGATGATCCTGAAGCAGCCATAAGCATTCGAAACGATACGCTTTTCACGGCTTATAATTCCAAATATGTGTACCAATGGTGGCGCGATTTTACTTTGATTACAGGGGCAAACACCTATTATTATGTGCCAACACTTAGTGGAAAATATACCGTTAGGGTGCAGTATGGCTGCTGTTCCTATGCGCAAGATGTGCTCACGTTAAACTCCTGTCCCGGTGGCTTTTTGGCTCAGCCCACACTGGCAAGTCCCTATGTTATTATTTGTGACAGTTCATCTACCACACTAAGTGCAAGTGGTGCGGCGAATTATCATTGGTACGACAGCGATACATCTACCACCATTTTAAGTTCATCAGCAAGCTACACGACGCCAATAATTACCACACGCGACTCATTTTATGTGGCAGCATATAATGATAGTTGTGAGAGTGCCAGGGTACTTATTGACGTTTATGTAACTAATCCTTATCCGGCACCCACCGTTACCGGCGACAGCGTTTGTGCGGGCTCCAGCGTATTTTTAGTTTCGGCTTATGGCAGCTATAGTTACTGGTATACCGATTCGTTAAACGGCACGCTTTTAAAAACTGCTGCTACTTATTACATCCCAAATTTACAAGCCACCGATACCTTTTATGTAAGCAATTTTAATTACCAATGCGAAAGCACACGAACACCTGTAATAGCCTATGCCTATGAAGCCCCGGCTACAACTTTAATAGCAGGCGATACAGCGGTAACTATCGGCGATACAGCAGCCTATGCTTACACACCAGCACCCGGAAACAGCATCCAATGGTTTGTAAGAGGTGGAACCCTACTCAGCAACAACGATTCTTTAGAGGTGAAATGGGCCGACTCTACTACTACGGCTGCTATTGGAATTATTGAAACCAACGCAACAGGCTGTTCTTCCGACACAGTTTGGTTGCAAGTAGAGGTTGATTTAGCTATTGCGGTTCCTGAAATAAGGGCTACACAATTTGGCATTCATCCCAATCCCGCCAACAACCGTTTGCTTATTGAGCGAAAGGAAACTGCTAACAGCGAAATTTACAGCATTTACCAAAGCAATGGAAAATTAGAGCAAAAGCTCCAAGTGCCAGCCGGGAAAAGGCAGGTGCAAGTAGATACATCAAAATATGCCAATGGAACGTATTTTATTCGCAGCAATGGAGCAAAACAGGGAGAGCTTAAGTTTGTTATCCTCCACAACTAGCGATTTTAGAGTGATTTCCTAAAAAAATTGCAGAGGACTACCTGTTTTCTAAATAAATTTTTACTTTTGCAGCCCGATAAACACAAAATTGTCCGATGGTGTAACTGGCAACACGTCTGATTTTGGTTCAGAAGAGTCTAGGTTCGAAACCTAGTCGGACAACCCAAGGGAAAAACAAACCCAAACAAAAGTAAACAGGAGCCCCTAATTTAGGGGCTTCTGTCGTTTTGGTTCTTACTTTCATTTTTTGCTATTTTCATCAATTTGGGTACATTTGTGATACCTCTGTGATACCTCAGTCAGGGAGGTATCACAAAATGAAAGCAACCTTCACTCCAGTTTTCAATAGAAAGAAAAAGCTAAATGCAAACGAAAAGGCATTAGTTGAAATTAGAATGTACCAGAATCGTACTCGAAGATTCATCTCAACAGGGATATTAATAAAACCGGAACACTGGGATTCAAAAAATCAAGAAGTAAACAAGAAGCATCCTGATGCAGGCCTTCTGAACTTTCAAATTGGTGATTTAATTCATAAATACGAAAAAGCACAAGTAGCACAATCTTTAAAAGATAAAAGTTTTTCTATAAAGTCAGTAGGCAACAAAAAGACAATATCGCACAATGGCTCATTTTCTGAATTTATGAGTCATGAGATTAAAGCGAATAAACTTCTGACACCTAAAACTAAATTAAGCCACAGCAACACATTAAATCACTTACTCAAGTTTACCAAGCAATCTGACATTAAATTTGAAGATATAAACTACGCTTTCCTAGATAAATTCTTAAACTACCTGCGTGAAAAGAAAAAGGCCGTCAATACTATCCATAAGCAACACAAGAACTTTAAAAAATATATTGAACTTGCTATAAATAAGGAATATTACGACGAGCCAAATCCTTGCAAAAAACTTATCGTTAAAACAGAGCAAAAAAAGAGAGATGTGCTTACCATCGAAGAAATTCGAGCGATTGAAAAGGTGGATTTAAGTAAGTTGGAAGAAAAGGTAAATAATGTTCGTGATTTATTTCTGTTTTCCTGTTATACCGGATTACGAATATCTGATGTTACAAATTTGAGAACTGATTACATTAAACACACAAAGGAAGGATATGAGTTGGATTTTGTAACCATAAAGGTTAATAAGCAGGCTGAAATTCCTTTACATAGCATGTTTAAAGTAGAAGGTGAGAAACTATCTGCCCCTGAGATAATACTCGAGAAATATTACAATAAAAATGCAGATTTCCTTTTTCCAAGATTAACAGAGCAGTTTATTAATCGGCACTTAAAAGTTATTGCAACCTTGGCAAATATTCCTTTTAAGCTCACTTTTCACTCTGGAAGGCACAGTTTTGGAACTTATATGGCATCTAAAATTCCATTGCCGCAGCTTATGTATTTGATGCAGCATTCGGATATTAAAACAACTATGGTTTACGTAAATACAAATCAAGAAATGGTTAAACAAGGATTACTTAAAGTTGACTGGAAATGAAAAAGGGAAAAATTGTCTCTACTGAGAAAAAAAATATTCAATCGTTGATTAACCAAAAGCCCAGAGGACATCTGACTTATTTTTTGATTAAGAAATTTTCTGAGCAATTAACACATGCATTATCTGATACTTCCTTAAATGATGAAGATAGAATTCATATTATAGAAGTATTTATTGAGTTAGATGAAATGGCGTCACAACAGTTGCCTTGGGATAAAATCTATAAGAAGTACTATTCAGAATTAAGAAAAAAATTACGAGAAAAATTTGCATTAGGGCATAGATTAAAGTTGCTTGAATATTTTGATGACCATTGCTCACTTACAAAGGCTATGGGTAATTCAGATAATTTCTTTTATACAACCGATGAAATTAACGCTATGGGGAGCTTAGAGTTTCAAATTCTAAACCAAAAGGAATTTTCTCATCTCCTCCGTTTAATTTCCAATCATCTACACAGTGAACTCGGTTTATTGCTTGATAAACCTGTTTCCAGTATGAACGTGAAAGGAGAGCAAATGGGAAATGCAAAAGGAAAATCACCAAACACAATTTTGAGACATTCCAATTACAAAAACCGATACCTTGAACTCTCAAAGAACCCAAAATCTAGGCATGCAGCGGTTGTAAAAAAAATCTGCCTAGAGTTTGCTATTAGTGAGAAAACACTCATGCGAGCCATTAAATAATTTGGACAATTTGTCTTTTGTCTCGGACAAATTGGTTTTGTCCTTCTAAAATACTTTATATTAATTTACTTTCTTCTTCCCTTTATACCGTTCAAAATATACAACGGTATGTCAACAATAATTGTAATTACAAAAGAAGAGCTTTCTGAGATAGTTCAAACTTCTATACGAAAAGTTTTCGCAGAGAACAATCAACCACAATCTGAACAACAAGACCTTGTTCCAATTGAGGAAGCTATGAAAATTACCAACCTTGCTCGTCAAACTCTCTATGGGAAAGTATATGACCGGAAAATTCCTTTCATTAAACGAGAAGGCTCCCGCAAGCTTTTCTTTTCCCGCAAGGCGCTCTTAAATTGGATTCAGGAAGGAGGAAATTTCGATGCAAGCATTTAATCAAGATAAACTTAACATTTTGAGAAGTGAGGCGAAAGCCGCATTAAAAAAAATGCGGGCTAAAATTGACAACCCTAAAATTTCTTCGGAAAAAAGGGCGGAAAATTTATTGCTATTTAATCGGTTAAGAAATTACGTGGAGTTCACTGAAGATGCATTGAAATCTTTACTTGTAGAGATAGCAGAAAATGAAAAAGCTGACTACATCAAAGGCGTTCAAGCAGGTCGAAAGATGGAAAGGGAAAATGCCGCAGGTGGTCTACCAATTAAATTATTTGATAAAGAAGCTTATCGCTCGTCATGGGAGCTTCAGAAAAGAAACGAATGGCCCGAACTATATAACTAAAAAAGCAGAGCCGATGCGTCAACACCGGCTCTGCTAAATCTTAATAAATTTTATCTATGGACAAAAGTAGTAAAGTTTTAAATGCCACACTTTCAAGTGAGGAGCTAACAGAAAAATATAAACATCACAAAGTGAAATTTATAGTATTTCCACTTATATTCCAATATGGAACAAACCTTTTCGGCGCAGAACGTGGCACGGGTAAGACCAGAATTTCATTAAGCATTGCATTTGCGATAGTGTATGCCCTAATTGGATACTTGGGTTATACTATTAATGAACATGGTGACGTACTATTTCTAAATTTTGAAATGGCTGAGCCTGAATTCAAATTATTTGTTGAGCCTATTGAGAATTATTTCAAAGCAAATTATAAAAAAAAATATAACCTTCATTCAATTAGCTTTAAGTCACACCGAGATTTAACCTTAAAGGACATAGATGAAGCAATCTTCAACATAAAACCACTCTTGGTTATTGTAGACGGTTATAAAGCTTTTGCATCGATGCTTCAGCGTGAGAAGGGAATTAAAGAAATTGACAACTCCAATGCCATGCTAATGTATGATTACTTTGACCGATGGCGCAAAGATTACAACACAACAATTCTATTAACCAACCACACCAATAAGGGAACCAAGGGACAGCGCAGCCACTCTGACCTTATGTATGGGGCTAGTGCGGTCATGGATTACGCAGATCAGACCACTCTGATGCGAAAAACCAATGAGCCTAATCAAAGAATAATTGTACCAGACAAGAACAGGTTCAATAGAGAAGGAGAATCATCCACCAACCTAATAGAAATTATAGGAGACGATGAGAATAATAAAATATGGTTTGAGTTGAAACAAACCGACGTGGAAGAAGCTGATTATATGTATAAAGATACTCCATCACAGAAGTATTCTCATCAAGAAAAACTTGCTGCGGTTGATATGTACACTAATCAAAAAATATCACTTAGAGATATTCAGGAGAGAACCGGAATACCAAAATCGAGTATTGACAGGTGGGTAAAAAAGCACAATCGGAATGAAGAACTCTAACCAATTGTCCCAACTGTCCCACAGAAAAGTATGGGACAGTTGGGACAATAAATCGAAGTATTAATGCCGTATAACAAGAGTAATTTTTTAATAATATCAATGTAAAACCAACAAACAATGGAAGCAGAAATCAAGAACAACACAAGTGAAACCACTCAAATTACCTTCAAACTTACGCAAGACGAGCGTCAAACTATTGAAGAATCAGCAGGAGATTTGGACCTGAACATCTCGGAATATTGTAGACTGAAGTCCTTAATGGATGAAAATACGGTCTTAACTCAGAAAAGGAAAATCTCGGATTTGGAAAAGGAAGTAAAACTTATGAAGGTTAAACTCGACTTTTATAAAAATTCGGAGCGAACACCGGAACATCACATTGTTTTAGATGTAACCAAAGAGGAAAGGGAAACCTTTGAAAAAATGTTTGGAGATTTTATGACAGGAGAAAATGATTTAAGTTTTAACCTAATAGAAGCTCTTATTTGTTTTTACGGCAAATTGAAAGATGAAGAACATGATTTTTTTCTTGACAAAATTTCTAAGGAAGAAGTTGATGATGTTTTTTATATTAAAGTGGAGAAACAAACAAATTGAACCTTACACTAAAATGGACTTATTTGGTTTAGCTCATCCGCAACACTCTGTTATTCATCGAATTTCAGTTTATTTTGTCATCAACGAATCTTTTACTTATTAAATTTGAAGCACGGGGAAGCAGAAAACCATAAAGAGTATGCTAATTTAAAACCTAGAAATCATGTCAGACAAAAGCAGCAAATCAAGCAGCAACTTGGAGCATTATCACAACAAGGGTGAACAGGATGCCAGTAAAGGAGATGTACATCGTCCACACGATGTCCTTTTTGGACTTTTCAATACAGATAAGCAGCATCATGAGAATGATGCGTATGAGAAAGGAGCTAATAATTACTACCAACAAAAAAAGGATAGCTAGTTTCAGTGATTTCAGCTTATTGACTATTAATCAATTAGGGTATGAAATATTGTCGATTGTGAGAAATCTATACATATAGTTTATAATATATTTAGAAAAATGCCATTTTCTATATATAAGAGATTGGATATAAATACTTTTTTACAATTTCTGTTCATTTCCAATATTAATGGTTTTGATAGGGTCAGCTTTCTGCTTTGGGTAATAGACTGTGTTTATTTTGATAATGTTGCTTCTTCTCATTGATATAATTAGCATACTCATTTAAACTAGTCCATTTTTTTAATGAGCCTTACATATAAAAGCTATATTTCAATTGCATCTTATCGACAGGATCTAAATATTTTAAAATTTCTCCAACATTTCTGGCGCACTCAATTGTTATCGGAAACTTTCTGTCGAATTGTGTATTGTTCCAATTCATTTTTGTCAGAGCTAAAATTTCTTCGCAAATTAAATTTGGTGATTCATCGTATCTTGCAAGCTTGATTTCAAGCGGACTTGGAATGTATTTTCCAGGATAAGTTTCATAATAGGGGACTGAACCTCGTGTATATAGTATATGATGGTTGTCTGCTAATGTTAATTGAGTTCCCCTCATTGGTGGGTAGATTCCATTGCGGTATAAACGAACATCCGATTTTTGAACAGAAACCAAATCGACTTGATTGATGTACAATTCTTTTGCGGCTTGACTGAATCCATATACTTCATCTGCATTAAAGTTTGATGTCTTGTGCATGACAAGTCGTTTGGGAAATATCTTAACAGCATCATAGTATTCCTTCAATGATAGCGAAAGAAGATTGTAAGCCTGATCTTGTGAAAGATGTGGAGTCCTGTCGCTTTTCTTTAAAGTAATTTCTTCTCCTCGAAGAATAACTCCTTTCCCAAGTTCGTTGAAAATTTGGGCAATACTTGTTTGAGTTGTCTTTTTGTCTCTACTCATGAAAAAACTAATGCCCGCATAGCAAGTTGTTTCTGCACTATCCTTTCTTATCATAGCCCAAGGTGTTCCAGAAGCTTTATAATATAATGCAGTAAAAAAATTCCAAGCAATTGTTGCTGGATCTTGCATTTCTCCGGTCGGTTTAACAATTCTATCTCTTACTATTTGAATTGGAATATTGTATTGCATTGCTTTCGCTTTCAAATATCTTCTGAAGTTTTGCTCTTTTTTAGAAACTTCATCCTCATCAAAATCCTTTTCAGGGACTTCCTTTTCTTGTTCTTCATCATCTTCTTCAGTTGACTTCTCCTCTTCTTGAATATAAGTAATGAAGTTTTCACTTAAAACACATAGAATAACATCGGGCTTTTTGTTCTTTGAAAGAAATTTGATCTCACCAAGAATAAGCTCAGCAATATCATTGATACGGTCTTCCAAGTTATCAGTCTTTTTAATAATATCGTCAAAATCCGAATTATTTAATCTCCGTAGATAAGTATCATCATAAACAATTTCACTTTTGAAACCTATATCCTTATTAAAACCACAAAAATTAAGATGTAAATTTGGATGCGGATTCTTAGTTTCCTTACCTGAAATATGCGTTTTGCATGATTCAATCCATTCTAAAACTTTATCAATACTTTCCCCTTTTCCAATTATTCCAACTGTAATTTTTTCAGGCCTTACTTGATTTATGTCAAAAGGGCTGAAGTTAAAAATACCTGATTTGGGACAAATATGTTGGTCTTGGCCAAATTGTAAGGAAGGTTCTTCTATATATCTTAGTTTCATTAGTCAAAAAGGGATATGTCATTAAGTTCCTTATCATCTTTCAATTCTGTTTGAGGAGCATCAATTTTTTCTTCAAGAATTTTAACTGGTTTCCAGGTTTTCTCTTCCAGTTTAGGAGATAAGGGAATCAAGGTGTGCGGGCTAATTTTAAAATAAGGATATTCAACAGTAAATAAATCGACATGAGAAAAATAATAGCCAAAAAAACGGAAATAGTTAAAGACTGCATTATTGTTTTCTAAGCGTTTAAGTCCAGATAGGTAAGCAGGCTCAAATCTGCTTATATGATACCCGCCAGGATTTGTAAAGCTCCAAGTTGGGTTTAGGACAAGGAACCAATCATTTGAAATATTTAAAAAGGAGCATCTAAACGCAAGGTGCCTAAAGCAAATGATATGCCCTTCTTTTTTATTGTGCATTTCAAAAATTACCGATTTTGTCGATTCGTTTTTCCCTTTCCACTTTACCTGTTTCTGATTTGGTACTATTGGATTATTCGCAAAACGGAAAATTTCATTTTTACCATACCATTCAATTTCTTTAATTTTACAAAACTGCGTCAGTGTATTGCGAAGTAAGTGCTTAAATACACTTTTATTATCCTCGTTTCTTTCGTAAAAGTCTTTGCATTCTAAAGTTGTTATTGTCCCCTTGTCTACTATTTTTCTGTAAGGTTCTGCTTCGTCATTCAAGTTTCTAAAAGTGTAAATACAGTTTTCATGAAGCAGCCAATCTGAGAATTTACAATCAGTTTTTCTCAATGCTTGCTTTATGAGTTTAGCTTCTCGCATTTTCTTAATAGGGCTTTTACCCTTCGATAGCAGGAAGCGATTAAGGTCAGCTAAGATTTCATCTTTGTCAATATCAAGTTCTGCCTTATAAAATATATCAGGGAAAGCAATAGATAATAAATTCGGAGATAAATTTTCTGGCTCGTTGTTCAAATATCCACCGACATACTCTTTTTTCCTTAATTCAATTTGTATATCCGAAAATTCTTGTTGAAAAATCTTTGAAAGAGCTTCAAGTTTCAGTGATGAGCTTATACTGTTAATTTTTTGCAGAAGTATTTCTCTGTCGATTATATGGTCTTTGGCATTGAAGGAAAAACCGGAAGGAATTTGCTTCGCTAATTTACTGTCTTTGTATTTCTCCTTCTTTTGAGTAATGATGTAAAAATAAAGAACATCAAAGTGTTTGTTTAGCTGATTGTTAAAGAATTTTTGAAGAGTCTCTTCAATTTTAGAAAAATTATTTGTTGCTGTTACCTGAAAAGCAACTCTGTTTTTAAAGTCGGCTAAGTCAATTGCTGGAAAGTTCTTCTTTTGCGTTGAATTTAAATTTTCAAGGTTCAACCCAAAGGTTTCATTCAAAACAGGAATAAGAAAGCTTTCAGCATGAATATTAATGTCATACATATTTACGGCATTAAATCCTTCAACTTCCAAAACGAACCGGGCAGAGTAAGTCGTAATTTTATTTATAAAATCTATTCGGTTCATATTAAATTTTCAAAATTGAATATTTTAGCAGAAGGCTAACGCATTTTTCTTTTCTTTCTTTTGTTGTAAAGAATATTTGATTCCTTTTCCATGACCCACTCTTCAAATTCCTTTCTCCCAATTTCAAGCGGTAAGCAGGAAATTGTTAATTTCTCTTGAATTAATTCATTCAATTCCAATTCAATTTTATGATTATATGATTTAACTGAATTTGCTTTTTCATAACCAATGCTATTTGAAAAATTTGCTTCTCCAAATGAACGTCTTAATGTGTGATTCTTTGTGTTTAACATATCAGCAATTCTTCCTCTGATATTCCCTGTTTCACCGACGTATTTTATATTATTATTTTCAAACACCAAGTATACACCAGCCCTATTTGGAAATTCCCTTGCCCATGATCTTGTTAAAAGAATCTTCTTCTTGTTTTTTTCTAGAAGCAGTTCCTTTAATATCTCAGTAAAATACTCTTCAATAAGATTATACCCAATTAGCTCTTTCATCTGGACAATTTCATCTTAATATGAGTTACATATAAATATTCACGTTCTACTTCTTTCTAAACATTCGTTTAACTCGTGAATTTTATCAATAGCATTTTTCAATTCCGAGTCATACATGGATTCTCCCGAAGCATGAGAAGCTGGATTCATAATACGCTGTAGAATTACATTCAACTCATCGAATAGTTTGTCCTTTTCATCTCTCACTTCATACTGCTTGTACAAATATTTGTGCAAGTCCTTCTTAATAATTCTCAAACTTAATTTTTCGGTATTATTCAAAGAACCATCGTTTTCAAAATCAGTTTCTACTTTTTTAATAAAGTCAACAGGAAATGTTTTGTCTACAAAAACTTTTTCAAATGCTCTTCTTTCATTTAAAGTATATTTTTCGTAAGCGGACTTTATCATTGATGATAAAGTTTTGAACTCCTCATTTTCTGTATTCAATCCTCGGTTCAAATATTTTTTGATAGTAAACTCAACTTCTTTTCTCAACTCATTTCCAACTGCATCATATTCACCATCTGCAAAAAACTTTGCAGCTTTTTCAATGTGTGTTTTATCTTTTTTCAGATACGGTGCATCATTTGAATTTTCGTCTTTTGTGAGTTTGTAATACTCCCAATGGTTTGCATTTGTATAGTTTTTAAGAATGTTGTAAAAACCTTTATCGTGTGTAAGAATTATTTTTGAAAACTGTCAAAGAAACGAAGTGACTGTTTGTTGTTATGATTCAAAATAATTTTTATCACTTCCATTCGGTTACTTAAATCCAAACTTATAAGCATATCGTCCAAAACCAAAAGTTTGAACTCGGTTGTCTGCAATCTTATTCGCAATGCACCTATACGAATGCCTATTGCAATTCGTGTGAGTTGTGCTTCATTCAAAAACGATTGAACTCTATGCAAGGGAATCCATTTTGCATTTGCTATGTCGTATTGCGACACAACTAATTTAATTTGCAAATCGTTTTCACGAATGTGTTTGTTTCCATCTTCCCAAACATGCTGTTCAATCAACTCAAAAGTGAAACGCTTCTCAAAAGTCAGTTTTACTTTCAGCACATCTTGATTGTGGTAAAAATGTTCTTTGATAAAATTATTTGCATATTGCTCAATGCTTCCAAGCAAGACATCGATTTTTCCGTTTACTTCCGAATCCAACCAAGCAATGTATTCATCCTTTCGCCAACCTTCTCTCAATTTGTACCCAGAATCATATCGTTCTACATCTTTCGTATCAATTTTAAGTTTTTCCAAAAATGTTTTGTCATTCACATTGTCAGTAATGAAAGGAAAAATATCCCGTTCAAATACACTCCAAAGATTTACATCATACTTGTGTGAATCACGATAAAAACCACTTAGCAATTTGTAATTGATGAAATCGCTTGTGGTGTTCAGCAACTTTATGTTTGTGTCTGTTGCTTCTTCTTCAACTGCTTCGGGAACCACTGGTGTTATCGGACTTAAATCTACGGGCACTTCAACAACAATAGCATCAGAAATATTTTCTGCTCTTACTTCTTCTAAAACTGCATCAGAAACATCTTCGGATTTCAATTCTTCAACAACAGCAGCCGCAATATTTTCGGGTGCAACTTCTTCAATTTCCGCTGGAATCATTTCTGCTGCCGCAACTGCAACTGGTTCTGCTTCTATGGCAGGGATGCGATAAGGAATTAAATCTTCACCATCTCTTACAAATAGTTCAATGTAAGCAGTTGCATCCTCACCTTCAAAAACATTTCTCAATGATTGATGTGTAGAAGGGTTGTTTACCTCAAACACTTTGAAATATTTCTCAACACCTTCTCTGCTTTTGATACTGCTTTGTAAGAAAGTGTACAAAGCCCAAAAGATAGATGACTTACCTGCACCATTGTTTCCATAAATAAGAACATTCTTATTTTTGAAATCAATTGGCTGCTCCTGTCGGAATGCTTTGAAATTCTTTAAAACTATTTTCTCAACTGTCTTGCTCATTACCCTTGCAAAATTGGTTTTAAAATTTCGGGGCTTACAATGGCGAATGATAAAATACGATTGCGTATTTCGCTATCGGGGTGCGATACTGATTTGTAAAAACTGTAAATGCTTTCTGTTGTCTCTTTGCCTTTTGCTTTCTCCAATTCTTTTTCTACCAATTCAACAACGCTAACTTTTTTTGTTTTCATTTCCTCTCCGAAGTAGAGTTCTAAAACCATTCCGTCAATTATTTCTTCAAATTGTTTTACGAGTAAATTATTTGAGATGGATTGATGAAATGGAGTTTCATTTTCTTTGAGAAACAAAATGAAATCAATTATTGCTTCAAACACTTTTTGTTTTTCAATTGAAACTTTTGCAATGGGAATATTTTTAAGATATTCTGGATTGATGTCAATATTTCCTTTGCCTCTTATTTGGTCAAGGAGTGTGTCAGCTAATTTAGAATTGATAATTGCCAATAAATATTTTAATGAAACCTGTGAAGAAATTTCTTCAAGAACTTTTCTGCTATTGGTCTGATAGCGTTTTACACTGTTGTCAATGCTTTTATTTTTTACACCTTTCAAGTCATTCCACAATACCAAAACTCTTATTGTTTGGTCGCAATAAATATTTGTGTAGTCAACTGTTGCTTTAATCTTCCCAATTTTTGTAACCATAATCTTTGGTCTCTCATACAATTCAGGAAAGGTTGGTCTGCTTATTAAATCGGGCACTCTTTTAGTTCCCCACTCTAAAAAAAAGATTTTATTTATTTTATACTTCTCAATAAATTTTGCTTCTGTATAATCTTTGCAATTAGTTTTTGTTTTTGTCTCACTTACCAAATCACTCTTTACGAATAGCCCTTTTGATTGAACTTCATCAGCATTTAATACCATGCCCTTGCTTATAAAGCAGTAATCTCCAAGATTGATAAATCCTTCACCGCTGAACAACAGAGATTTTTTATTTGACAAATCCCAAACAAAAGTTTTTTCATCTCTAACCAAATCAGTTTTCAGAACGCTATCAACAACAGAAATAGAATTGTCATTCAATTTTGATACTCTGATTTTTTGGTTTTCACTTTCTCCATTCTTTACAAAAAGAATACAGTTGGTAACTGTTGCCTCATCAAATATTTTATGGCCTGATAAGTTTGTTATCTCCACCAAATCATTTTCGGTATGTATAAACTCTCTTAGCTTCTTAGCATAAGTTTGGTTGGTTATTGGATAAGGAATAATCATACAAGTCAATTCTTTTTTTGAAAGTCGTATTCCTCTTTCAATAAAGGCAACATAAATATCCCACTTCTGATAAAGTGTTGTGTAGTTGGTTGAATTGCCTAACAACTCCCTGTGTTCAGTGTCTTGTGCATTTGCTCCTATGTATGGTGGATTTCCAATCACAATATCAAAACCATTTTTAGCAGAAGGGAAAAAGAAATTGGGATTAAAAAATTCCACTTTCTTATTCTTAAAAATATTTTCGTAGCTGTTCCACTTAGCATCCATCTGAAAGTAATTCATCATTGTTTCTTTCAGTTGTTTCAATCGGGTTGGGCTTGCAGTTTTTTCTTCCTGTCTAATCTTTGTAATGAAACTTGCAATTATAGTGTGATAAAATTTGCTGATTCCTGCTAAACTTGTTTCAATATTCCGCTTAATATTTTTTTTGTTTTTGTAATCGGGAGAAAAATATTGTTCTACATTTTCTTCTAATGCAGCCAAACTTTTTTCCAACGCATCGGTTGTGTATCCTGTAATCAAAGGCACTTCAACCAAACTATCAGCACACACAAATTTGAAATCCAAATTGGGTAAAGCTTTAATATCCTTTGGGTCTTCATCAACCACCAAACTCAACCAACAACGCAAACGGCTTAATTCTACTGCCATTGGTTGTATGTCCACACCATAAATAGAATTTTGTATGGTATCTAATTTCAGTTTGTAGTTTTTTGCCTTGGGGTGCAACTGCTGTTTGAGTGCAACAATTTTTTGCAGAATGCCAATAGGAAACGCACCCGAACCACAAGCTGGGTCAAGCACTTTTATTTTGCTTAACTCCTCACTAATTTTTTCTTCGTGTTTCGCAAGTGCATCGGGCAATACTTGTGTGTGCACAAAGTCCTCAATCTCTGCATTTATTTTTTCATCCAACGCCAAAGCTGTTTTTAAAAACTCTGCAACACTTTGTTCCACCATGTAGTCCACAATTTCACGTGGTGTATAAAACGAACCTGTTGCCTTTCTTGCACTGTCGCCTGTTTCGGGGTTTTGTTCTGCCAATAAATTTTCAAATATCCTTCCCAACATTTCGGGGTCAATGGCAATTTCAGCATTGCTGCTGCTGTTTTCGTCCACTGTAAAATTGTAGCGTTCCAAAGTTTTTGAAAAAAGATTGTGAAACCAATCGTTATCAATATTCAAAAGCAAATGTTGCTTGTAGTCTGTTTCCTGTGCTTCAAACAAACCACCATTCAAGAAAGGATAATGTGCAATAATTTTTGGCAAACCACCTTTGCGTTCTTTGTCGGGTGTGTTCAGCACATCAAAGAAAAGGGGCTCTAATAAATCGTGATAATAATTGTTTTGTGAGTGTGCTTTTACTGCTTCCGAAGAAATGGCTGCATCATGCAATACCTCTTTTCTTTTTAAGAACCAACAAAAAATAATTCTACCAATCAATCGAATGGCAAATTGAACTTTATCTTCTTCATTGTTAAATGGCGTTCCCTTTTTGTTTAGTTGCTGGAGTAAATCAGTAAAGGCACCTTTAATTTCATCATAGAAATTACGGTTAATGATGGAAATATCAAAAGCATTCCAAAGGGCTTTCCATAAATCAGTAGGCTCAACAAAAAGCTGATTCACTTTTTGGTTAACCTCATTCAAAATAAAATTATAAGTTTTGTAATAAGGTTGGTCAATACCAAATGGCAAAGTCTTTAAAACAACTTTTTTTCCTTCTTTGGAACTCAGTACAACTTTTAGTTGTGTTTTTTCTTTATTGCCAAAAAACCATATAATGTATCTGTTTGCATCGCCACCACTGATAAACTTTTTAGTTACATCTTGGATTTGTTTTTTCGGTAATGAAGAATCATTGAGGCATACATAAAAGAAAAGCATTTGTGAAATGCTTCCTTTTTTCAAGGCAATTGGTCGTATGTCTTTTTGTTTTGAAAGAATAGGATGCTCTGCAATTAAACGCAACGATTCGCCACCAAAATATTCTTGTTGTTGCTGCGCAGGCAGCACACTTTCCCAATTTACTTTTTCATCTACACGAAAAGTTTGTATTAGCGAAGTGCAAATTTGCTGATAGTCAAGTGTGGATTTATTTTCTATTAATTCTTTTAATGTCATTGCTCAATATTGGTTTTGTCGTTTGCATAAAAGCCATACCACATCACTGGCTCGGGTTGTGGCACGGTAGATTCATCTTTTACTAAATGCACACTTTGGATTGCAAGTGTGTCTAATAAATCTACACTAACCTGTCCTTCATTTGTTTTCAAAAATGACCGCAAACGATTTTCAAATGCTAGGTTTCTTGAAGTTATTAGCTTTTGTAATCGGTTTATATTGTCAGTTGAATAGCGTTCTGTGTTTTCATTAAGCAATTTCAGCAACTCTTCTTTCGCTGGTTTCAAACTGCTACCACCTGCTGTGCTTTTCACTCCCATAAATTCCGAAAGGTCTGTTCCTTCCAATGTAGTTTGAAATGCTCTCTCTGCTTCAAACACTTTCATTCCTTTTTGCACCAACTCATTTTTCTGTTCCGATTTTATTTTTTCGCTTTGGCGTTCTTTGTCAAAACTTCTCAACTGGTTTAATACTTTCAGTTGGTTCGGTTCTTTCTCAACTTTTTTCCCATCGGTTTTTATAAATTCAAAAACACCTTTGTCAATATTAAATGCCATAATTTTTCCGTTTTCATCAATGCTTGGCAACTCAACCCATTTATGCAAATTCATATTCAAGATATATTCCTTCTCTATATCAGTTGCCTTGCGCATAAAATCACGAAGGTCATTTTCAAATACTTCATCAAAAGCCAAATCGTTTTCCCTTTCTAATTTTTCCATTGCATCCTTTTGTTTGCTGCTGTCGGCTGAATAAATGTCTGTCATTAAACCAAACTGGCGGTCTGTAATTGTTTCACCTAAAATACTGCTGTCAATCCCCACACTTCCACCAATGATTTTTATTTTGTCTTGCAATCGTTGAATTAATTTTAAAAACTGTTCCAACTGACCTTCGGGCAAGAAGTTGTGAATCTTTACGATGTTGAAAGCAGAGCCTAAACGATTAATACGACCATTGCGTTGAATCATTTTTACTGGATTCCAATGTAAATCGTAATTGATAATGATGCCGCAATCTTGCAAGTTTTGTCCTTCACTCAACACATCTGTTGAAACTAAAATTTGCAATTGCTCTCTGCCGTTTACTTTTCCGTTAATTACTTCTTGCTTTTGTGCTACGGGTGAAAAGCGTTGAACGAATGAAGATTTATCTTTTCCGTTTTTGCTTTTCAAAAATGCAACTTGGTCTTTTGATAAATCTAATTCGGTTAAAAAATCTTCGGTGAATGCTTCTTTCAAATAATCAACCGTGGTAGCAAAGTATGAAAAGATTAAAATTTTATTCCCTTTCAACTCTTTCACCAGTGCTTTAAGTTTATTCAACTTGGCATCGGGTTTAATGTTTGTCAAAACATGAAGAATGAGTTGAATAATTTCTTTGTCTTGTGCAATGGCAGCCTTCAATCTTTCAATGTTGTAGTCCTCATGCTCAATAGTCATTACAGCCGATTGGATTTTATACTTCGTGTCTTTTTCCTTTTTCTCAATCTCTCTTGCGTTGAAAATTTCTATTTCATCAGCTATTAATTCAATAACATCTGTGTCGTTGTATTCTTCGGTTTCATGTTTGGCAATTGCCTTTTGAATGATAACTGGTTTTACTACTTTGCTTTGCTGAAAAAATAATTCTTCAAAGTTTAAGAGATAGGTTTTGTATTTCTCAATTCGTTTTTTGAATGTGAAAATTGAAGAGTCAAAAGATTTGAACATGGTTACTTTCATTACACCTGTCAAATTCTTTCTTGCGTTTGCCTGAACTTCTTCAAATTCTGTTTTCTCAAGCTTCTCACTCAAATAGCTGTATGGAACTAACTTCAGATTATTAATTGCTCGGTCCATGAAATGAAAAACAGATTGAAACTCAGTTTCATTTTTTGTTTTCACTTTATCAGTTTCCAAGTTATGGAAGAAATCCAAAACGCCTTGAATTTCTAATTCATCCTCTTGTTTCTCTGTCAAGTCCTTTGTGAAGGCATCATACAACGGAGCATTATTTTTCTTTAATTCCTTTAAACTTTCGCTTATTGTTTTTCTGATTTGTTTGTTGTCCAATTCATACAATTCATTTTGCAAAACTTCATCAGGAAAAATAATTGGCTTCCCATTTAGTGTGGCATCGGGGAAATCTTTTTTTACTTGGTGCTTTGTCCGCTTCACCATTATTTTATTCAGTATCGGGTACAATTCACTAAACACTTCTTCGTTGTTTAATTTCTTGAAAAGCTTTTGAGTGTTGGCAAATAAGCCCATCAAATTGTCTATTCCGTATGTAGTAAAGAATTTTTCATCACCACCTTTTGCCAATAAAATTTGGTTTGCCAAATCTTTCACACCGTTGTTCACTGGTGTTGCAGAAAGCATAAGCACTTTTGGAAGTTCTTTGCAATAAGTTTTGTCAGTGAGAATTGCAAGAATGTTTTGAAAGGATTTGCTGCCTTGTGTTTTCAAGTTGTGGCTTTCATCAATCACCAATAAATCAATTGCAGTGTTGTTGATTGAACTTCTTTTGCGAATAATCAAATCATGTTTGATAGATTCAAAACTACTTTCAATTGCAAATTCTGTAATTGAATAAACAGAGGCGTTCACTGTAATTTCTCTCATGTGATTGAGCCAGTCATTCCGCAAAGAGGCTGGACAAATGATTACAACATTTTTGCGTTCAAAATAACCGTATCGTTCAATAATGTCGCGAGCGATGTATGACTTACCCAAACCTACACTGTCGCCAACCAAACACATTCCTATTCGCTTGTCGTTTAATCGGTTTATAGCTTTGCGAACACTTTCCTGTTGAAATGTTGTAAGCGTATTTTTTTTCTCAAAACCATCTTCCAATTTTATTTTTTCTTCCAACTCAATATCATCACCGTACAATTCGTAAAGCAATCGTATGTAAACTTCATAAGGAGAGTAGGAGAGTTTTCCAAATTGGCTTAGTCCTAAAATCTCTTGATTGAATTGTAAATTCCAATCTTCGCTTTCGTTCCAAATGTTTTCAAACCAACTGCGGTGTGATGGATGCTGCATGTTGTTCAAGCGCTGGTAGTTCACAATTCTTCCATCATCTTCCAAAGCGTTCAATTCAAGATTGCCCGACAACCCCTGCTTAGTGAAATTGGAACTACCAATAATGCCAACAGCATTTTCGGTTTCAGAACCAAAGATGTAACACTTAGCGTGTAGAAAATTCTGCTTGTAAACTTTGATTTGCAGTTTAGAAAAACCGCTTGCTGTTTTCTCTAAAAACTTTGTGAGTAAGTCTATGACCTTCTGAAACTCTGGTTTCAACTCCAAATCTTCTAAATCCTTTTTTAAATATTTCTGTGGAAAATTCGGGTCAACAGTTTCAGGATTTTTGACCTGATAAGATTTAATGGAAGGTTCCTCGCCAAGCAACAAACGGAATGTGATATTTTCTCGGTCTAAGTACTTTTCAAGTTCGGCAAATATTTCAACCATACCGGGTAAATCCCAATAACCTGTGGCTATTGATATTTGTGAATAGGAATTGTCAGCAAGCAATTCTTTTAGGATGCTTCCTAACTGATATTCGCTTATAGAATTATCTATAAGTTTTATTCTTTGTTTCACAGCTATAAAATTATTTTTTGTAGTTAACAATCAAACTCAAATTGATTTAATTGATTTATCAATAGTTGTCCAAATGTAATTAGAAAAATATGACACAAAAACAAGAGTTGCAAAAGTTTATTCAAAAGAAGTAAATGATTCAAAACTTTCTATGAGAGTGGATTTTTTAAAGAAAAAAAAGTCTTCTCATCGTAGATTCTTATTAAGTAAAAGAATATAAGAATATTTTGATACAATCACTTTGCAAATCGAATATTCAAAGTGGTTGTAGAATCTAAAGGCTCTAAAAGTCTTAAATCTAGGGTATGATAAAGTTGAATATCGTCAAAAGGTACTCTTGTTTTTGTTGGTTCAAAATTAAATGAGCATGTTTTCTCATTTCCTTTCAAAGTAAATAGAATGTTGTATTTATTAGATTCCATAGCTGACATACTAATGCTTTTGGCACCTGAAGGAATCGTTATCCAATAGCTTAATTTGTAACTGTGAAGCTTAATGTTGTACTCAATAATATCAGGTAATATTGGATAAGGAATGGCTTCAATTTCGTCACTGTATTTTTCAACAAGTTCATGAATGTGATAGAAGAATTCTCGCATTTCTTCGGGTAATACATTTTTGCCCCTCAGTTTATCAAAATAGTCACTTGCTCCAAGTATCCTTTGCAGCATTGTTGATTGACTACTTATTATTAAACCATATCTCTTGAAGATAGGTATTAGATATTCAAAAATCTGTCCATTGTATGTAAATTTGACAATCTCTCTTCGGCCAAGTTCGAAAAATAACTCTCTAAGGAATTTCAATCTTTCCTCTTTGCTAAGAGAGTTTGGGTCTGTTAAAATTATAAAACGGCTGTACATATCATTCATAGCTTCATTATTTATTTCACCAAAAGTAATTTTAATATGTGAAAATAAATTCAAAGAGTTGGTTCATTTTTTTAAATTTACAAACAAAACAGGTACTCGAAAGAAGGATGCAAACTTTCGGTAGTGGCTCAGTTTGAATTTTAATTTTTATAAAGAGCTTTCTCTACCATTAAATAACTTTTTCTTTTATACCCACTATGCTTTTTAGTATTATACTCTTCTACGATATTCCATAAATCACTAACGGTCGTTAAGTCTTTAGGGTTTTTAATAAACCCCTTAATCATATTATATGCAATCTTTTGATTATCCTCTTCGGAGGATTCTAAAAGGGTTTTAACAATATCTAAATTCATTTATCTGCTAATTTAACAATATCTTGAATCTCCATTATATCCTGAGTTAGTCCGACCTCCATTGCAGGAGTTGCACGCAAAGTTTTGTGAATTTTGCAGAAGTTGTAATATACAAAATGCAAAGCAATAGCGTAGTAATGATTCTCTAATTTCTTGCTAAAAGAGTTAGTAAGTCTTGCAAACCGTCTCATGTGCATTCGTATTGTTAAATTTTTACGTTCTTCATAACTTGTTGAAACTTGTACTTTATCTGGATTTCCTGCACACTACCCGGGAAATTAGGCAATGACATACAACAGCGATCAAGGGGGAAAGAGAGAGTTAAATCAGTATGCACCATATACTAAACTAACAATAAATAGTTCCGGTGTTTTAGTTCCCGGGTATTTAAGAAAATATATTGCAGGGCTTAGCCCTGAGCAAGAGTTTAAGTTTTCAGTACATAGTCCGTGTGTAAAAGATAAGCCCGAAACTTATCAAGAGTGGTACGATATTCAGTTAATTAAACCGTATTACGATTAAGAGATAACAATTAAAACATCTGCTTCATTTTTGTTGTGAAATTCTGCTTTGAATGGCACAACACGTTCATATCCTTCTGCTTCGAGTAATTTATCTAAATTTATAACAATAGGTGTTTCTAATAAGAACGTTAATCATTCAATCGGAGAGTAGACAAAGGGAGATTTAAACACAAACACCGTAGAAGGGCTTTTTAGCCACCTAAAAAGAGGCATTATAGGCATATACCACCAAACAAGCCAAAAACACCTTGAAAAGTATTGTAATGAGTTTAGTTTCCGATATAATACTAGGAAGTGTAAAGAGGTTGAAAGATTTGATATCGCTATACGCCAATCTAAAGGACGCTTAACTTATGCTAATTTAATTAAGAAGGTAGAAAAATAATTTTTTCAGACCTGTATTTTTGTTTTTTAACAAATAGTGGTTAAAAATAATGTAGGTTATGTGAAAAAATTTTGTAAAATTGCATATCTTTACTCAAGAGTAAAAGATAGCAAGTTTCCGATAAAATGGTCAAAATTTCTGAAATATCCGACTACATTATTTTTAAATTAAAGTCTGAAGGGGCTTTAGATTTAAGCACCTTAAAACATCAAAAACTTCTATACTATGCTCAAGCTTGGCACTTAGCATTTTTTGAGGGTGAAAAGTTATTTGAAGGTGAATTTCAGGCTTGGATTCATGGACCTGTAAACAGAGAGATTTACGACCTTTATAAGGAAAAAAAATATCTGTATAGTGAAATGATGGTTGAAGATATTACCAACCTAGCAGCCGTTTCATTATTAGCCCCTCAATATCAAAATCACCTCAATACTATTTTAGATGTTTACGCCCCATTTACAGCGACTCAGCTTGAGTATATGACCCACAACGAACTTCCGTGGATTGAGGCAAGAAAGGGCTACTCTCCATACGCAAGATGCGAACAGATAATTAACGAAAAGACAATGCAGTCTTACTATTCTGCAAGGCTCAAGTAATCGTAATATATATTTTCTTACGTGAAACCTGTTGTAAAAGAAAGCTTTGTTTCAAGGCAGCCTATAATCCCCGCAAATTTACAACAGTCCAAAAAATGGACTTTTTCTTTTGAATACTTCAAGCATGATTTAGATTATTTTGGACTGGGAGAAACTCCCTCAGGGTGGTTTGTGTCCTTACTTGAAAAGTTAAAAGAGCTATCAAAAGAGGAAATTAGAGAAATTGAAAATAATTATGCTAGAAAGAAGTCTAATAGATACCACAAAATAGATTGGGATGCAGAAAACATTCCCTACAAACGGGCAGATTTTAAATGGCTAAAAAAAGAAATACTTGAAAATGATGTTGAGTTTCCATTTTTTCAATTCCAAGTATCTTTAGCTATGGGGAGAGTGGTTGGATTTTGGGATGTTGGACAGGAAAAGTTTAATATAATTTTACTGGACACCAAGCATAATTTGCAGCCTTCAAAAAGATACCAATACAAAGTTGATGACACTTCTGAAATTGCCTGTGATTATACATCTCTTATACTGGACTTAGATAGATTAAAAAAAATGAGTTGTTCAGATGCAAATTGCGCTTGTAAGTTAGAGCTAGGAAAACTTCCAACAAAACTTAACAGAGGAAATTTTGTATATTGCCTTATTGAAGACGATAGTTATTATGAAGACTTTATTGGCAGGTGTAAGGATAAAAGCCTTACAGAGCTATTAGAAATGGGTTTATTAAGTAGTTAAAACCATTATGAAGGTAGTAGACTTTTTTTTAAATAATTTCCTTTACGGATTGCTTTATTTTGATGGAAAATTATTTTTAACATCAGGGTTAAGAGTTACTTATAAAGACAGACCAAACGACAATAGTAAATTCTTTTTTGAGTGGTTTGAGGGAATTGAAAAGGACGGGAACTTTATTTCCAGCCCCAACGGGAGTATATTTGTATGCTTTCAGGAAACAGAAAAAGGGATAATTTTCTTTTATGAAGACAAAGAATATACATTTAAAAAGATTGACGGTAAAAAATTAGAGTTCACAAACGATTCGGGAAGCCACTTTATAGAGCGCAGATTGTGATTCTTTAGATAATCTTAGTTCGATTGCCTGTTCTTCACTCAACCCCATCCATCTTAAATTATCTTTTCTAAAAGGAGCTGATTTTAAACACTCAAATATTTTTTGTGTCTTTTCCTCGCCTAAAACCTTTCCCCCTGACTTTAAACCACTTACCTTCTCTTGGTCTTGGTTGTATGTTGATTCCGGAAATTATGCCTTTTTCAAATTGATAAAAATTACTTATTTTTATTTCGAAAAAAATTATTTCTTTTTCAGGTTCGAGTCCGGTTCCATACCCAACGAGACAACAAAAAAAATAAAAAAGTGTGATACTCCTGTGATACCTCTATTAGCAAAATATTGCCAGAAATCCTTTAAATACAGCACATCTAAAAATGAAAAAAGTCCTAGTCGGACAACCACTAAACAACAAAAACCCCTGTAAATTTAAAACATACAGGGGGTTTTTATTTCTGTTTCCGCAATTACGGACAGACTTAATGGTGCAATTTCAGGAATACAAAACCAAGTGAGATCTGAGCTGTTAAACCTGTTCTGCCGGTCTTTTAGAATTCACCTTTCAAACAGGTAGCCCAGCCCATCATTTTTTCGGAGATATGCTTTGAGAATTTGAGCGTGTTTGTATCCGGCTTTATATTCTTTTTGTTTTTTGCCACAATTTGAGGGTGACAATACACTTTTATGGAGTCAATCGGAGTGCTTGCAAGCAATTCGAGGTCCGACACTTGCAGGGGGTAAAAACTGATGGCTTGGTCTTCTATTCCGATATAATCCATAAGGCATTTCGATTCTATAACCTTGTTCCCTTTTAAGTAAAAATAAATGGGATCATCTTTAAGGTTATCATGTGGACCATGCTCTTTGTGTTTTTTATTTGATGTCCATAAGTAAAAATAAGGTACACCATCTGCTTTCACAAAGGAGCAGTAACCATAATAAGTGAGCATAATTTCATAAATACTGCTGGGGCGGGTGTTGAAAGTAATGTTTTGTGGCTGAGGAATATCAAAATGAAATTTCATGAGCTTGTTCAGCGATTCCGGTTTAGCCGATTTGCATTGCGAAAAGGCTGAATTTCCATTGACAACAAAGCACAAAAGGATTAGCGAAATAAGAGTAGTTTTTTTCATTGCGTTTTAAGTCTTAATTAGGATTTAACAGTGCTAATATACTAAACAGAATAGCATCATAGAACCTGTAGAGTGTTATAAAGTTGATTTTGAAATTACGTCTTCAAAACCCTATGTGAACCCTATGAAATCTATGATCCTATGTGTTTCAAAAAAAAACATTTGAAAAGTGAATCTTAAAAAGAACGAAGTTTCACTAAGAAAATCCCAGCTATTCCGTTTTAATAAACTTCTTAATCGCCACCGAATTTGCAGTTTTGACTTGTAAAGTATAAATCCCCGGAGCAAAATTACTTAGGTCAATTTGTTTGTTGTTTTGATTCATGTTTTCAGTATAAACTTCTTGGCCATATGCATTCATTATATTTAATGTAGCTTTTACAGCAGCCGCATTAATACTTACATTCAATTGAGCTTTGGCAGGATTCGGATAAACTTGCAAGCTTTCAGAAGCATCTAGTTCATTTACAGTTAGTGGAGTAAGATCGAAATGAATATTTGCTCGATTGGCTGTAGTGTATAAAGAACCCATAGTTGCGCTTGCACTAAAAGAATGGGAAACTACAGCAGGGGAAAATCCGGCAGTACCTGCCCAATTAACTCCCGCTGTTCCGGCTCCTTGACGCACCCAGCGAGTGAGTATCATTAAATTATCGCTTCCATTCCAAAAATAAGGTGTAGTTAAAGCAAAATCTACCCAGCCAATACTTGCGGGCAATCCAACTGTTGAGCTATTATAAACAAGTGTAGCACCTACAGATTCTAAATCAAAATTTCCGGCACCTCCACTAAAATCGGAAAGTGTGGTGGGTTTAATATAAATTTCAAACGTTGCATCGTTTCCAAGGTAGCCGCCCGCATCGTTTTTGTACCATCCAATGCTGTTGATGGTTCCGGTTCCGGCACCACTTGCCGCTAATTCAGTTTGGGTGTAAATACTCAAGTTCCAACTGTGTGTATTGGTGCTGCCACTGCTAAAAATATAAATGGGACCGTATAAATTATTGGCAGTTCCGGTGCCAATGGTAAAGGTTTGAGCAGAAGTTGCCAGAATGCTGCTTATAAAAATGCTTAGGGTGTAAAGAAGTTTTTTCATGTTTTTTTTATTCAAATGTATAAATAAATTGCTTATTCATAATTATTATTAGAGCTTGCATTTGCATCAATTTATGGAATAAAACGTATGGCTACTTTATGAATATTCTATCTTAAAATGTTTTTTTGAAACAGGCCGGAATGCAACGATAATAAGTTTTACAAGTGAAATGATTTGAAGCTACAGTTCAAAAATCCAATAGGCGAATCTTTCGAATTTAGTAGTGCATGGGAACGCAATACTATGCACGTTTCATTAATTCCGGCAGCAATTAACTGTTATTCGTTGGGGAGCAATTGTGTGCTCTATTTTTTTTTCTATTTTTAATTCCAAATTCTACTCTATGAAACAGCTACGACTTTGTTTTGCCCTCCTTCTAAGTTTTAATATATTGGCACACGCACAGCCTAAACCTGCAGCAAACAATACACCCAAAGATCCCTTAAATGCGGAGGTGTTCAGCGCCCTTCAGTTTCGCAGTATAGGCCCTGCAATGACATCCGGCAGGGTAGTAGACTTAGCTGTGAATCCAAAGAACCACAGCGAATATTATATCGCAGCTGCATCCGGTGGAGTATGGAAAACGGTGAATTCAGGTATATCCTATTTCCCTGTGTTCGATAAAGAAGCATCCTTTTCGATTTCCTGTGTGGTAATCGATCCCAACAATAGCAATGTGGTATGGGTGGGCACCGGCGAAAACAATAACCAGCGAGTAGCCGGCTATGGCGATGGTGTGTACAAGTCGGAGGACGGCGGAAAAAGCTGGAAAAACATGGGCTTAAAAACATCCGAGCACATCGGAAGAATTTGCATCGACCCTAAAAATTCAAATACAGTATTTGTGGCAGCCTACGGACCGCTGTGGAGTGCGGGTGGCGAACGTGGCATTTACAAAAGTACCGATGGGGGTAAAACTTGGAAAAACACATTAGCAATTAGCGAAAATACCGGTTGCAATGAAGTAGCCATCGACCCAAAGAATTCAAACATTTTATACGCAACAGCACACCAACGCAGGCGCCACGAATGGACCTACATCAGCGGCGGGCCCGAATCAGCTGTATACAAAAGTGTGGACGGAGGCGAAACGTGGAACAAGCTGGCAGGCGGTATTCCTGAAGACGATAAGGGTAGAATTGGTTTAGCCGTTTCACCTGTGAATTCGGATTATGTGTACATTATAATCGAAGGTACTGAAAAATCAAAAGGGCTTTACCGCAGCACTGATAAAGGTGCTAATTGGGAGAAGCGTGGAAATTTTAGCACTGCTGGAAATTATTATCAAGAATTAATTTGCGATCCTAAAAATGCGGATAAAGTCTATGCCATGGATTTTAATATTATGGTATCAAATGATGGAGGTAAGAATTTTACTCCAATTGGTGAAAAAAATAAGCATGTCGACAATCACGCTTTTTGGGTGGATGATGAAAATCCGAATCACCTGCTTTCAGGCTGTGATGGCGGGGTGTATGAAAGTTATGATGGTGCAAAATTATGGCAATTCAAAGACAATTTGCCCATCACGCAATTTTACCGCGTGTGTACAGATAATGATTATCCTTTTTACAATATATATGGTGGAACGCAAGATAATTTTAGCATGGGTGGGCCGTCACGCACCATTAGCGCCAGTGGAATCTTAAATTCCGATTGGTTTGTTACTACAGGTGGTGACGGATTTTTTTCACGTGTGGATCCAACCGATCCCAACACAGTATATTCCGAATCGCAATATGGCGGCTTGGTGCGTTTTGATAAAAAAAGTGGTGAAACGGTAGATATAAAACCCGTTGAAAAGGAGGGAGAGCCTGCTTACCGCTGGAACTGGGATGCACCTTTATTTATTAGTAATTTCAGCAATACCCGCTTGTATTTTGCAGCCAATAAATTATTCCGCAGCGACGATCGAGGAAATACATGGAATGCTGTGAGCCCTGATTTGACAAGACAATTGGATAGAAATAAATTGCCGGTTATGGGCAAAGTATGGAGTGTAGATGCCATCGCAAAAAATGCATCTACTTCTATTTATGGCAATATAATTTCATTTAGCGAGTCGCCAAAAAATGAAAACAGTTTGTATGTGGGTACGGATGATGGTTTGATTCAAGCAAGCACAGACGGAGGAAAAACATGGACAAAAATGGCCGTCTTTGCAGGCGTTCCGGAGCGCAGCCCGGTGAGTGCTTTGCTGGCTTCACAACATGCCGAAAATACGGTGTAT
The DNA here is from genome assembly GCA_016721765.1 of Bacteroidota bacterium. NCBI lineage: Bacteria > Pseudomonadati > Bacteroidota > Bacteroidota bacterium. The sequence continues at coordinate 1,531,654 of JADKHO010000001.1, forward strand.
GCAGCTTTTAACAATCACCGCAACGGAGATTTTAAGCCTTATGTTTTAAAATCTATGGATGGCGGAAAAACATGGTTGAGTATTTCTTCCAACCTTCCTGTACGCGGTTCTGTATATAGTATTGCAGAAGACCATGTGAATGCGAATTTGCTTTTTGCAGGAACAGAATTTGGAATTTATTTTTCACCGGATGGTGGTCAAAAATGGATACAACTCAATGGAGGATTACCCACCATTGCAGTGCGCGATATTGCCATTCAGAAACGTGAAAACGATTTGGTACTTGCCTCATTTGGCAGAGGATTTTATGTGTTGGATGATTATTCGATGTTACGCAATGTGAAGAAGGAAGAGCTCGAAAAACCTGCTGTTATATTTCCGATTAAAGATGCATTAATGTACATTGAAGCATTGCCGCTTGGCCATAAGGGAAAGGGATTTAGAGGAGAGGCCTTATATGCAGCCGCTAATCCACCAATGGGAGCTGTATTTACCTATCACCTCGCGGCAGATTTTAAAAGTGCAAAACTAAAGCGCAAAGAGCGCGAGAAAGAGAAAATCAAAAAAGGAGAAAACGTTTATTACCCTTCACTCGACTCTCTACGTTTGGAAGATAGGGAAGAGGAACCGGTTTTGATTTTTACGATTACGGATGAAGAGAACAATGTGATCCGAAGACTGAGAGAGCCTGCGAAAAAGGGATTGCATCGTCTCGTTTGGGATATGCGCTTTCCGGCTCCTGAACCTGTAAGTTTTCGTACACGTGATGAAGATAATCTCTACGATGAGCCAAACATAGGTCACCTGGTGCGGCCGGGAAAATATTTCGTTTCCGTTTCTAAGATAGAAAATAACATTGTTTCTCAATTAGCAGCTCCTGTTCCCTTTAATTGCGTTAAGCTGAACAATGTCTCCTTTCCTGCACCGGATCCAATGGCCCTGGAATATTTTTACGACAAGGTATCAGAGTTGGCGCGTGTTGTGAGTGCAGCCGATTCTTACAAGGATGAATTGACGAGCAGAATAAAATACATTAAGGTAGCTTTGCTCGAATCTCCTAAAAGCCCACTGGAACTGCAGGGAGATATAAAGAAAATTGAAAATTCTTTGAAGGACATTAATATTAAATTGAATGGAGATGCCTCAATATCCAAAAGGGAATTTGAAGTATTACCCGGAATCAATTCCCGCATCGGAAACATTGAATACAGCCTTTGGCGTAGCTCTCAGGCGCCTACTGAAACCAATAAGCAATCGTATGCCTTGGCAGTGAAACAATTCGAAAGTATTCCTGCCGAATTGAAAGCACTGGATGCAGGACTCAAAAAAATAGAGCAGCAATTGGAAAAGGATGGAGCGCCTTATACTCCCGGAAGAGAGATAGAGTGGAAGCGATAAAAATTGTATAAATAAGGTTTCGTTGTTTTGAATTTAATCCAATAGCAGTTTGGTAAGACTGGAATAATTTTAATTGGATAGCGTCACTCAAATCCAACCTTCAACAATTTAAAAACTCTTCCCCGGTCGGTATACATCAGCAACTCCTTTGGTGAAGTTTGCAGGTATATTTTGGGCCGGGCAAATATTTTTTTATCGCGTTCAGCAAAGAGCGGACGTTTTTTCATATCTCCGTTCTCGTCGAGCGTTACCAGCACACAAGTCGATTTTTTAGGTCCGCTAAACGTGCGGTAATCGCGTGGGTTGGGAATTTTTAAATTGCGGGTATTGTCGTTGAAAATAAAATTGATAGTGTTTTCTGAAATACCCATCGAATAGCTGCTGTAAGGGCCTTTGTCGTTTACAGTAACTTGAGTTTTTGGTACCGTTTTTACCCAATTTATTCTGCCATCCACATTGATGGAAGCCACAATCAAATCATTAAAATTATAGTAATAATCGGTGGTTACATACCGCCCATTATAGCTGGTAATGGTTTGAATATACCTTTGTTCAGCAACCATGTATGCCCCGCCATCCTTACGTTCTATAATCTGATCAATTTTAAATTCGCGCAGTTCATCCCCACGTTTCGCTTTACGGTCCGACATAAAATTGAGTAAAAACGATTTGTCAAATTCTTTCAATCCGCTGTTTTTAACTTCTTTGGTTTTGCCATCTAAGGATAAATAAAATGTACCCGCAATTTCATCCGAATAACGGCCTCTGTTAGAGAAAAATCCAGCAGCAATGAGGTCTTGATTTTGGTTCACTCGAAAACTCATATCCGATATGGTTTTTCCTTCCAATTGCACATCAAATTCTTTAACTACATCGCTATGTGCCTCAATTAAAAGAATTTTGTAGAGGTAGCTCGGACGGTCCTTAAACCAATTGCCTTTCTCTCCTTCCAGTTCAGTAAGCATATATAAATTACCACTTTTGTCGAGGATGTAATCGTGTATAGTAAAATTGGGATTCGAAAAAGGGAGCATCACGCGTGCATTGCCAAATAAGGCATTCAACGAATTATCAATTACTTTAAAGGCGAAGTTGAGGTTCTTCCCGCGCTTGGAATAGTCATTTTTAAACTCCAAAATCATCGAGCTATCACTCGACAGCACAAAACTGAAATCACTTCTTTCACCTTTGTCAGTTAACTCAATTTGATCGATGAGCTGTCGGTCATTTTCTATTTCGCCCGATGCATTAATGTGTTGTGCAAAGGCTTGGCTGAGTTTTGTTTCCTTATTGTAAAAAGAAGTAAATAAAATTAATTGTCCGTTTAAATAAAAAAGTTCCTCAAACTGAACATGTCTATTCCCCTCTATTTCGGGCATTTTTAATTCTTTCGAAAAAATAAAAGACATGCTTTCGGCATCAAATTTTTCGAGGTAATGGTCTTTTGGGCAGCTTGGGCAAAAGGGATTGTAGGTATCTTTTATAAAATAAATAGCACGATCATCTTTGCCCACAAATCGGTTGGGATATAACTTGCGTTCCGCTTCAATATCAGGCCCCCATTGCATTTTTGCAACTTGAGATAAAACTATATGAGGTTGAAGAAGCAGGCATAAAAAGAGGCAGTAACTCAGAACTAATTCTGAAATGCTGCCTCTTTTGTGCGAAAAGTGTAGCGTGTTCACTTTATTTTGGGTATCGTGGTCCAACCACTAGTTGAAATTTATTTCAAATTATGATATACATTTTGCACATCATCATCGGCTTCAAATTTTTCAATGAGCAGCATAATTTCTTCGCTTTGGGCATCCGTTAATTCTGTTTGGGTATGCGGCACACGCATATTTTCAGAACTAATAACATTGAATTTTTTTTCTTCCAAGGCTTTATGCATCATACCAAAATCGTGAAAAGCAGTTTCCACAATAATTTCATTTTCATCGTTCAGGTATACATCTTGTGCACCAAAATCAATCAGTTCCAATTCAAGTTCATCTACTTGTAAGCCATCCGACTTTAGTTTAAAAACCCCTTTTCGCTCAAATAAAAAATCAAGTGAACCGGTTTTGCCAAGCGTTCCATTTCCACGGTTAAAATACATGCGGATGTTGGCAACAGTTCGGGTTGGATTATCGGTAGCACATTCCACTAAAATTCCAATACCATAAGGTCCATAGCCTTCGTACACCATTTCTTCAAAATCTTTTTCTTCTTTTGAAGAGGCACGCTTAATGGCCGCTTCAATACGGTCTTTGGGCATGTTGATTCCTTTTGCATTTTGCATGGCCATGCGCAAACGCGGATTCATATTCGGATCCGGTCCACCTTGCTTTACTGCAATTGCAATTTCTTTACCGGCACGGGTAAAGCCTTTCGCCATTTTATCATAGCGGGCAAACATCTTGTACTTACGCTTTTCAAATACTCTTCCCATATTATTTCTATTACTTTTTAATCTAAATAAATTTATTTTTTGAAAATCTTGCTTGGCTTTTGTGAGGTATGGAAAACTCTTGACACAACAACTTTGTTTTTTGTGGCCTTGTAAATAATTTTATAGCTCCAAACTACCAAAAAGCGGTATTCGTTTTTTTTATGTTTTAGCAGTGGTTCTATTGGGCCAAGTTGAGGGTAATCAATTAATTTGCTAGATGCTTCAAGAATCTTATTGAGGACTAATTTAGCATAAAATGTTCCTTGTTCAGATTGAATATATTTTGCAGCTCGTTCAAGTTGTTCTATTGCTAATTTTGTCCAAACTACTTCAACCATTTCTTTGCCTTTTTTTCTACTTCACGCTGGGTAAAGATATTGCCCTCCTTTTCCTGCTCCTCCGACTTTTCAATATCCGCTAAAAGAGCTAATTGCTCATACACCTCCTCTAATGTAGTATTTGGCTTAATTCTCCCAGCTATCTCCAGTAAAGATGCTTTAATTTTTAACGCTGTCATTTGAACTACTATTTTCAACAAATTTATAACTTATCAACTATAAAAGAAAGGATTAATCACTTCAAAATTATCCTCCCCAATTGTGCCGAAAAATGCTTTTTGGCTTCCAATAGGGCTTGCAATTGCTCAATTAAACCTTGCATGTTTTCGTCGGTTGATTCTTTTAACTGTAACTGATTTTCATTAATAAGTTTCATTATTTTGGTATTCTTAAGCGAAAACAAAGCACTGTAAACCGATTGTTTTAGCACCATTTCCTCCGTTTGCACATTGATGTGATGCCGCTCCCAATGTTGGCTCAATTCATATTTATTGCTCACCAAATCAATTGCCAATTGTTGAATCACCGGATCGTGATGCTGCGTAAAGTAAGCCACATCCGGCACTTTTTCATCCGCTAAATGTTGTGCTACTTCAGTAAAAATGAGTTGGTAGTTTTTATTTTCAAACAGTAAGTTATCGTGTGTAATTTCGAAATGAATGCGCTCTGCAACAGTCGTAGTAACTGTTTGCATGTTTTGCTCTTCGTCCATTACTTCAAAATGAATTTCACGATTCCCAAAATTCACCAAAATTCGAATGATATCTCTTTCCTGATATTCGATTGCATCTTCAACAACAAACTCCTTTTCAGCTTCTTCATATTCCTGAGATGAAGGTGAAGTGCTTCCCGTTTCAAATCCTGATTTTTCGCTCTGTTCACCAATTTTTTTTCGACGCAGCTTATTTAATTCCGTGAGCAAAATTTGCTCGCCCATATCCATGATGCGGCTGCATTCTTTCACATACACTGAACGTGAAATGGCATCTGGAATTAGTGCAATGGTTTCGACAATATTGTGAATGAGCTCCGCTTTTTTAATCGGATCATTCTCTGTTTCCTTATAAAGCAAACCTGTTTTAAACCGAATAAAATCCAATGAATTTTTCTGAATAAAGGCTTCCAGTTCCTCACTGCTCACTTTTTTGGAATAGGAATCGGGATCTTCACCATCCGGGAATAGCAATACTTTTACGTTCATGCCTTCCTCCAAAATCAAATTTATTCCGCGAAAAGAAGCTTTTATCCCTGCATTATCACCATCGTAAAGTATGGTAATGTTTTTTGTATAGCGATGAATGAGCCGTATTTGCTCAACTGTAAGCGAAGTTCCAGAAGAGGCAACCACATTTTCAACACCGGCCTGAAACAAAGAAATCACATCGGTATAGCCTTCCACCAAAAAGCAATTCTCTTTGGCTATGATGGATTTTTTTGCAAAATACAAACCATACAATACGTTGCTCTTATGATAGATCTCGGTCTCGGGCGAATTGATGTATTTCGCCACTTTTTTATCCGAGCCAAGAATTCTGCCTCCAAAAGCTATCACCCTTCCCGAAATGTTATGCACCGGAAACATGACGCGACCTGAAAAACGGTCAAAATATTTTGCTGCAGCGAGCTCACTTGGAACTGCATTTGCATCTGCAGATAAATCAACCTGTTGCTGCTTTTCGCTTTTTATGGTTAAACCGGAGCGCACCAAGTAATCCACTTTGTAACCCGCTTCAATGGCGGCATCCGTAAAGTTGCGCCACTTGTCGTGAGAATAGCCCAACTGAAATTTTTCAATGATATCTTCTCGAAATCCACGTTCTTTAAAGTAACTCAAGCCAATTGCTTTGCCTTCCGGCGAACGGTGTAATTGCTCAGTAAAATATTTTTGTGCAAAAGCCGATACTAAAAAAATACTCTCGCGCTCGTTATCAATTTCAATTTGTTCGGCACTGGCTTGCTCCTCTAAAATTTCGATGTTATACTTTTTTGCAAGGTAGCGCAAGGCATCCGGGTAAGAGAGCGTTTCATGCTCCATGATAAAATTCACAGAATTACCACCTTTTCCACAACCAAAGCATTTGTAAATTCCTTTGGTGGGAGAAACCGTAAACGAAGGTGTTTTCTCGTTGTGAAACGGACAATTCCCCAACAAATTCACTCCTCTGCGTTTGAGCGTTACGAAATCGCCTACGACCTCCTCTACACGAGCCGTTTCAAAAATTTTATCTATCGTTTCTTTTGGTATCACAATCCTGAAAAAGGAAGGCTAAAGTACGCAAAATAGCTGGAATGCTTATGGAAATTCAAGTTAGAAATGCTGAATTTATTTTGTATTTTTAAGCACAACAATACATCATTGAGAATCATTTTATATTAAGGTTGATGTCGACTATTGAGAATCCAAGCAGCGTTATTCGTAAAACGCTTACGTCTCGCTCAATTATTTTGGCTTTCTTTTTACTTTTTGTTCAGGTAGCACTGTATGCGTCTCAAAGCCGGAAAGTGCTCATCATTGGCATTGACGGATGCCGCTCCGATGCCCTTCAGCAAGCGAATGCGCCACACATTGACTCTTTGGCTAATGCAGGATTATACAGTTACGATTCCTGGCATTTGGGAATAACTATTTCGGGTCCGTCCTGGTCAACCATCATGACAGGCACTTGGTGGAACAAACATGGGGTTAAAGGAAATAGTTATGCCAACAGTAATTTTAACAGCTATCCCTATTTTACAAAACGTGCCAAAGAATTAAAGCCGAATCTCCATTGTGTGCAAATTGCGGAGTGGGGGCCGCTTAGCACGGAGGTGTATAACGATGGAATGGATTTAAAAATTCAAACCGATGATGGCGGAGATTCCACTACTGCTGAAGCGCTAAGGCAATTAAACGACAGCAATTTGGATTGCCTGTTTGCATATTATGAAGCGGTAGACCGAGCCGGTCATGCAACAGGATTTAGTCCAAACAATTCCAACTATATTTCATCTATCGAGTATGTGGATGATCAAGTTGGTATTTTAATGAACAAACTCAAAACTCGTCCACACTATGCACATGAGGATTGGTTGGTTTTATTGGTTACTGATCATGGAGGAACGGGCATTTTGCACGGTGGCAATTCTTGGTCGGAGCGCCATGTGTGGTGGATTGCTTCCGGAAGTGCAGTGGAATCAGCACAAATTATTAAAGGTGATCCGGGTACCTATAACTTTTTGGGCACCGGGATATTTAATTCTTTGGGTGTAAACAAAACGCTCATGAAACAATCGCCTGTATTAGCAGATATAGCGGTTACTGCGCTACATCATTTAATTTATGATACCGGTATAAATCCCGAAACCTACACCGCTTGGCAATTGGATGGTAAATCGTGGTTAGCGAATACCATTGGCATGGAAGAATTGACGGAGCAAAATCATATCAATATTTATCCAAATCCAAGCGGAGGTGAGATAAACTTAATAGTAGAAAATCCTCTTGGAGAATCGGTTCAGGTGCAAGTGTATGACCTTAGCGGCAGATGTGTGAAACAGATGGAAGCTAGTAAAGGGAGCAACAAGCTTAAACTAGATTTGAGCGATTTAACCAATGGGACCTATCTTTCAAAAGTGAGTATTGGTAAACAATCCACAACTAAACGCATTACCCTGCTGCGTTAATTCGCTTAATGGAATGAATTTTAAGCCGACTAAATCATTTTTTAGGCGAATGTCATGAATAATTAAGGGGATCGTTTACTCGTATTTATGCTAAATACTGGTCTTCTCAAATACTAAATCGAAAAACGAAAAGGACCGGCCTATGAGAAATTGGCGTTAAGAAATTTGAATTCATTTTTAGGCGCGGGCCCTGTATAAGCAATCCTCGAGCGAGAACTGAAAATACTTACTTTCAACAAAACATTATCGAGCGCTTGGGTTGCGTGAAATTAAGGCGAAGCCGAATCACGAATACCATTGAAATTAAACACCACATGAGTAAAAAATGAATTCAAATTTTAGTCAATTGCTCATCAGCCTTGATTTTTTGCTTACTTTTTGATCAAGCAAAAAGTAAGAAAATCCCAATGATGGAAAGACTTACAATCGCAAGATATCAATTAAACTAAAGATCGGTCATCACAAAAAAAATCCAAAAATAAAAGGCGCTCCAACATGAGGAACGCCTTTTATCACTAAACCATCTTTAAACAAACTTAAGCCTTTATCAAACCAACTCTTTTCTTAATATTCATCGCTATTAAATACATCGCAGGTACTAAAATCAAAGTTAAGAAAGTAGCGAAACTCAATCCAAAAATCATCGTCCAACTCAAAGGACCCCAAAAGGCAACACTATCCCCACCAAAGAAAATATGCGGATTAAATTCCGTGAACAAGGTCACAAAATCAATATTCAATCCTACGGCTAATGGAATCAAACCTAAAATAGTTGCCGATGCGGTAAGAATTACAGGAGTCATACGCGTACGGCCGGCTTCAATAATGGCAGCATTTAATTCGTAGCCTTGCTCAATCAACAAGTCGGTAAATTCCACCAACAAAATTCCATTCCGTACTACTATTCCCGCTAATGCAACAATTCCGATTCCGGTCATTACAATCGAAATTTGCATATCGAAAATCGAAAGCCCAAGCAACACCCCGATAACACTGAATAAAATTTCACTCAAAATAATTAAAGGGCGACTAATGGAGTTAAATTGAGTAACCAAAATCAAGAAGATTAATCCCAAAGAAATCATCAAAGCTGTTCCTAAAAACGCTCCGGTTTCTTTTTGTTGTTCTTGCTCACCGGTCATGTCGATACTGATGCCTGCCGGAAGCGGAAACTTAGCAACTGCTTCCTGCACTTTTGCAACAACTTCATTCGCATTGGCATTGCTTAAAACGTTGCTCGATAACGTTACAATTCGTTTTTGATTTTTTCGTTTTATCCCGCCAAAGGTATTGTCGTAATGAATATTGGCAACCGATGCCAATGGCACCTGACGAATTAATCCACCCATATTCATATCACGATACGTAATTTTTAAATTCATCAACACATCAATGTTGTTGCGTTGATCTTCTTTGTAACGCAATTGTATTGGATACTCATCGTTTGCATCGCGAAACTTACTTACTTCTGCACCAAATACGGCATTTCTAATTTCACCACCAATTTGCGCAGTACTAATGCCTTCGCGGTTGGCACGTTCGCGATCAATGTCAATTACAATTTCAGGTTTGTTATTTTGTATGTCGGATTTTAATTCTTCCACACCCGGAATTTGCATCGAATCTAAATCCAATTTCAAGTGCTTTGCAGTTTGTATCAAATCGGTTAAATCATCCCCTGTAATTTCGATGCTCACCGGTTTTCCTACGGGAGGTCCTGCAGCTTCTTTATCCACAGTAATTTCAGCACCCGGAATTCCTTTCACAGCTTCCCGAATTTTATCCAAATAAATGCTGGTAGAAGCACCGTTTCGATGTGCAAATTCAACAAAAGCAACAGCAACCTTTCCTTTGTTGGGAGATGTACTTCTATCGCCATCGCTCGGGTCGGTGGCACCTACTGCAACGTTCGAAATTATGGATTCTACAATCGGATTGGGTTTACCATCCGGCTCCATTACTTTGTAAACACGCTCTTCCACAATGCGGGTAATAGAATCGGTGTATTCCACATTGGTTCCTACCGGTAAATTAATGTAGGTATACACAAAATTAGGATCACTTGAAGGAAAGAAAACCACTTTTGGTTTTACAATTCCGGTCAACACAAAACTAAAAATCAGCAAGCCAAAAGTTCCTAAAAGCAACCATGTTGGTCGGTTTCCTTTTAAAGCCCGCTTGAGCAATCTGGCATAACTGTCTTGAATGGAAGGCCATGTTTTATTCTGGAATTTTTCGATCACTTTGGTAAATACAAAACGATTCAAAATCACAAGAAGTAACAGAAACAAAATAAAATTGCCCATTCCAAAATTACCGCCGAGATAAAATATAAGTGCTATGGCTCCAAAAACAACGGATGCGATTTTTAAGCCTTTATTCTTTTTAGCACGCACTGCAGGGTCATTATCATCCTGATGCGGTTTCATAAACTGAACCGCAAATACCGGGTTTATGATATACGCTACAACCAGCGACGCCAGTAAGGTTACAATTAATGTCACCGGAAGGAAAAACATAAACTTACCAATAATTCCTTTCCAAAATGCAAGCGGAATAAAGGGTGCAAGTGTTGTGAGGGTTCCGGAAAGTACAGGTAGGAAAATTTCACCTGCCGCAATTTTTGCTGCCTGTTTAATTGGAACTTTCCCATTGTCGAAAATACGGTGCGTGTTTTCAATAACCACAATGGCATCATCCACCACAATACCCAATGCAAGTAAGAAGGCAAACAATACAATCATGTTTAAGTTAAATCCTATGCTTGGGAAAACCAAAAAGGCAAGGAAACAGGAGAGCGGCACCGACATTGCCACAAACAGTGCATTAGTAGCACCCATAAAAAACATCAAAATAATGGTAACTAAAATGAAACCAATAATAATGGTATTAATCAAATCGTGCAAGGTTACACGTGTAGAGGTAGATTGGTCGCCGGTGATGGTGATTTTTAAATCTTTCGGAAATTTATCTTTTTGCAAATCAGTAATAATTGCACGCACCTTATCAGATGCTTCAATAAGGTTTTCACCACTGCGTTTGATGATGTTTAGGGTAATTACATTTTTATGCGCTAGGCGGGCATAACTTTCTTTTTCTTTAAAGCCATCACGGATTTCGGCAATATCTTTTAAATAAACGGTAGCGCCGGAAGCAGAGCGAATGATGATATCGTTCAACATGCGTGGTTCTTTAAATTCGCCCAAAATACTGATGCTGCGCTTCATGGCATCCATTTTAATTTGGCCGGCACTCATGGTCATATTTTCATATTTCACAGCCGTTTCAATGTCGCGCATGGTCACATCGGCTGCTTCCATTTTAAACTTATCTACATTAATTTGGATTTCGCGGTCGAGTGCACCTACAACATCCACGCGGGTAATTTCGCGCATGCCTTCAATTTTATCTTTGGCATCGTCAGCAAAATTTTTGAGTTTATTCAAATCAAAATCACCGGATATGTTCACATACATGATGGGCATTTCACTAAAATCTACCTCAATCACGTTGGGTTCTTTCGTAAGCACAGTAGGTAAATCGGTACGTGCCTTATCTACCGCATCTTTTACTTTTTGCTTGGCAATAGGTACGGATACATCGGTATTAAATTCCACAATCACATTCGAGAAATCCTGAATGGAGTTACTGGTTAATTTTTTTACTCCGCTTATGGCTTTAATTTGCTTTTCAAGCGGCTTGGTTATCAGGTTCTCCATGTCTTTTGGAGAGGTTCCAAAATTGATGGTGCTCACATAAATGGTAGGTATAACAATGTCAGGAAATTTTTCCTTGGGCAAGGTATTATACGACATGATCCCCGCCAAGGTGATGATTATCGTCATCACAAATATGCTGGTCTTGTTGTTTATTGACCAGGTTGTGGGTTTAAATTCTTTTTCTAAGTCTTTCATAAAATAGGTGTTGATTGGTTGAGTTAAGGTTTGTTGAATGAACTTTTTCTTTCAATAAGTTAACCCGAATATTTTTAAAATTTGATATTATCTCCCTCATTTAAATCTTGGTAACCGGTAGTGATTAATTTATCACCACTTGCTAATCCACTAGTAATTTCGGCCATTCCACCATATTGCTTGCCAACAGTAACCTTAACTTTTTTAGCGGTATTTTTTCCGTTTTCTGTTTTAACAATCATCACATATTGCCCTTCATCCGAATTTTGAATGGTATTGATAGGTATTACATTTGCTTTGTCGTTGGCGTAGTCAACAATTTTTAAAACGGCCAACATGTTAGGGTGATAATCTTCTTGAGTTTGAAGTGAAGCTTCCACACCAAAAGTGCGAGTAAGGGTATTGATCACTCTACCTTTGAAGGTAATTTTAGCGTTCACTTTTTTATCTATATCCGGAAAAACTAATTCCACATCATTTCCCACATTTATTTTAGATGCATAGCTTTCGGCCACATCTGCTTTGGCTTTTAGTTTGGAGAAATTTACCACACGAATTCCGGGAGCACCGGGAGCAGCTGCTTGACCAAGTCGTAAGCTCACATCATCCACAGTCCCATCGATGGGTGATTTTACACGCATCATGTCAATCATTTCGTTGATGCTGCTCAATTGTTTTTCAAGCGATTCTTTTTGCGTTTTGGCTTGAAGAAATTGCATTTCTGAACCAATTTTTTGTTTCCACAAGCGTTCTTGTTTTTCGAATGCAGTAATGGACATGTTTAAGCTGGGTTTTAAAGCTTCGCGCTGAGCTACATAATTAGAGTAATCCAATTCTGCAAGCAATTGTCCTTTGCTTACTCGGTCGCCCGGTTTAACCAAAATAGTTGATACTACTCCCGGCATTTGCGCATTGATGTTCACATTTTCTTCAGCATCTACTTTTCCTTGTATGTCTACATAATGCTTAAAGGATTGGGCTTGCACGGTAGTAAAGGCCACATCTTTTATTTTGCCGACTACGCTGGTATCGTTAGCGCTCAGTTCTTTTTCAAGTGCTTTAATTTTAGTAGCAATTTCGCTTTCTTGCTGTTTTAATTTTTCCAGTTCTGCTGCTTTGTCGCCTGATTTACCGGATGAGCACGCTGCAAGCAAAGCGGTTATTCCAAGGATTAATATTGAATTTTTCATATAGTTTTTATTAGGGTGTGATAGAATTGTAGTAGTCATTTTTGATTTTGAAATGTTATTTAATGTTTCCGTTGGCTCTGTCCCAATCAACTTTCGAAATCAAGTAGTCGTAAAGGGCACTGTAATAATTGGTTTGAGCTTCTTTTAAAGCTGTTTCGGCAGTTACTACATCAGTGTTGGTTCCAACACCTTCGGTATATTTTATTTTAGAAACATTGTACACATTTTCGGCAAGTGCCATATTTTTCTTTTGGGTGCCTAAAGAAGATTGCGCATTTTGAAAATTTGCTGATGCTGAGGCTACATCCAAATCCATGGCACTTTCAAAACTCTTTAAACTATTTTGAGTTTTTTGGATTTTTAATTTGGCTTGTTGCGATTTGAAGTGCTTTTGAAAGCCATCAAAAATGGGAAGGTTTAAAGTGGCACCAATTACTCCGGTAGGATACCATCCTTTATTGGTGTCAAAAATATCAAACTCTGAACGTTGGGCAGCCGCACTTACGCTACCATAAGCGGCAATACTTGGCAAGTAATTCAACCGATACCGTTTTAACTCTAATCGGTTAAGTTTTTCTTGATTTTGCAACAATTGATATTCGATTCGGTTGGCATAAGTGGGCTTATTATTGAAATTAATTTCGGTATTAATCGGAGCATTTAAATTAAGAGAATCGGTTAAAGTAATGGGTGTTGTAATCTCCATTCCCATTTGAAATTTTAGCGCATATTCAGTTAAAGCAACCAAGCGTTCCACTTTTTCTTTTTCTACCAATAAGTTATTATAGGTAAGTTCTACTCTATCGTTGTCGATACTCTCAACAATGCCATTATCAAATAAGGCTTTGGTATCGTCCTTCAATTGGCGCACGCGATCCACGTTGGCGTACATTAATTTAAGACGCTGGCGGTATACCAATACACCGTAATATGCTTTAGCAACAGCAATTTGTGTTTCAATTTTAGTGCGGTCGTTGCTCTTGTAAGATAATTCTAACAATGCTTTAGATGCTTTTAACGCTAAGAAATAATCGCTGCTAAAAATGATTTGACTGGCCGAAATTCCGGCAGTGGCATTGTATCTTGTTCCAAATTTAACCGGTGCATAAGATCCGGGCGCACCACCAAAAAATTCAGCAGGAATTAAGGATGTTGGAATTTCAACAAAATCTTTCACATCAAAACTTCCATTAATTTGAGGAAATCCAATGCCGCGAATTTCTTTGTTGTAATTTTTAGCAATGAGGTCATCCAATGTGGCGTTTAGGTTGTTCACATTGTTTTTGAGGGCGTAGTCTTGCGCTTCTTTCAGCGTAAAACTTTTGGTTGCATCTGCTTGTGCCCAACTTCTATGGGATAGAAACAAAGCGGCAAAGAGACTGAGTACTAAGGATATTTTTTTTGTCATAAAATTTGGTGTGGTTTATTATTCTTCTTCAATCAGATGTTTGTATTTATTTATTAATTTATGTCCTTTAATCGTGGAAATGCCGTGCATAAAATGGTCGAGCAATTGCATTTGTACCTGTACCGGTTTAAATTTATCGGAAGGAAAAATGTTGGGATTGAAAGCCATTTCCACTTGCTCCACGCGTAATTTTGCGATGATTCGGATATCCATATCCTTGCGGTAGAGTCCTTGCTCCATGCCTTTTTGCAGATTTTCGACCACCATTTTCAGGATCTTCTCTTCCTTAAAAGTTTTGAAGCTTTTCCATGCCTCTGGATGATACTTTTGCATGTCGTAAAATAAATTGGGATTCATGCCGCTAAACATTTCGCCCATAAACTTCATCAACATTAAAATTTCATCAATGGCATTTTTCGATTCGCGGGCAATTTGTTCAAACTTACATTCGCGGTCATGCAAATCTTTATTGCAAAGTGTGCTTACAATTTGGTCCTTATCTTCAAAAAAAGAGTAAATGGTTTTTTTTGATATGCTCAAGTGTTTGGCAATATCGTCCATGGTTACACTCTTTATTCCGAAGCGGTAAAACAACTCGTGTGCGGCTAATTCTATTCTTTCTTGCGTCTCCATTTTTTTAAATCGGGCACAAAACTATGGAAACAATTTTAATTTCCAAAGTTTCCGTCATTTATTTTTTAAAATCCTACCTATCTTTGAAAAAAAGCTGAATTATGAAAAAGGGATTACGTATTTTATTGCTGTTGGTGTGTCTGTTAACATTACTTTACCTCATTGGGCCAGCGCCGGAGCATCCCCAATTGAGTAAAAAATTGCCACAAGTGCCGGCCGATGCGACAGGTTTGGAAATGTATATTAAAGATATGGAAGCCCGGCATCAGTTAAAACCAAATAACGAGGCACGTATCGTATGGGCAAACGATAGTTTAAAAACTATAACAGAATATGCCATTGTTTATCTCCACGGGTTCAGTGCCAGCCAGGAAGAAGGAAATCCGGTGCATCGAGCCATTGCGAAGGAGTTTGGCTGTAACCTGTATTTAAGTCGCTTAGCCGAACACGGCATTGATACCACCGAACAATTACTAAACCTAACAGCGGATAACCTATGGGAAAGCGCCAAATTGGCCCTTGTAATCGGAAAACAATTGGGCAAAAAAGTTATTCTCATGGGCACCTCTACAGGCTGCACGCTTGCATTGCAATTAGCGGCCGATTTTCCGGAGGATGTGGCCGGCTTGGTTTTATATTCCCCCAACATCGCCATCAACGACCCGGCAGCGCCATTGGTAAATAATCCTTGGGGCTTGCAAATAGCGCGTTTGGTAAAAGGTGGAAAATATTTAACCCCGCCCGACCCAAGGCCAATTTACAAACAATACTGGAACAGCCCTTATCGCTTGGAAGCTGCAGTGGCTTTGGAAGAGTTATTAGAAAGTACCATGAGTCTGGCAACATTTAGTGCCATTCATCAACCCTGTTTAAGTTTATACTATTATAAAGATGAAATCCATCAAGATCCGGTAGTAAAGGTGAGTGCTGTCAAAACCATGATGGAACAATTGGGCACATCGCCCGATAAAAAGCGCGCAGTAGCCATGCCCAATGCAGGAGATCATGTATTGGCTTCTCCTATTCGTTCAAAAGATGTGGAAGGGGTGAGGTTGGAAACGGAAAAGTTTTTGAAGGAAGTGATTGCTTTATAATATCTGTTGAAGTCTAATCCTCATTAATTGGTTATTTGAAGCTCAAATTAGCATGAATAGGGCTCAAAATAAATTGAATATAAGCTTTATTTAGCATCCTAATAAGCCTAAAATAAATCAACCAAATAGAAAACGGATTCAAGGATACAGCGCTTTAATCAATAACTTTCAGATTGCAAGTTTACGTTCTTGCTCACTTTGGAAATTTTTGCGACGACATTTCTTCAATAGCTTGTGCAAGCAATTCATACAAAAGCTTAGTATCAGCAGGCTGCGGCTTAGTTCCATTTAGTTTTCCAATCGAAAATTTTGAATAATGAAAATCAACTTTGTCTTTTGATTTTGCAGTAGCCGTTTCATCAAATATTTTTTCTCCTGCTTTGTCAAAAACGGTTATTTCCAATCTTACAGCAACCTTCTCTGAGAGCACACAATCATTGGGATTACTTTCATTAGCAGGTGCTTTCATTCCTGCTCCGGAAACACTTACTGAAATGTTCATATAATTGTCGGCTGTATTGGTTGCTACTGCCTTTTTGCCTCTGCTAACCGGATAGCCATACTGATCGTAATCAATATAACTGGCTAAAAATTTTAATGGTTTTAAAGTCATGCCATTTGTGCTTGACAAGCTGCTTGTTATGGATTTAAAAAAATCATCCATTATTTTTTTATCAATGGCGTAATAGTTAGTTAAGTCCATATCAGAAACACGCACGCCAAAATTATACAAGGCTGTATTTGTTTTGCTGATAACCGGTGGTAGTTTTTCTTGCTTTTGCGCCTTAGTATTAGTTATACCGATGATGCATAGTAAACTCAATAAGTAGTGGAATAATCTTCTTTTGGGTAGCATGGTAATAGAATTTAATGTGATTTGTATAGGTTAATACTTAACAGTTGTACAACTAAAATAAATAGTTGCTCTACAAAGAAAGGATTTTTATCGAATAAATAAAACAACCCTATTTGATTCAGTTGCTTGAGTATAAGGTATCTACCAACCAAGTTTAGGTAAACAATGGTTCACTTCACAAGGATGGATTTTCGTAAGCTGTTAAGTACGATTAGTGATACCGAATTGTTTCGGGAATTGTTTTACTTTTGCTACCCAATAAAAAAATTTATGTCACGCATCCTAACAGGTATTCAAAGCACAGGTGTTCCGCATTTGGGGAATATATTGGGGGCTATTTTGCCTGCGATTGAACTATCGAAAAAGTCGGAAAATTTATCGCTGTTTTTTATTGCCGATTTGCATACACTCACCACTGTGAAAGATGGTGCAGCGATAAAAAATAATACCTTGAGCACAGCAGCTGCTTGGTTGGCTTTTGGTTTTGATACAGAAAAGAATATTTTTTACCGACAAAGTAAAGTTACCGAAGTGTGCGAACTTACTTGGTTTTTGAATTGTTTCACGCCTTATCCCATGCTGGCTAACGCACATTCTTTTAAGGATAAATCGGAGCGTTTGGCGGATGTAAATGCCGGTTTATTTACCTATCCGGTATTGATGGCAGCCGATATTTTGTTGTACGATGCACAGTTTGTGCCGGTAGGGAAGGATCAGTTGCAGCATTTAGAGATGACACGCGACATTGCCGAAAAATTCAATAATCGATGTGGCGAAACACTTGTAGTTCCGGAGCCTTTAACAGATGAACGCGTTATGATTGTGCCGGGAATCGATGGTCAAAAAATGAGCAAGAGCTACAATAATTTCATCAATATTTTTCTTCCCGAAAAGGAATTAAAAAAAGTAGTAATGAGCATTGTTACCGATAGCAAAGCATTGGAAGATGCGAAAAATCCGGATACCGACAATGTGTATAATTTGTATAAATTAATTGCTCGTCCCGAAGAAACGGAAACCATGCGCCAAAATTACCTTAGCGGAGGATATGGTTACGGGCATGCAAAAACCGAACTTTTGAATTGTATCTTGCGGGAGTTTAAAACAGCTCGCGAGCGATTTGAATATTATATGAATCATACGGAGGAGCTCGAAAATAAATTAAAAGCAGGGGAGGAGAAAGCAAAGGCCATTGCGCGCGAAACGCTTATGCGCGTTCGGGAAAAACTGGGTTATGTTTAATATTTGGAAGAAAGTTTTTAACCACATAGGAGCATAGGAAGCATAGGTTTCACAACAGCATTGAATAAAATTATAAACCACAATCAAATAAAATAAACATGACACTATTAAGCATCCACAAAATTTCGGTAATTCTTTTCTTATTGATTTACCTTGTTAAAACAATTTTATTACTTGCCAACCAGACAGAGAATTTAGAGAAGTTTAAAAAAATGACCAAGGTGCTGGAGATGATTGTGAGCGCAGCATTTTTAATTACAGGGGTATGGATGATGATTGAAATTGGAAGTGTGAAAATGTTCCAGCTCATAAAAATTATGCTGGTGCTGGCTTCTATTCCGGTGGCTGTTATAGCCTATAAAAAATCAAATAAAGCGCTCGCTGTGCTATCCTTGTTTATGATAATCATGTCTTACGGCCTTGCCGAAATGAGTAAAAAACAGAAAGCATTGGGAAGCGACGACAATGCTTTAAATTCAAAGGATGTTGCAGTAATGGGCAAAGCCGTGTATACCTCATATTGCTTAAACTGCCACGGTGAAGATGGAAAAAAAGCTTTTATGGGTGCTTTTGATTTGTCGGTATCCACCTTAGATAGAGCGGCTATGGTAAACGTGATTAGCAATGGTAGAAAGGCAATGACACCTTACAGCGGAGTATTGAGTGAAGAGCAGATTCAAGCTGTTACGGATTACATTCAAACCCTTAAGAAATAATTTTTACACTCCAATACTTTGCACGAAACCGGTTTAAAGCAAGCCACTGCTATTATGGTGGGAATTATCAATCAGCAACAAGATGAACAGCTGATTACTGAATACCTCGATGAATTACAGTTTCTTATTGAAACAGCTGGAGCCATACCGGGCAAACGATTTACGCAACGCCTTGCTAACCCCGACCCGCGCTCTTTTATTGGTTCCGGTAAATTGGAAGAATTGCGCGTGTATGTGGAAACACATGAAGTGGATTGGGTGGTGTTTGACGATGAATTAAGTCCATCGCAATTGCGTAATATTGAGAAGGTATTGAAGCGAAAAATCATTGACCGCAATAACCTCATCCTAGATATTTTTGCAGCACGCGCCCAAACAGCACATGCCAAAACCCAAACCCAATTGGCTTATTACGAATACATGCTTCCGCGCTTAACAGGTTTGTGGACGCACTTGGAACGCCAGCGCGGTGGAACAGGTACGAGGGGTGGAGCAGGTGAAAAGGAAATTGAGACCGACAGACGTATTGTGCGTGATAAAATATCCCAGTTAAAGGAGCAATTAAAACTCATCGACAAGCAAATGGCTACCCAACGCAAAAGCAGGGGGGAGTTGATTCGTGTGGCCTTAGTCGGATATACCAATGTGGGCAAAAGCACCATTATGAATTTATTGAGCAAGAGTGAAGTTTTTGCTGAAAATAAATTGTTTGCCACCTTGGATACCACGGTTCGAAAAGTTGTGATTGACAATTTGCCCTTTTTACTTTCGGATACAGTTGGCTTTATTCGTAAGCTTCCTACGCACTTGATTGAATCGTTTAAATCAACTTTGGATGAGGTGCGTGAAGCGGATTTAATATTGCATGTAGTGGATATTTCGCACCACAATTTTGAAGCACATATTCAGGTGGTGAACGAAACACTTCGCGATATAAAAGCGCTGGATAAGCCCACTATATTGGTGTTTAATAAAATCGACCGATTTACTTTTGTGGAAAAGGACGAGGATGATTTGACCCCAATACACCGTGAAAACTTGAACCTCGAAACCCTCAAACGCAGCTGGATGGCTAAGTTGAACACACCTTGTATATTTATCTCGGCAACCGAAAAGGAGAATGTGGAAGAGTTTCGTAAAACCATTTACGACAAGGTAAAAGCCTTGCATGTGATACGTTATCCGTATAACAATCTATTGTACTAGAGAAATTTAAGTACGGATTTTTTCGGACTTGGCGCATCATTCAAAATTCATCTTTTTTGTGTTTTCGATTCGCCTTAGCAATTAATATATTTGTACTTCATCTGCGTTAAATGAAGATTTTTAATCCTGCTTTCTTTTTTAAACTTTTAGCCACTGCGGTAGTGTTGATATGCCTTCCGGTTTTCTCGAAAGAGCCGGTACAGGGCAGCGCACAAATTTTAGAAAAAATGTTTGAAGCCATTCAAGGAGTAAAAAATGTGCGTTACACTTTGCTAATTGCCGAACGCGTGAAAGGTGAAACACATAATGCAGTTTCCGAAATAAAGCTAAATACTTCGCCCCGAAAGCTGTACTTAAAAAATCCCAAAAAGGGAACCGAAATATTGTGGGTGCAAGGCGAAAATAAAGGGGAGTGCTGGGTGTATCCGAACGGCTTTCCTTATGCCACCTTAAGTTTGAGTCCAATGGGCGATATTATGCGCAAAAACCAACACCATACCATACACGATTTGGGATTTGGGTACATTGCTAAAACTACCCGCAGTTCTATTTTTAAAGCAGGTGTTCCGCTCGAAAAAATATTTACATACATAGGTGATATCAATTGGGACAATACCGAATGTTACAAACTGTTCGCAAGTTATCCCGATTTTAAATACATCAATTACAAAGTGGAGAAAGGCGAAACCATTGCCAGTATTGCTGCCGAATTTAACTGTGGCGAATACCGGATATTAGAAAAAAATGCCTGGATATCGGATTATACGACCAACATCGAAGGCAAGCAGATTTTGATTCCGAACAATTATTCCAACAAAACAATTTTATATATCAATAAGAAAAGCAACCTACCGGTTTTTTTAAAAGTGTATGACGACCTCGGTTTTTATGAGGGCTATGAATACCATAACTTAATTGTAAATGGCGGTTTTGACGCCGATGAGTTTTCCAAAGACTACAAGGGCTATAAATTCTAGTACATGGCTCATTCACTGCTTCACGCCATTGCCTTAACCTTAATTCCCGGAATTGGAGATGTGGCAGCCAAAAAATTAATTGCCTATTGCGGCAGTCCTGAAGAAGTTTTTAAAGCAAAAAAGCCGCACTTGCTAAAAATCCCCGGTATGGGCGAATCTACAGCCAATGCATTGCTAAATCAATCCGCTCTTTCGCGTGCGGAAAAGGAATTGGAGTTTACAATGAAGCATAGTATTGAAGTGCTTTTTTATTTGGATGAAAGCTATCCTAAACGCTTAAAACATTGTAACGATAACCCAATTGTGCTTTACTTTAAAGGTAAGGCCAATTTGAATGCCGAAAAAATGATAAGCATTGTAGGCACACGAAATGCGACTGAATACGGCAAAAAAATAACTCAACATTTAGTGGAAGAATTGCGTGAACATCAGGCAACAATTGTAAGTGGCTTGGCTTACGGAATTGATATTTATGCGCATAAAGCCGCTTTGCAGCAAGGGCTTCCAACAGTGGCGGTATTAGCACACGGGTTAGATCGGATTTATCCACCTGCGCATAAAGTTACGGCCGAAAGAATGCTTGAACAGGGCGGAATCTTAACTGAATTTATGAGTGAAACCAATCCCGACCGAGAAAATTTCCCCAAGCGTAACCGCATTGTGGCAGGCATGTCGGATGCTGTGGTAGTGATAGAAGCAGCACTTTCGGGAGGTGCACTTATTACAGCCGATATTGCAAATACCTACAACCGCGATGTGTTTGCAGTACCCGGAAAATTGGGTGATGTTTATTCGGAAGGCTGTAACCGATTAATAAAAACAAATAAAGCTGCCCTCATCGAATCGGCAAAGGATATAGCGTATTTACTTAATTGGAACCGAGAAGCAGCTGCTGTTCAGGTGCAACGAAAATTGTTTGTAGAGTTAAACCCCGAAGAGGAAATTGTGGTGGAGGTAATGAAAGAAAAGGGCAATATTGCTATCGATGATTTAACCTTGCTTTCAGAATTTCCAATGAGTAAAGTGGCCGGAATTTTATTGAATCTGGAATTTAATGGAGTGGTTAAATCCTTGCCGGGAAAGGTGTATCAATTGAATTAACGCAGCACCGTTAATGTGCCTTTTATTTCGGGTTGGCCCAATAGTTTTAATGCAAAATAATATACTCCGTCATCCGCATTATCAGCTTTCCAATCATTTTGATACTGATTACTCGAATAGATTTGTTTCCCCATCTATCATACACCGCGAAAACAGTTGGACTTGCTAAATTCAAATTCACAATTTCAAAAACATCATTTTCTCCATCTCCATTGGGTGTAATTATATTCGGAATTTTAATGGATTTGATTACATGAATTATTTCGGAATAACTATCACTACATCCATTGGCATCTTTAACATGAAGCTCTATTTCAAAATAGCCGGAATCAGGAAAAACATATTGGGGGTTATTTTGCGTCGAAAAAATTGTTGTGTTCTTAATGCTCCAACTGTGCCCAATTAAATTGGAACTTCCGGCAGCAGAGTTATTTATAAATTGTACATTTTCATTTGCTTCCACTTCCAATGGACTAAACGAAAAATGCGCCTTCGGCAAGGGATATGCGGATATAAATAGGGAATCCTCATCTTGACAACCAATGCTATCCCTAATTTGCACGGAGTACGCACCGTTTAAAGCATAAATTGCCGGCAATTGCGAGCCATTGCTCCAGGCATAGTGAGCAAAAGAATTACTAACTTGCAAATAAACACTATCACTGTCACAAATGTATTGTTCACCCAAAATCTCGGCTTTTGGAATACTGGGTGCTACCGAATGTGGCAATGCATAACTTAAGCAGTTGTTGGAATCGTTAGCGGTTAACGAATAAGTTCCGCTTTGCGCATAAATTGCATTTGCAGCTACACCATTGCTCCACATTACTTGCGAAAAGCCGGGTTCAGCTTGCAACAAAATACTATCTCCTTCACAATAAAAATGCTTGCCACTTATTTGCGGAACATGCTCCGGAAACTGCTGAATTAACACACTGTTACTTTGGTAAACACAATTATGCACATCAGTAACTAGTGCCGAATAGTTTCCGGTTTGAACATAAGTGATGGAATCGACGGCACCATTGCTCCATAAATAATGTGGATACGTGTAATTCACAAAAAGTTTCACACTATCGCCTTTGCAATAATAATCATATCCGTAAATAGTTGGCCAATTCATTGGGAAGGAACTTAACACAAATCCATTTAAACTCGCAGTTTTACAATTGTTTGAATCAAGCACTTCAACGAAATAGATTCCCGGAGTTTGCATCGCACTCATTGTTGTATCGCCTGAGCTCCAACTATAGTGCACAAAACCAGGACTCGCACTGAGTAAGCTGCTGTCGTTATAACAACAAAATGTGTTGCCGCTAATGATTGGCTGCTGCACTGCATAATTCTGAACAGATACGGGGTTACTTTGTGTGACACAGGAATTACTATCCCTCACCAAAACAGTATAAACTCCTTGCGGAACATTAATGGAGATTGAGCTATCTCCTGTGGACCAGGAATAGGAGCTGAATCCGGCACTTGCTTGCAGGAGGGTGGAATCAGAAGGACATACCATTAAATTGCCTAAAATGCTAGGAGCACTCACCAAATAAGGTGCAATTTGAACAAGGGCACTGGAGCTTAAACATGCATTTGAATCAATTGCAGTAATGCTATAATTTCCAGCCTGAACATAAACAGATGGAAGGCTATCTCCAAAAGACCACATGTAATTTGTGAACCCTGCAGAGGCAGTTAATAAACTACTGTCACCAGGACAATAGCCCAAGCTACCGTTAATGAGTAAGGGTTGTATTGGAAAGGCTTCCACATGCAGGCTCAAACTTGGAACAGCACATTGATTGCTATCGATAATTGTTACAAAATAATCTCCGTTTTTTACATAGATAGAGCTTAGCGTATCGCTTGTATTCCAATAAAAATTGGATGCAGCGGGTGCAAAACTGAGTTCCACACTATCACCGGTGCAATAGTGCTGGAATCCATTTACAACAGGCACATTCACCGCATAAAATGGAACAGTAAGTAGTGGCGAATAATTTTTACAATTGTTTGAATCAAGGCCAATTAAAAAATAGTTTCCAATAGGAACAGTAATGCTGGTATCGATGCTACCGGTGCTCCACACATAGCTTAAAAATCCGGGATCAGCATGAAGCGTTATACTATCCTCAGGGCAAATTACTTTTATGCCCGAAATGCTTACGGGATAGCTTGGTAAACCTGGAATGTTAGTGCCGGCGCTTTTTACCTTGCAACCGTTCGAATCAGTAGTTTGAACTTGCACAAATCCCGGCTGCAGGAAGGCTGCTTGCGTGGTATCGCCATTGCTCCACAAATAGTGTGGATAATTGC
Organism: Bacteroidota bacterium; assembly: GCA_016721765.1. Lineage (NCBI taxonomy): Bacteria > Pseudomonadati > Bacteroidota > Bacteroidota bacterium. Next base: position 1,556,140 of record JADKHO010000001.1, read on the forward strand.
CGATTACCTGAAAGAGTGTACTGTCGGCTTTGCAAATAACAGTAGTATCATTACCCGAAATAATGGGAATGGTGGTTTGATAAGCACCAATGCTTACTGTATCGGAACTGATATAACAATTGCCTCTTTTTCCAATTACATAATAATCGCCGGGAGGAGCATTTATGGAAGCAGTTGTAAAATTATTTGACCATTTGTATTTGTCGAATCCCGAAGTTGCCGTGAGTAATGCGGTGGTATTTGGGCAAATATTTTGAACAGCTCCCATCACCGAAATGGAATCATAAAAGGGGTTTATTTTTAGGTTTATTTTTAATTGGATAAATGCGGGTGGACTACCATTGTCGGTGGCAGTAAAAACAATATTTTGAATGCCCACGTTGGAAAAATTTCCAATGTATTTTGCTTTAATCGTATTTACAGCTCCGGCAGAATTTTCAGTAACAGTTAATCCGGAAGGATTGCTTGCCACGATATTGCAGGAAGTAATTTGATCAAACTCTGGAGATAAAAAGGATAAATCTAAGTTGATGGTATCGCCCACGCAGGAATAGAGCGTATCGCAATAATTAAAATTATTTACAATCGGTTCAATGTTGTCGGAAGCGCATACACTAAATTCAAATACTCTTCCATTCAACCAAGAAATACCATCCCAGGAGCCATAAGGACCGTCATAAAAACTACCGGGTTGTGCAAACCTGCCAAACTGAATAAATTTAATGGAATCCCCAAAGTTTGCACCAATAGTTGCTGCAGGGTCTGTGAAACCTCCAATTCCACCAATATCACCGGTCGACCACTCCATTTCATCGTAGCGAAAGGAAACATTTTTACCGGGTCGAAGCAGGGTATCCATCCCATCGGTGATGATAAGTTGAAAGGTGTTTTTTTTATCGGCATGTGATGCATAATAGCCCACATGGTCCCACGTAACAATCAGGTGTGTAGGAGTAATTTTGTAATACACTAAGCCGCTTTGCAAATTCCGTGTATCCACATCTGCCCAAAAGGGCGCAATCATTTTGTAATAATTGGTAGGAAATGAATCCGGAATAAAAGTAGCTGTTGGATAGTCGAAGGAGATACTTCCATTGTTATTAATAAATACCGAATCGTAATCTTGTCCATAAAAGCAAAAATTAAAAGGAAGCGGAATAGCCTGTGTGGATTTATCGTCATTGCGATATTGCGGGGCATGCACAAAAGAGGAAGTATCAAATGGAACAATTAAAAAACTGGAGTCAACAGCAATGAGTTCCTTACAAGACCTGAAAAAATCGGTGGTGGAATCCAGCTTTGCTTCTGTATCAGTTGGATGAGTTTCAAACAGATGCTGTTGCCGAAAGAGAGCTATTTTAGCTTGTTTGGCTTGTTCATATTCCGGACTATCTGCATCTAATTTTTGTTGGGAAAATAGTGTGGATGGAAAACAAAGTTGCCACAAGGTGAAAAGGAAAAAAAAATGGTGCAACCTCTTTTTCATTCTTCATTAAAATGAATTTCACACTAAGGTAGGAATTTTTTATTAGATGCTTCTTACCGAAGCACTTGTAAGCGATATGCATCCATTTTTATAAATATAAAAAGGAGCACAGTAAACGACCACAAGGAGGAACCACCATAGCTAAAAAAAGGCAAGGGAATGCCAATTACCGGAGCCAATCCGATAGTCATTCCAACATTAACCAATACGTGAAAAAACAGAATTGAGGCTACTCCATATCCATAAATCCGGGTGTAGGGGGAGCGTTGCCGTTCAGCAATAAAAATAATGCGTAAGAGTAGTACGATGAATAGGGTGATAACTACAAATGTTCCAATAAATCCCCATTCTTCGCCGACTGTACAAAAAATAAAATCGGTGCTTTGTTCCGGAACAAAATCATATTTTGTTTGAGTCCCTTGTAAATATCCTTTTCCGGTAAACCCACCAGAGCCAATAGCAATGAGCGATTGATTCACATTGTAGCCGGCTTTTTTCTTGTCGGTCTCTTTTCCAAGAAAAACATTGATGCGTTTTTTTTGATGTGGTTCCAAATGGTTGAATGCATAATCCACACTATAGATTGTTGCCGATGCAAAAATTAAGGAACCCATGATGATGAGCAGGTTAGAGCGATTTCGGCGAACGACAAGAATTAATAATAAAGCAACTCCGGCTATAATTCCAATTAAAATAAACTTATTTATGAGTAACGCCAATACAAAGAGAATGGCTGCAGCAGAGCCCAGCAACAAGATATTGCCCGACAATCCTTCGCGATAAAGCACCAAAATAAAGGCAAAGAAAACAAGTGCACAACCGGTTTCATTTTCTACAAGTATGAGTAATATTGGAAGTATAATTAAGGCCGCCGAAATAACTTTCGTGCGTGCATCAGTCATTTTAATGTTGATGTTGCTAAGGAATTTAGCAAGTGCCATATTGGTAGCAAATTTGGCAAACTCTGCCGGTTGAATGCCGAATTCTCCCAAGCGAAACCAAGACTTACTTCCTGAAATTTCTTTACCAATAAACAAGACAAGAATTAATGAAATAATACTTATTCCATAAATGGGATAGGAGAAGGCAGCATAAAAATTTCCGTCCAAAATCAGGATAATAATAGCAAGTAAAAGCGCAGTTGCAATCCAAATTAATTGCTTTCCATATTTTTGAGTAAAGTCTACGATGCTTTGATGTTCTTCATTGTAAACGGATGCGTAAATATTTAACCATCCCATCAACACCATAATTAAATAAAGTGTAACCAAAATGGGATCTAAGTTTTTAAATATGCCGCCTTGTTCTCTCATTATTTTTTGGGCATTATAATTTTACCTTCTAACATTCTTTTCTCTAACGCACGGCGCGCCGGAGTAGCAATCGAATCGTTTAAATATTTTTCAATCATTAAGGAAGCAATTGGAGCAGCCCAGCTGGCACCCCAACCACCATTTTCGACCATTATTCCAATTGCAATTTTTGGGTTTTCACGTGGTGCAAATGCAACAAAGAGTGAGTGATCTTTGCCGTGGGGATTTTGCGCGGTTCCGGTTTTTCCACAAATGGTAATTCCTTTTATTTTTGAACCTGCAGCTGTTCCCTGTTCTACCACATCCTGCATACCATCAATCATCACATCGTAATAGTGGGGATCAATATCCGTATACTGTTTTTCCTTGAATTTACTCTGGTGTAAATCTTCTTTTCCAACTTTTTTTATGATGTGTGGGGTATAGTAAAATCCTCTATTGGCAATGATGCACATGGTATTGGCCATTTGCAAAGGAGTAATTCCTAGTTCACCCTGGCCGATTGAAAGCGATACCACCGTAGAGGAACGCCACCGCCCTTTTCCAAAGTATTTATCGTAATATTTAACCGAAGGAACCATCCCTTTTAATTCTTGCGGTAAATCACTGTACAAGCGTTTTCCAATCCCAAAAGTGAGCACATGATTTCTCCAAGCTTCATAGCCTTCTTCGGTAGTTTTATATTTTTTATTGTCGATAATACTTCTAAAAACATAGCAATGGTAGGTATTACACGAATGTTGCACTGCTGCGCGCAATTGAATACTTCCATGACGCGCATCGCATTTAACGGTTTGACTTCCCATGTGGTATCCGCCGTCGCAATAATAACTCGTAGTTGGAATCAGCACTCCTTCCTGCTGCGCAATTAAGTCGTTAATAAGTTTAAAGGTTGAACCGGGTGGATAATAGGCCATCAAGGCACGATTAAACAAAGGTAATCCCTCGGCCTGGAGCAGCATGCCATAGTTTTTTGAACGTTCCCTGCCCACCAATAAATTGGGATCATAAGAAGGAGCACTTACCACTGCTAGTACTTCTCCGGTAGAAGGCTCGATAGCAACAATACCTCCGGTTTTTCCTTGCATCAATTGCTCACCGTAGCGTTGCAATTTTGCACTGAGTGCTGTAATTAAATTCGCGCCGGTAATGGCAAGCGTATCGTATTCTCCGTTATTAAACTTTCCTTTGGGTCGATTAAATACATCCACCATCATTACCGATAATCCTTTCTTACCCCGCAATTCTTTTTCGTACGATTTTTCTACACCGCTAATGCCAATATAATCGCCTGATCGATAGTACGGATTTTCTTGTGTTAACTTGTCGTTAACCTCGCCAACGTAGCCAAGTGTATGTGCTGCAATTAAGCCCGGGTATTTACGAAGGGTGCGCGATTGCACATAAAATCCATGAAAGGAATACAGTTTCTCTTGAAGCGTGGCATAGGTCTCGGCCGAAAGTTGTTTCTCGAAAATTGATTCTTTGTAGGGAGAATAATTCCGCGCCACTTTCATTTTTTTAATAAATACTTCTTTGGTAATTCCCAGCGTATTGCAAAAATTTAGTGTATCCAAATCTTTTACCTGTCGCGGTGTAACCATTAAATCATAAGCCGCTTCATTGTATACCAGCAATTCGCCATCACGGTCATACACCAATCCCCGCGCCGGATATTGAGTTACATAGCGCAAAACATTGTTGTTTGCGGATAAGCGGTATTCATCATTCAACACCTGAATATAAAAAAGACGTAAAAGAAAAATGATGCCGATTGAAATAAAGATAGCAGCGATAACAAACTTACGATCGGAAAAACGATTCATTTTCTATCCCTCGGTTTGTAAATCAAAAACTGGCTGAGCATCACTAATATCATAGTGAAAAGAATACTCAACACAATGCGTAAAAGGGTAGAGAAAAATTCACTAAAACGAAATACTTCAATATAAAAAAACACCAAGTGGTGAATCGAAACTAAAATGGTTGAATAGGAGAGATACCAGGCTGGGCCCATGTACCGCAAGGTAGGTTCAGTACCAAATTCATAACCCTCGCGTGGAGCAAAAATTTTGAGTACTGAGCTTCTTACAAATGCCATAGCAACTGTTGCTGCTGCATGCGTGCCGGCAGTATTCATAAATGTATCCACACTCAATCCCATTAAAAACCCGCCCGACAGTACAACCCACGATGGGGTGTCAAAAGGCATCATCAGTATAAAAAGCACATACAGGTAAGGATTGATATAGCCGCTAAACTGAATGTTGTTGAGCACCAACACTTGAAGCAGTAGCAAAAAAATAAAACGGAAGAGTTGTTTTATAATCTCATTTATCATTTTGTGTTTCCTGCTCTAGTTTATTTTGTTCTTCCTTCATTAAATTTTTAACCACAAATACGTGCGCCACATTTTTAAAGTTTGTGCTAAAGCGAACAGAAATAGTGTAAAAATTATCACCCGGTTTTATTTCATAGCTTTCTATAAATCCAATCATAATATTCTCCGGGAATATCGCAGAAAAAGCATTTGTAACAATGGTATCACCTTTTAAAATCTTTACGTGTGTAGGAATATCGGTAAGGGTTCCTAATTTATAATCACCGACTTCCCAACTCAGTGATCCGAAATAATTATTCTTTTTGATTTTTGCGCTGATCTTTGCATCCTTGTTCAAAACGGATAACACAGAGGTAAAATTTTCGGATACTGCTTTGGTGATACCTACAATTCCATTGCTCGAAATTACTGCCATTTCGGGCTTTATTCCTCGATTGCTTCCAATGTTTAAGGTGAGGTAATTGTTGCGTTTATTTACGGAATTATTTACTACACGCGCATTCACAAAAATATATTGTTGTTTAAGGAGTGTATCGTTAACAGTGGTTTCGGTTGTTTTAGTTCTTACAAAGGCCGCTTTACTTGCAGTGTGCAAAATGGCATTTTCGCGCGCCAACATCTCATTGGTTTCCTTTAAATTGAAGTATTCACGGGTACTGTTAACAGTGGTGAATACATTGCCTGCAATGCTATTGGAGGAACTAATAAACTGCGCTTTTTGATAAAAGCTATTTTGAAAAATTAAATAAAAGCAAATGGATTCGAGAATGAGAAACAGAAAAAAAGAAGAATATTTCCAAATAAAGCGGATAAGGTTCAGCATTCAATTTTTCTGCTTTTGTGCGATGATATTTTTGCTTTTTATCGGATAAGAAACTGGAATTTTCCTACATTTTTCAATGCGATACCTGTTCCCCTTGCTACTGCTCTTAATGGGTCATCGGCAATGTGAACCGGCAATTTTGTTTTAAGCGAAATACGTTTATCTAAGCCACGCAACATCGACCCACCGCCTGCAAGATAAATTCCGGTACGATAAATATCGGCAGATAGCTCAGGGGGTGTCATCTCCAAAGCATTCAAGATGGCTTCCTCTACCTTCGAAATGGATTTGTCAAGTGCATGCGCAATCTCCACATAGGAAACGCTAATTTCTTTAGGTATTCCGGTCATTAAATCTCTTCCGTGCACTGCATAATCCGGTGGTGGATTATCAATATCTGTGGTCGCCGCACCTACTTCAATTTTCACACGCTCAGCGCTTCTTTCTCCAATTAGGATGTTGTGCTGGCGGCGCATGTATTCTTCAATGTTTGCAGTAAAATCATCACCCGCAATGCGTATCGATTTATCGCATACAATCCCACCCAAGGCTATAACCGCAATTTCGCTTGTTCCACCACCAATGTCAATAATCATATTGCCCATCGGTTCTTCCACATCAATCCCAATTCCAATGGCTGCTGCCATTGGCTCGTGTATCAAGTAAACTTCTTTACCCCCGGCATGTTCAGCACTGTCGCGTACCGCACGTTTCTCCACCTCTGTAATTCCGGAAGGAATACAAATTACCATTTTTAGCGATGGTGTAAACAAACGTTTACCTGGATTTATCATTTTAATCATTCCTCGAATCATGTGCTCTGCCGCATCAAAATCCGCAATAACCCCATCTTTCAAGGGGCGAATGGTTTTTATATTTTCGTGTGTTTTTCCATGCATTTGCATGGCTTTTTTTCCAACAGCAATCACCCTGCCTGTGGTTCGATCAATGGCAACAATACTTGGCTCATCCACCACCACTTTGTCGTTGTGAATAATCAAGGTGTTTGCCGTCCCCAAGTCGATGGCTATTTCCTGGGTTAGAAAATCAAATAAGCCCATATTTTTATGGATTAACTGTTTGTAATTTTAGTGTTTCAGCTCTCAAAACTGTAACAAAACTAAGTGAATAAAATGGCTTTAACAGCACAACTCAAAATTATTTATCAGAATGGGGTTGTTAATTAAGCTCTTAAGTTTTGAACGGTTCAAATTTGGCTTTCGTTTTGATTTTATTTTGAATGAGCAAAATAGTCGTCTGAATGATCAACTATCCAATTCCATATAGGTTTTGAAACTTTCATCCACCATTTTTTCTTTCGAAAAATGCTGCACAAAATGAAATGCATTTTCGACCATTCTTTTTTTCTCGATGGGGTGGGCAAGAAGGTACTCAATATTGGCTGCAAGTTGTGTTGCCTGTTGTATGGGCGATAAAAGTCCGGTTTCAAGATGAGACACAATTTCGGGAATACCACCGGCTTGTGTTGCTACCACTGCAACTTTACATGCATAAGCATCTAAAATGGAAGAGCCTAACCCTTCTGTTTTTGAAGTAAAAAGCAAGATGTCGAACTCCGGTAAAATTTGGGGAACATCATTTCGGAATCCGGTAAAAAGAATTTTGTGCCCTAATTTTTTAGCATGCACATACTGCTCAATTTCTTTTCTATCCGGACCATCTCCAACAATGAAAAAAGTGGCTGCTATATTTTTTGAAAGCACTATTTCTGCAACATCCACAAAAGTGAAATAATCTTTGTGTGACGCAATAGCTGCTATGTTTCCAATAATCAGCTCTCCTGCTGGAATGGAATACTCATTCCGCAGTAATCCTATTGATTTATGTTGGAAGCGAGACAAATCAATTCCATCGTATATGGTGCAAAGTACTTTTTTGTTGTGAATTTCAGGAGCAAGGATTTCAGCAATTTTAGCCGAAACACAAATGATTTTTTTATTGCGGGATGATTGTATTTATAGCGCGAAAAGAAATTATTTTTAATTGGAAAATCTACCTTTCTGCTGAGTACAATTTGTACCTTATTGCCAAACAATGCACAGGATAGAACTGCAAGGGTATGTGCATGCGCATCGTGTGCATGTATGATACCAATGTTTAATCGACGGCATTTTTGAGCAATATCAAAAATCAAAAAGGGATTAAAAGCCGATGCGCGTGCATGTGTAATGCATGCTATTTCTTGCTTTTGGCAATACTTCTCAATTTCGGAATGCCTAAAGCAGTATACGTATTGTGAAAGATTTTTATGGCGCAGCCCGTCAATAAGATAAGCCAACTGCTGCTCCCCACCTCTCCAGGATAATGCTGTGCTAATGTGTAAAAGCTGCATAGTTAGGAGGCTTTTTCGAGTGCTTTTAATTTGGAATACTTAAGGTAGGTAGCAAAGGCCGATATTTTGCATACCATAAAGCCATAATATCCGTCCAAAAATCCTAAGCGAACAAAAAAGGCACTCAGGAATTTGGCAATAGGATTAAGGTATATGGCTATCCAACTAGCTCTTTTTCCTTCTTTGTAAAGCGCTTTGCTCATGATGTCGGTAAAATAATTTACTTGCCTGTAGTGCTCTTCAATGCTGTAAAAACTAAAATGGGGCAAGAAGGTACTCAATATTGGCTGCAAGTTGTGTTGCCTGTTGTATGGGCGATAAAAGTCCGGTTTCAAGATGAGACACAATTTCGGGAATACCACCGGCTTGTGTTGCTACCACTGCAACTTTACATGCATAAGCATCTAAAATGGAAGAGCCTAACCCTTCTGTTTTTGAAGTAAAAGCAAGATGTCGAACTCCGGTAAAATTTGGGGAACATCATTTCGGAATCCGGTAAAAAGAATTTTGTGCCCTAATTTTTTAGCATGCACATACTGCTCAATTTCTTTTCTATCCGGACCATCTCCAACAATGAAAAAAGTGGCTGCTATATTTTTTGAAAGCACTATTTCTGCAACATCCACAAAAGTGAAATAATCCTTGTGTGCCGCAATAGCTGCTATGTTTCCAATAATCAGCTCTCCTGCTGGAATGGAATACTCATTCCGCAGTAATCCTATTGATTTATGTTGGAAGCGAGACAAATCAATTCCATCGTATATGGTGCAAAATACTTTTTTGTTGTGAATTTCAGGAGCAAGGATTTCAGCAATTTTAGCCGAAACACAAATGATTTTTTTTATTGCGGGATGATTGTATTTATAGCGCGAAAAGAAATTATTTTAATTGGAAAATCTACCTTTCTGCTGAGTACAATTTGTACCTTATTGCCAAACAATGCACAGGATAGAACTGCAAGGGTATGTGCATGCGCATCGTGTGCATGTATGATACCAATGTTTAATCGACGGCATTTTTGAGCAATATCAAAAATCAAAAGGGATTAAAGCCGATGCGCGTGCATGTGTAATGCATGCTATTTCTTGCTTTTGGCAATACTTCTCAATTTCGGAATGCCTAAAGCAGTATACGTATTGTGAAAGATTTTTATGGCGCAGCCCGTCAATAAGATAAGCCAACTGCTGCTCCCCACCTCTCCAGGATAATGCTGTGCTAATGTGTAAAAGCTGCATAGTTAGGAGGCTTTTTCGAGTGCTTTTAATTTGGAATACTTAAGGTAGGTAGCAAAGGCCGATATTTTGCATACCATAAAGCCATAATATCCGTCCAAAAATCCTAAGCGAACAAAAAAGGCACTCAGGAATTTGGCAATAGGATTAAGGTATATGGCTATCCAACTAGCTCTTTTTCCTTCTTTGTAAAGCGCTTTGCTCATGATGTCGGTAAAATAATTTACTTGCTTGTAGTGCTCTTCAATGCTGTAAAAACTAAAATGCAAAATATCCCCTTTTAAATGACCTGTTTTGGCGTTGGCAGCTATTAATTCGTATTTATCGTGAGGATTTGTGCCGCCCCACTTTCCTTTACGGCTGTCCCATAAGCGCAGTTTTGTATCGGGATACCAGCCCGAATGATGAATAAATTTACCACAATAATTTGTAAGTCGATTCATGGTATATCCATCAAACTCCCACCTATTCTTGGCTACAAGTATTGATTTTTTTAAAGTTTCATCCAACGCCTCATCTGCATCCAAGGATAAAACATGTGGGTATTTTGCTTGCGTGATAGCCCAATTTTTTTGCTCAATGTGGCCTTCAAAAGAATGTTGCACAAATCGAACATCATATTGCTTACAAATAGTTTCGGTTTTATCTGTCGAAAAGGAATCCACAACTACTATATCGTCGGCTATTTCTTTCACAGAAGCCAAGCAACGAGCAAGGTTGCGCTCTTCGTTAAAAGTAATTATTACAACCGAAAGTGGAGTCATGCAAAAAAATTGATTTTAGTATGCGTCGCAAAAATACCAATTTACATGAGTTACTTTTCATCCCTAATTTCTGAATTCCTTTTACAGAAAGCAAAATCGTTCAGGAAATCCGTTTATATTTGCTTTCCGCAGCATGGATACAACAAAAGAATTAGTAGAAAAATTACATAGGGGAGATGTACGTGCATTGGCACGCTGCATCACGGTTGTGGAAAATGATTTGCCCGGATTTGAAGAACTTTTAGCGGACTTAACGATTTCAAAAAAGACGCCAATACTGGGTTTCACAGGTCCTCCCGGAGCTGGGAAAAGCACGCTTATAAATGCGCTCGTAGCTCACTTGAGTGCTCAAAATTTAAAAATCGGAATTGTTGCCATCGATCCCACCTCTCCATTCAATTTTGGCTCACTGTTGGGCGATAGGGTGCGCATGGCAGATCATTTTTTAAATGAAAAGATATTCATCCGTTCTTTGGCAACGAGAGGTTCACTTGGAGGATTAACCGCAAAGATTATTGAAATAACGGATGTTATGAAAGCCTTTGGATTCGACTATATTTTTGTTGAAACAGTAGGTGTGGGGCAATCAGAAGTAGAAATCGTGGGATTGGCTGATACAACAGTGCTTGTGCTTGTGCCTGAAGCCGGCGATGAGGTGCAAAGTTTAAAATCAGGCATCATGGAAATTGCTGATATTTTTGTGGTGAACAAATCGGATCGCCCCGGTTCGGAATTATTTTTAAAGAACCTCCATGAGCTTACACACAGTGCGGATGCCAGCAAATGGATTCCCAAGATTATAAAAGTTATTGCTACCGAAAAGGTAGGCGTGGATACTCTTTTTGAAGCAATTAAACTTCATATTGCTCAACTTAAAGATTCAACAAAATCGCTGCTCTACACCGAAAAAGCTTATCAAATCATTCAAAGCAGAAGAATGAAAGATTTAAATAAAATGCAGCTTGCAAAATTTATTGAAACAAAATTAGCTCAAACCGAGTTCAACCTCTATCGAATAGTGAACGAATTCGAAAAAACCATCCATACACCTGAATGAAAAAATTTTTCTTACTATTATTACTTAGCAGCGCCGATATATTTTGCTTTTCTCAAACCTATAACGGGGGCGGTGGCGCCATACCCGATGGCGGCCCGGAAGCTACTTTTACCATAAATGTAAATGGGCTTTCTCCAAGCAGTTTGGATTCAACTTTTGGTGTTGAAAGTGTTTGTATTAATGTGTATCACCATTATGTGAGCGACTTAAATATTCGCCTTGAAGCACCGGACGGCACCTTGGTTGATTTGTCGATTGGCAACGGTGGCAGTGGAAATAATTACACAAACACTTGTTTTTCCGGCAATGCAACAAATTCTATTGTGAATGGTAACCCACCCTACAGCTCCACTTATAAACCTCAAAGTCCATTGGGATTTGTAAATAATGGTCAAGCTTCAAATGGGCTTTGGAAATTGCGCATACTCGATACCTCTACTCCGGATGTCGGATATGTAATTAATTGGCGCATTGTTTTTGGCACCAATCCTGCCATCGCAACGCCTTTTACTTCATCTGATTTACCAATTGTTTTCATCAATACACATGGACAAACTATTTTGGATGAGCCAAAAATTACCGCCGATATGGGCATTATTTATAATGGTCCGGGTGTACGCAATTATGTTACCGATCCATACAACAATTACAACAATAAAATTGGAATAGAATTTCGTGGTTCCACTTCTCAAGGATTTCCGCAAAAGCCTTATGGCATTGAGACTCGTGATGCTTTTGGCGACCAATTAGATACTGCTTTACTGGGAATGCCCAAGGAACACGATTGGATTTTATATCCGCCTTACAACGATAAAAGCTTGGTCCGGAATGTGCTTACCTACGATTTATCAAGACGGATGGGGCATTATGCTGCAAGAACTAAATTCTGCGAATTGGTTGTAAATGGTAATTACCAAGGCATTTATGTGCTGATGGAAAAGTTGAAACGAGATGACCACCGGATAAATATTTCCAATCTAGATTCGAATGATATTTTCGGGGATGATTTAACAGGCGGCTATATAATTAAAATTGATAAACTTACCGGAAGTGGCGGCGCGGGATGGAATTCAAACTATTTAGCAGCAACACATCCCAATAATCAAAGTATTTATTATCAATATGAATATCCCGACCCAAGTGAAATTTTGGTTCAGCAGGAGGCTTATATACAGAGCTATGTCGATAGTTTTGAATATGCCTTAACCAATATTAGTTTAGCGGATTCGGTGAATGGGTACCGCCATTTTGCAGATGTAAATTCGTTTATCGATTTTTTTCTGCTCAATGAATTAAGCAAGAATGTGGATGGTTATCGTCTTAGTACCTATCTCTTTAAGAATAAGGATAGCAAAGGGGGTAAATTGAAAGCTGGCCCGGTGTGGGATTTTAATATTGCTTATAAAAATGCAAATTATTGTGGTGCGAATGTAACTTCAGGATGGGCTTATGATTTTGGTGCTGTATGTGGAACTGACCCTAATCAAATACCCTTTTGGTGGGAAAAATTTATGCAAGATCCCTATTTTACAAGCGAGTTAAAATGCCGATGGTTGGCGCTTCGTGCATCCTTGTTGAATACCTCTTTCTTGAATACTTATATCGATTCAATAGTAAGCTTAACAACAGAAGCACGTGTGCGGCATTATGATACCTGGCCAATATTAGGTGTATATGTATGGCCCAATCCAAACCCAATACCTAGCACTTATGCCGGCGAAATTACTGCATTAAAGAATTATTTAAATGCAAGAATTAACTGGTTGGATATTGCCATGCCGGGAGTCTGTGCACTAGCGCAGAAAGAAAGCGGGCAATCAAATGATGAATTTTCGGTATTTCCAAATCCGGTTTTAGATAAAATGACAATGCGCTTCTATGCGGCATCTACATCTCCCTTTCAACTAAGAATGTATTCAGCCCAAGGGCAATTGCTTCTTGAAGATGCGATGGAAGCGAAACGAATAGGCTATCAAAATGTGGAAATAAATCTATCGAATACGTCAATCGTGTCCGGCATTTATGAGCTTCGAATGGATTCAAAAGACAGTCACTTCAGTAAAAAAATCTGTATTCAAAAATAGCTTACTCCTGATAGTAAATGCGCTTAACACGCCTTGATACATTAGTGAGGACTTCGTAGGGAATTGTACCCATATCCTTTGCCATTTGGGCAATCGAATAGGCGTCGCCAAAAACAATCACTTCATCTCCTTCGTTCACATTAAGGTCGGTAACATCCAGCATACACATATCCATACAAATACTCCCAACAGTGGGTGCTACTTGTCCACCCACAATCATTTTACCTACACCATTGCCTAATTTTCGGTTATATCCATCGGCATAACCAATGGGGACAGTAGCAATTCGGGTAGGTTTCGAGAGCACCCCTTTCCGGCTATAACCAACGGTGTCGGGAGGTGAAACCAATTTAATTTGCGAAACTATTGTTTTTAAAGTACTCACATTTTGCAAATTCATTTGTTCGTAATCGTTTGCCGAGATACCATACATCCCAATACCCAAACGCACCATTTCGAATTGAGCACCTCCAAAACGGGCAATGCCGCTTGAATTTAAAATGTGTCGCAAGATTGGATACTCAAAATGTTTTTGAAATTGCGCACTCATTTGAGTAAAGGAATCAATTTGATTTCGGGTAAATGTATCATGCTCCTTTTCATCGCTTGCGGCGAGATGCGAAAAGACAGATTTTATAAGTAAATATTTATTGTTTTTGATTCTTACAATAAGCTCAGGAACATCTTTTTCTTCAAATCCCAAGCGATGCATACCTGTGTCGAGCTTAATGTGAATGGCAGTTGGTTTTCCGATACGTTTTACGACGTCACTAAAAATTCCGAGCATTCGAAAACTGTAAATTTCGGGCTCCAATTCATAATTCAACATTGCATCAAAGCTTTGCTCTTCGGGATTCATTACCATTATTGGGGTAGTGATTCCGGCTTTTCTCAATTCAATTCCTTCATCGGCATAAGCCACCGCTAAATAATCAATACGGTGAAATTGAAGTATGTTCGCAATTTCGAAGCTGCCGCTACCGTAAGAAAAAGCCTTTACCATGGCCATTAGTTTGGTTTTTTTATCGATAATGCTGCGGTAATAATTCAGGTTATGTACAAATGCATTTAAATTAATTTCAAGAACCGTTTCATGTGCTTTTTGCTGCAAAAGTTTGCTGATTTGTTCAAAGCCAAACGCACGCGCACCTTTCAGCAAAATTGTTTCATCTCTAAAAAAGGAAGTATTGTATCGATTCAAAAATTCGGATGTAGAGAAGTAAAAACTTTTTTCGCCCGAAAATAATTTTGCTTGGCGCGATATGGCTTCACCGATTCCGATTAAACGATGTACTTTTTTCTTTTGCAATAAATCGGCAACTTCTTTATACAGCGAGGCTTCATCTTTGCCGCTTTGTAATATATCGGAAAGAATCACCGTTCGTTTGTTGTGCTGTTTTTGTTGATTCAAAAAATCAAGTGCAATGGATAATGATCCTAAATCCGAATTGTAACTGTCGTTAATAATGGAGCAATTGTTCATGCCTTCCTTTAACTCCAAACGCATCGCTACCGGGCTCAGCAAGTGCATGCGGGCTTCAATAACCCTGTTGTTGTATCCCAACAAAAGCATAAAAGCCCAACATTGAATAGCATTTTCAATATAGGCATCATCCATAAATGGAATCGTAATACTTAGAAAATCGTTGTTATAAATTCCTTGAATTTTTGTCTCGGTGCTGAGCTTTTCAATTCTGCCAATTTGTAAGTCGGCCTTTGACTTGCGTGACCAAGAAAACAAGCGTGTTTGTGAAAATAGTTCAGAGTGGGTAATTTGCTCATGAATAACGGTGTAATCCTTGCAATAAATAAGTGATTCACAACCTTCAAATAATTTTAATTTTTCTTGTACTTTGTGAATTTCAGATGTAAAATTTTCACTGTGTGCTTGTCCAATATTTGTCAATAAGCCAAGTGTGGGGCGGATAATCTGATGCAAAAAGTGCATTTCATTGGGTTGTGAGATTCCGGCTTCGAAAATAGCTAATTCGTGCTCCGACTGCATTTCCCAAACCGACAACGGAACGCCCACTTGCGAATTGTAGCTTTTAGGACTGCGCACTATATTTTTATCCTCTCGCAGCAATTGAAACAGCCACTCTTTCACAATTGTTTTACCATTGCTTCCGGTTATTCCCAGCACAGGTATTTGAAATTGATTACGATGATATTCCGCCAATTTTTGCAAGGCTAAAAGTGTATCTGGAACCTTTAAAATAGTGCAATCCCTGAGTTGCGAAAAAATTTCAGGCACTTCCGATACCACAAAATTTCGTATCCCTTTTTGATATAAATCGGCAATAAATTTATGGCCATCGTTGCGCGCGCCTTTTATGGCAAAAAACAAGGAGTTGTCGGGCGAGGAGAGTCGTCTGCTGTCAAGCAACAAAAATTTAATTTCACAATCTGATGAGAGCTTTATTAATTCGGCATCCATGAGTTTGGAAATTCCGGAAATCGTGTAAGCAGAAAGGGGCATTTTTTTGGGTTCGTTAAATAGATTCTTGTGCTGTTCGTGCTTTGTTGTAGCAAAGTCTGCAAAGCGGCTCGTAGTTTTGTGTTTCGCCTAAAAGCACCAACGATTTCTCGTTGGTAGTGCGGTGTGAATGATTCGCCAAATTTCCGCAATGCACACAAATGGCATGCACTTTCGTTACGTCTTCTGCAATTGCCATGAGTGCAGGCATAGGCCCAAATGGCTTTCCTAAGAAATCGGTGTCCAAACCTGCAACAATCACACGTGTACCATTGTTGGCTAGGGTGTTACATACGTTCACAAGTTCCTCATCAAAAAATTGCGCTTCATCAATTCCAACTACGTCTACATCTCCCGAAAGGAGCAAAATGTTGGAGGAGGACTCCACCGGAGTGCTCATTATAAAATTTGAATCATGCGAAACTACTTTTTCTTCGTCGTATCGTGTATCAACCGATGGCTTGTAAATTTCAACTTTTTGCTTGGCAAATTTTGCGCGCTTAAGGCGACGTATCAACTCCTCTGTTTTTCCTGAAAACATAGAGCCACAAACCACTTCAATTGAGCCTTTTCGAGGACTTTGAGAAATATTATTTTCGTGAAAAACAGACATAGGATATTTTTTTTCTTTTTATCCACGGTAATTAATCAGAATAATTAATTTAGCCGATAGAAAGATTGCCTGCAAAAGTAATTTTTTTTTTAAGCCACATGACAAAAGAGCAAATAGGAAAAGAGATTAAAGAGCTGATTCGAAGCATTAAAACACATTATACCTTTGTGGAGGAGGAAGACCGGATTCCACTCATTGAGTTAGAGTTAATCACCTCAAAGATTCGTAAACTGTACGAAAAATCAATCATTAATAATTATTTGCACTCCAACGACGAGTCGTATATGTCGCAGGAACGTTCGCGCCGTTTTCATGACCGAGCTAACTTTGAAAGAAATAAACCGGTCACTTTTGTGCCCAAAGTCACAGAAAGCCCTCTTGTTGAAAAGCAAGAAACTATGACTCCTCCAACTCCTCAAATTGTTGCTGAGCAGCCACAAGCTCATCCAACAGCAGAGGAAGTTATGTCAACTCCCAAAGTAGAAGAGGCTTCTAAAACAACCAAGAGCACTTCTTCAGAAAAAGTGATAAAAGATTTAAAAATGCTGATTGGTATTAACGATAAATTTTTACTCATCAATAATCTTTTTGCCCGAAACGATGGCAATTATAAATTAGCAATCGAACAGTTAAGTACCCTTCGCACCTTTTCAGAATCAGAAAACTATGTACAAGGTTTAGCACGGCAAAACAATTGGAATACGGAAAGCTACGCATTTGTGCGCTTGCTCCAAATTCTGGAAAAGCGTTACAAATAAATTATTATCGTCTGAATGGCACTACTGTACATTGTCCCTACCCCAATTGGAAACTTGGAGGACATTACCCTTCGCGCCATCCGTACCCTAAAAGAAGTGGATTTTATTTTAGCAGAAGATACGCGAAAAACAGGCTTGTTGCTGCGCCATTATGAAATCCAGACCAAAATGTATTCGCATCATTTGCACAATGAACACAAAACCGTTGCTTCAATAGTATCGCGCATTGCAGGAGGCGAGAATGCTGCAATTGTTACAGATGCCGGTACCCCCGCAATTTCTGATCCCGGATTTCTACTCGTGCGTGAAGCAGTGAAGGAGGGCATTCAAATTATTACACTTCCCGGCGCCACAGCATTTGTGCCGGCACTTGTAAATTCGGGTTTGCCCAATGATCGATTTTGTTTTGAAGGCTTTTTACCGCAAAAAAAAGGCCGGCTCACAAAATTGCTTTCATTAAAAACCGAGGAACGTACCATGGTGTTTTACGAGTCACCCCATCGTTTAATAAAGGCGCTTGAAGAATTTCAGTTGCATTTCGGCGCAACAAGAAAAGCATCTGTATCACGCGAAATCAGTAAAATTTACGAAGAAACACAACGCGGTACAATTCCTGAAATAATTGCTTTTTATAAAGATAAAACCATTAAAGGAGAAATCGTTATTGTTGTGGAAGGATATAAAGAAGAACATGGGAAAGAATAAAAGGAAACCTGAATTCATTACCCTTCAACGTGTCGAAAAATCCGGATTGCCTCCCGGAACCCTGGAAGTTGTCGGCATTCAAGAAAAGGAAGAGGTCATCATTACCCTTATCGAATTCAATGAAAATAGTTTCACCGAGAAACGCATAACTTCTTTTCAAGACATTCTCGATTGTAAAGACAATAAAACCGTAAAATGGATCAATGTGGATGGCATTCACAATACGTCGGTTGTGGAACAAATTGGCAAGGCTTTTAACATACATCCCCTAACCTTAGAAGACATTGTGAATACAGATCAGCGTCCAAAATTCGAAGACTATGAATTTTACGATGTGGCCATGATGAAAATGCTCTATTACGACACCGATTTGCATGCAGAACAATTGTCGATTATTTTGCTCGATAACCTCGTAATTTCTTTTCAGGAAATACATGGTGGCGATGCATTTGACCCTATTCGCGAGCGCATTAAATCGGCTAAAGGGCGTATCCGAAAATGTGGCGCCGATTATTTGGCTTATGCACTCATCGATTCGATTGTGGATTCTTATTTTACCATTCTCGAAAAAATTGGAGATAAACTGGAAGCGCTGGATGAAGAAATCATGACCGACCCCAAACCGGAATCCTTGCGCAAATTGCACAACATGAAGTTGGAAATGATTTTTCTTAGAAAATCCGTGTGGCCTTTACGGGATTTAATAAACAACATCGAACGAAGTGAATCTAAATTATTTAAAGAGTCTACATCGGTGTATTTAAGAGACGTGCATGACCATACCATTCGTGTTATTGAAACTGTGGAGAGTTACCGTGATTTAATTTCCGGTATGATGGATATTTATCTTTCCAGCTTAAGTAACCGAATGAACGAAGTAATGAAAGTGTTGACCATTATTAGTACCATTTTCATTCCGGTTACCTTTATAGCAGGGGTGTACGGAATGAACTTTGATTTTATGCCCGAATTGCATTCTCGTTGGGGTTATGCCGGAGTTTGGATGTTGATGCTCGCAATTATGATTACACTAGGTGTTTATTTTAAGCGAAAAAAATGGCTGTAAAGCGGAGTAACAAAGGAAGCATCTCCCATGCTTAACAAAGATTAACAATCCCATTCTTGTTCGAAAAATTGCAAATAAAGAATTTTGACGCACAAGCATTTTAAAAATTTAGAACAATGAAAAAATTAACTACACTCATCGCATTTTTAATTACAATGAACGCAATTGCTCAAACTCCGGGTTTGGGGAATGAAACAGAAATAAATAAAACAGATGCCAATAAGTTAAAACAGGGTTTGTGGAAAGAAAAAGCCGGAAATATGAACATGGTAGGAACCTATCAAAACAATAAAAAGGATGGCGCCTGGAAAACCTACTATCCGGATGGTATGATTGGTAACATCGACGAATACAAGGATGATAAACGCAACGGAATAAGTTTGGAAATTAAAAATAACGGGTACCTGCGAAAAGAATGCTACTACAAGAACGATATATTAGAAGGAACTTACAAGTTATTTAGTACCAGCGGTCGTGCCGAACTCGAATCGAATTATAAAAATGGTAAATTGAATGGCCCTAAAAAAGTTTACTACCAAAACGCAACCCTGCAAGAAGAGAGTTTTTATGTTGACGATAAAAGAGATGGTCTTACTAAATGGTATTACGACGATGGAAAGGTGTCGATTGAGTATAACTATGTAAAGGGAAGCTTAGAAGGCATTCAAAAGTCTTTTTACAAAAATGGAAATCTGAACTCCGAAACCATGTACAAAAGCAACCAAATGCAAGGCGATTACAAGGAATACTTTGAAGATGGTAAAATCTTAAAAATCGCAGGAAGCTATGTAGCTGATAAAAAGGAAGGTACTTGGAAAGAGTTTGATAAGGAAGGAAAACTGCTTAAAACAGAAAAGTATAAAAACGATGAATTGGTTAAATAATGGGTAGTAATGAATTGGAAAGCCTTTAAATACAAGCTATTTAAAGGCTTTTTCATTTCTGTGTATTTCGTAACTTTGTAAAAAAATATCGAAAATATGGCTGAATCGAAAAAAGTAGTGCTCGTAATTATGGATGGCTGGGGTATTGGCGATGGTTCAAAATCGGATGTTATTGCCAATTCAAACACACCTTTTGTAGACAGCCTCTACAAAAATTATCCGCATTCATGGTTGTTGACTTCTGGAGAGCACGTAGGCTTGCCGGATGGACAAATGGGCAACTCAGAAGTGGGTCATCTCAATATTGGTGCAGGACGTATTGTGTACCAAGATTTGGTTATGATTAATAAAGCCATCAAGGAAAAAACAATTGATACTAATCCAATTTTAATGGAAGCATTTGAATATGCTAAGAAAAATAAGGTCAAAATTCATTTGATGGGCTTGGTTTCCAATGGCGGAGTGCATTCATCACAAGAGCACTTGCACAAACTGTGTAGTATGGCCCAAGAACATCAGCTTCAAAATGTTTTTGTGCATTGCTTTACCGATGGGCGTGATACTGATCCAAAAAGCGGACTCGGATTTATTTCAAAATTGCAGCAACATCTAAGTACTACTACTGTTAAGATAGCAAGTATATGCGGCAGGTATTATGCAATGGACCGCGACAAACGCTGGGAGCGCGTAAAACTCGCATACAATTTATTAGTGAAGGGTGAAGGTGATAAAGCACAGGATCCGCTAAAAGCTATTCAGGAAGCTTATGCTAACAACATTACAGATGAATTTATTAAACCCATTGTAATAACCAACTCTAACAATGAACCGCTAGCTACTATTGCGGATAAGGATGTGGTAATATGTTTTAATTTTAGAACAGATCGCTGTCGTGAGATTACTGAAGTGCTGAGCCAAAAGGATTTTCCCGAATTTGATATGAAGCGCAAAGAACTGTTTTATGTGACCATGACAAATTACGACGATACTTTTTTGAATGTGAAACCGGTATTTGATAAGGATAATTTGAATATGACCTTAGGAGAAGTAATGAGTAAAGCCGGTAAAAAACAAATTCGGATAGCTGAAACTGAAAAATATCCGCACGTTACCTTCTTTTTCTCCGGTGGAAGAGAAGCCGTTTTTGAAGGCGAAACCCGCTTGCTTATTCAGTCACCAAAAGTGGCAACTTATGATTTGCAACCCGAAATGAGCGCACACGGAATTGCCGATGCGATTTGTACCGAACTTAAAAACAAAGCTGTTGATTTTGTGTGCTTAAATTTCGCTAATGCAGATATGGTTGGACATACCGGTGTTTATGCTGCCGTTCAAAAGGCTGTCGAAACTGTTGATAGTTGTGTAAAGCAAGTTGTGCAGACAGGTGTTGCAAATGGATACTCCTTTATTATTATTGCCGATCACGGAAATGCCGACTTCGAAATTAATGCGGATGGCAGTCCAAATACTGCTCACACAACAAATCCGGTTCCTTGTATTTTAATTGATGCTCAATTTAAACTTATAAATAAGGGCAAGCTGGCAGATGTTGCACCTACTATTTTAAAGTTGATGCAGATTCCACAACCTTCCGAAATGACCGGTATTTCTTTGGTGTAGAACAATTCTTAAAAAATTTTCTGATTTGTGTAACCTTTGCTTCTCGGCAGAGGTATAAGAGTTGTGTTTTTTCTAGGATTGAGATTCTTGCGCTTTCCGGCATATTTTGACAAAACATTTAATTGCATTCACCACCGTGAATACAAAATTGCCGGGAGCGCAAGAACTTAATTCGGAAAAGAGAGTTCTCTGAAAAAAAAATATAAAAAACTGAAACCTTGTACTTCTTTTTTAAGTTAAAGAGTCAAGTGTTTTTTCTAGGATTGAGAAGCTTATGACTCCGGTGGATTTTAAAAAGACATTTTTAAACTATTCATCACCGTGAAAACCTAAATCTACCGGAGCTCATAGGTCTCATCTAATAAGAAAGCTGATTAGTATTGATTTTCATAAAGTTAAATTTTTAAGGGGTTAATTATTTAACATGCAAAGGCGCGGTTTCCGCGCCTTTGCTATTTCAACCCACTCCGTTTTATTTTCTACTCTTGCTTTTTATATCTTTGAAAAAAGATTGTTGTGAACCACATTTTATTATTTAATCCAAGGGCCGCCAATTCTAAGCCTCGTATCCCTAATTCCATTCTTTCGGTTGCCGCGAGTATTGAGGGTACTTATGAGTATGTAATCGTAGATGGAAACTTAGAGGATGCCCCACTTCAAAAAATTATGACTTACCTCCGATCAGGTACTTTTAAGTATTTTGGAGTAACATGTATGCCAGGTCCGCAATTAAAGGAAGCAATTCCATTCACCAAAATTATCAGAGCAGAATTCCCAGCGCTTAAAATATTTTGGGGCGGTTATTTTGCCAGCAATCAATACAAATCTGTTTTAAATTCATCCTGGGTAGATGTCGTAATTAATGGCCCAGGTGATAAGGCTTTTCCTGCATTGATAAAGGCTATGGAGAGAAATGAGGACTTGGAACAAATACCCAATTTGATTTTTAAAAAAGGAGATAGTTTTATTAAAACTAAAAAAGATGAATTGTATGATATGGATACCTTAAATCCATTGCCTTACCAAAAACTCAATTCATTTTACCCACTCCATAAGTACTTAGGAAGAACGTATTTGGGAACTAAAACAATTGCATATCATTCCAGTTTCGGATGCCCTTTTACTTGCTCGTTTTGCGCCGTGGTGCCCATCTATAATGCACGATGGAAGGGCAAATCGGCTCAAGGTATCTACACCGATATTAAATACCTGAAGACTAATTTTGGAGGAAATGCCATAGAGTTTCACGACAATAATTTTTTTGTTTCCGAAAAAAGAACAGTGGAATTTGCTAAATTAATTCACCCTGAAGGTCTGGTTTGGTGGGGTGAAGGAAGAATTGATACCATTCATAAATACTCCGATGAATCTTTAAAAATTATGCGCGATTCGGGTTGTAAAATGATTTTTTTTGGGGCTGAAACCGGGAACGATGCAGTTTTAAAGCGGATGGATAAGGGCGGCACACAAACCGGTCAGCAAATCATGGATTTTGCAGCTCGAATGAAAAAGGTGGATATAATTCCTGAATATTCTTTTGTGCTCGGTCTGCCAGGTGATTCACCCGAACAAGTGATGGCACAAATTGATGAAGACATCGCTTTTATTAAACGTATAAAGGAAATAAATCCGGATACTGAAATTATTATTTACCTCTATAGCCCTGTTCCAACCGAAGGCTCAGAGATGTATGAACAAGTTTTAAAAAGTGGGTTTCGTTTTCCGGAGCACCTCGAAGATTGGTTAAGCCCAGCTTGGGAAAAATTTGATTTGCGCAAAAATCCTTTAACCCCATGGCTTAACGCAGAAATGATTGACAAAATAAAGAATTTTGAAACCGTGTTGAATGGTTACTTTCCAACTGTTTCCGATGTTCGACTTAGTCCGGCTAAACGAAAAATTATAAGTACCCTTTCAAAAATCCGCTACCAAACAGGGTTTCACCAGTATCCAATTGAAATTAAAGCTTTACAAAAGCTTTGGAAGTATCGCCAACCGGAGATTCAAGGGTTTTAGAAAGGAAGGGCAATGAACATCATTAGAAAGATTTTTCGCAAAATTTTATCCATCAGCCTACAGCCTATATTAAAACGTTATTTGGATAGCCCACGAAATTATTCCTATCAAGATCTGAAATTGCGCATTGCTCCTGGAGTATTTCATCCCGGATTTTTTTTTAGTACAACATTCTTATTGGATCACCTCAAAGCGCTAAACTTACACGAAAAATCATTTTTGGAATTAGGCGCAGGAAGTGCATTGTTATCGTTTTATGCCAATGCACAAGGTGCACAAGTTACAGCAAGCGATATAAGTGAAACGGTGCTTTCCAATATAACATTCAATCAGCTAGTGAATCAGCAAAAGTTCCGGCTTATTCATTCTAATTTATTTAAGGATATCCCAGCACAAAAATTCGACATTATTGTAATTAACCCCCCGTATTATAAAAGGAATCCTAAAACGGAAGCTCAATATGCATGGTATTGCGGAGAAGGCTTAGATTATTTTTACAACTTGTTTCAATCCTTGCGCGATTATATTTTAAGTGAATCAGCTGTTTTGATGGTGCTTTCAGAAGATTGCGATGTGATTGAAATAAAATCAATTGCTGCAAAAAATAATTTTACCCTAAAGGAAATTAAACGAAAGCGCATTTGGATGGAAGAAAATTATATTTTTCAAGTAAAATCCAATATGCAATAATTAAAGGGGGCTTAAAGTCATTGAATGACGACGCATGTAAAATTGACTCGTCTAACTTTATCGACTAAATAAGTGTTTAATTTTATTTTCTATCTTTAAAAAATGGAAATTGCCCTAAAGGAAAGCAGCACTTCAACTAGCACAAAACTCAGCACACAGGCTGCTGCATTGTTGAAAACATTGCTTTATTTCGATATTTTTAATTACCCTTTGACATCTTCCGAATTGCTTGAATATTGCCAAGGTGATACGATTGATGCCTGCGAAATGGCAAAATCTTTAGAGGTATTAACACAAAAGAACTACATCATTAAACAGGGTGAATTTTATTTTCTTTCCGATAGAGAAGCATTAATTGAGCGGAGAAAAAACGGAAATGCTGAAGCTGAAAAAAAAATGAAAGTGGCGCAGTACATGTCGGATTTTATCTCAAAATTTCCCTTTGTACAATCCGTTAGCATTTCGGGTTCGCTTTCCAAAAACTACATGGACAAGGAATCCGATATTGATTTTTTTATCATCACCACCCCGCATCGTTTGTGGCTTTGCAGAGGAATTTTGGTGGCATTCAAAAAGATTGTACTATTCAATTCACGAAAACATTTTTGCATTAATTATTACCTCGATAGTGAAAACCTTGAGATTCCCGATAGAAATATTTTTACCGCCACAGAAATAGTTTTTTTAAAACCCACTTTTAATCTAGAGTTGTTTAAAAAATTTAGAGCAAGTAATGACTGGTGTGCTTGCTACTATCCGAATAAAGCAACAGTTGAGAATAGTGAGCTAATAAATTCCAAAAATGGTTTAATGAAGAAGGTTTTGGAAAAGTTGTTGGCTGGTTATTTAGGTGAGAAACTAGACAGCTTTTTTTTCAAAATGACATTAAATCGTTGGAAGAAAAAATTCCCGCATTTTAATACCGAAGAATTTGATTTAAATCTTCGATCCCGTAAAAATGTTTCAAAGCATCATCCACGCGGCTATCAAAAAATAGTACTGGAATCATTTCAGGAAAAAATTCGCGATTTCGAACTGCGATTTAATGTTAAACTGCATTAATTTGTGAGTTGCAATTGCACTTTTCTCTCTTATTTCTTAATAGCTTTGCTCCTCAATTAAAAATTCATTTCTGATTCTTGCATGGACCCTAAAAAGCATTCTCCTTTTCAACCTTTCTTTTATGCGCTCGTGTTAGCACTAGGTGTATTTCTAGGGTATAAAATAAATCAATCCTCTAACCTCGGAATGTTGATTCCCGGTATGAAAAATTCCGGTTCCGGTAAAGTAAATCAAGTTTTGAATTACATCGAGCAGGAGTATGTGGATACCATTAGCAAAGCGCGTTTAACTGATGAAGCAATAACTTCATTACTGCAAAACTTGGATCCACACTCGGCATATATACCGGCTAGTGAAGTGCAGGCAATGAATGAGCCTATGCAGGGAAATTTTGAAGGAATTGGTATCGAGTTTAATATTCTTAACGATACCATAATTGTGGTTGCAGCCTTAGCGGGTGGCCCTTCTGAAGCACTTGGAATTAAAGCAGGTGACAGAATTGTGAAAATAGAAGCTGAAAATGTGGGTGGAATCAAAATTAAAAATAACGATGTGCTCAAACGCTTGCGGGGCGAGGGTGGTACAAAAGTTAAAATAAGCATTAAGCGCAGAGGTATAGCAAAACTAATGGACTATACCATTACCCGGGGTAAAATTCCAATTTACAGTGTGGATGCTGCATATATGTTAAACAACACAACAGGGTATATTAAAGTTAGTCGATTTGCAGCAACCACTTATGACGAGTTTTTAAAAGCTTCTGATGATTTGCTCGATAAAGGAATGCTTAGTCTTGTGTTAGATTTGCGCGGCAACCCCGGTGGGTACTTAAACACCGCCATAAGTATTTGTGATGAGTTTCTTTCGAGTGGAAAAAAAATTGTGTACACCAAAGGAAAGTCCCATCCTCGTGAAGATTACACAGCCACATCTTCAGGTAGCCTCGAAAAAATTAAGCTAGCTGTTTTAATTGATGAAGGATCTGCCAGTGCGAGCGAAATTGTTAGTGGAGCGATTCAAGACAACGATCGAGGGACTATCATTGGAAGGCGTTCTTTCGGGAAGGGCTTAGTACAGCAGCAAAGCGATTTTCAGGATGGTTCTGCTCTTCGACTAACCATTGCACGCTATTACACACCTACCGGAAGATGCATTCAAAAGCCTTATGTGAAAGGGGATCCGGAAGATTACTACAATGAAGAATATACACGGTATAAACATGGAGAATTAGTAAATGCCGACAGTATTCATTTTGCAGATTCACTTAAATTTATTACTCCCATGGGAAAGGTTGTGTATGGCGGCGGCGGCATCATGCCCGATATTTTTGTGCCCTTGGATACAAGTGTGCGTTCGCGTTTTTTAACCGATTTGATTGTAAAAGGAACAATTGGCCAATTTGCTATTTCCTATTCGGATGATGAACGAAGCAAGCTAAAAACTTATAGTTCCTATTCGGATTTTAATGCACGCTTTCAAGTAAATGAAGCCATGTTTAATAGGTTTCTAAAATATGCTGAAAAGGACAGTATTAAAACTGCAACGGCAAGAGATCTTCTAGTTTCTCGCAAAATCATAAACGAACAATTAAAAGCGTTGATTGCCCGAAATATGTGGCGAAACGAAGGCTATTATTCAGTTATGAATGCGAACGACAAATCAATTGAAGTAGCATTGAAGGAGGTAGGAAAATAAAAAAAAGAGAACCTGTTAAGAATTCTCTTTTAAATCATTGCACAAGCGGTTAAGCTTAGTGAGCAGCTGTGTCAGCTGGCATTGCAGCAGAATCAACAGGTGCAGCAGCAGCAGAAGCAGCTTCAGCAGCTTTCATTACTGAATCAGCAGCAGCAGCAGCAGCCAAAGAATCAGCTTCAGCTTTAGCTTTGTCAGCAGCACCGCCACCACAAGAAGCTAATACAACCACAGTTGCAGCTAAAAGAAGTAAAGAGATTTTTTTCATTTTTGGTTAAGTTTATTTTGTTTATAATGGCGTAAAAGTAAACGAATTATAAAAACAGACTCTATTTTTTTCAATTATTTAGTAACAACTATTTGTGAATAATTCCTACTTTTGAACTTCTTCTACCTTTAACTCTCAAACTAAAAAATAAAAACATGGCATTCGAACTCCCTAAATTACCCTATGCATACGATGCATTGGAACCGCATATTGATGCGAAAACAATGGAAATTCACCATTCCAAGCACCACAATGCTTACGTTACAAATTTGAACAATGCTATAGCCGGTACCGATGCTGAAAAAATGACATTGGACCAACTCATTGCTTCCATTTCAAAATATCCAATGCCTGTGCGTAACAACGGTGGCGGACATTTTAACCACAGTTTATTTTGGACTATACTTGCTCCTAACGCTGGTGGCGCACCAAGTGGCGATTTGGCAACTGCAATCAATACGGCATTTGGTTCTTTCGACAAGTTAAAGGAAGAATTTAATAAAGCCGCTACCACTCGTTTTGGAAGTGGATGGGCATGGCTAATTGTACACGATGGAAAATTGGTGGTGACATCAACTCCCAATCAAGACAATACTTTAATGGATATTGCAGAAGTAAAAGGAACACCTATTTTAGCGTTGGATGTATGGGAACATGCGTATTACTTGCATTACCAAAACCGCCGTCCCGATTATATTACGGCATTTTGGAATTTAGTAAATTGGACTGAAGTTTCGCGTAGATTTGCTGCTGCAAAATAATTTTTAAATCCCGAATGAACGCAAAATCTTTTGTACTGATTTTACTACTTCTCGGATTTAAATTCACTCTTAAGGCGGAATCATTTTTACAACTTGAAAATGATTCCGCTTTTTATTACTCCACCAATTCAAATCTTGAAATTGAAGAATTAGTGTCGCAGGAGCAATTGGCTCTTGACGATAACTTGCAATTGCATAAAAATTCTAAACTCGCATTAAAATACGCAGCCGCGTTTCACGAAAACAAGAGATTAACAGCAGCCATGCTTACCTTTGCTTTAGGAATGTTAGGTGTGCATCGATTATACTTAGGCACCAAACCATGGATACCTGCCGTTTATTTGTTAACCTTTGGAGGGGGGTTTCTAATACTTCCACTTATTGATTTGGGTGTCATTTTGTTTTGCAAAGATATCAGCCAGTATGAGCACAACGATAAGGTGCTGATGTGGGTGAAGTAACAGAAGGCCCAATATTTTTTCTCATCCCGACTAAATCTTATCGATGCTCCCAATATCCTTAATGCAAATAAATTTCATCGACATGTAATTATAACCAGCCCTAAAAGGGTGCCCCATCCTCTGAAAAGGGCATAGCCTTTTTTATCAAGGTTCTATGATTGCCATCGCTGAAAATCAAGAAATGTAAGCGCACTTAATGCTCCAAAATTCTAGAAAAATGGCAACGACTGCAAGAATATAAAAAACAAAAAAAACTCACTGTTTGTCAGTGAGTTTTTTTTGTGTTATAGGTAAGTTTATTTTTTATATCCCACCAGCATCGAAACACAAGCACTTTGATTTAAATCGTTTGTGCTTTTTGCATTGGGTACAATTACTTCTATTACAATTTGCTGGGTGCTTGTCATTTTAAAATCCCAAGAAGTAGCGTTGTTGTGCTCACGGCTATCAAACAGTGGTTTTTTATCCATATCCGTTACTTTAAAAGAAATGGTACCAAGTATTTCTTGTCCGCAAATCAATAAGCGATATTCTTGTCCCGAATAAAATGTCATTTGCATTTCTGCTGATTCACCGGGTGAAAGCGTGGTGCTATTTAATTGGCCATTGTGCAAGAAAGGAGCTAATCCCGGCATGCATTTTTTCATGGTAAAATTTTTGCATTGCGCCGAAACATTAGTAACTGTAAATGCTACAGCCACCATCAACAACACTACAGAATACTTCAAAACTGTTTTTCTCATCGCTCTATAATTATTTAATTATGCTGGTTCGGATGGCGTCTACTTTTGCTGAAATTGTTGCAAGCTGCTCAGGAGTGAGGGAAGCATTTCCATCGTTACCAATAGTGGTTTGTTTTGCAGCATCATCAGTAGTTGCATCTGTTTTTGTAGCTGCACCACCTAAACTTGCATATACATCGTTCAAACTTTTTAATTGATTTAATACATCGGCTAAGCTAGGATCATTTGGATACGATTCAATTAACGAAACTAAATTTTCTAATACTGATTTTTGTTCAGCAATTCG
Organism: Bacteroidota bacterium; assembly: GCA_016721765.1. Lineage (NCBI taxonomy): Bacteria > Pseudomonadati > Bacteroidota > Bacteroidota bacterium. Next base: position 1,585,694 of record JADKHO010000001.1, read on the forward strand.
AGTAACAATCGTGTTGTTTTTAGCTTCTTTACCGGCAATTTTGGTAGCAATATAAAGTCCTTCAATCCAACCACCTGCAATAATTAAAGCAGAGGTACTCGCTCTTTCATTTTCTTTCAAATAAGCATCCGTAGTAAGGTATGCATCCGAAACAATTTGCAACAAGGAATCTTTATTGTTTACATTTTTTTCTAAACGGTCAACTGTTTCAGGAGTAAAAGCACCTGTAATTCCAAGGGCATCAGCTAGTTTTTTTGAACAAGCCATGTATTGCATGCTGGGTTGTGTTTGATCAAAAATACTGGTATAACTCAAATCAGCACCGTATATCCCAAGGTTTAGCGCCATGCTGGTATTGGTAGTATATTTAGATACATTTTCTTTTGGATTCAGCAAATCTTTATTGTAATTGGCACCACTCTGTTTAATCATGTTAGCCGTTTCTACCGGAGATGGAATGGCATAAAAAACTTTTTTTGCCTTTTTTGTCATCTCGCTCTGAGCAGCAGAGTCTTGAGGATTTGCACTACTTCCACCTTCAGCTCCATCACCACCGCAGGACGCAAATAGGGTAGCCATTGCTATACTGAGAAATAATTTTGTAGTTGATGCTGTTTTTATCATATCACTTGTTGGTTTAAAAATAATTGAAGTCAAAGTTATAGAATAAAAAGAAAAATCAAATTATTCAGCCAAATTTTTTGAAATTTATTTAATGCGCTGCCAACCAGTTGATTCCAGTGCCTATTTCAACTTCAATAGGTACCTGCATTGCTATTGCATTTTTCATGTGGGCAGCAATTACAGGCTTTACCGTTTCCAATTCCGGCTTAAATACATCAAATACCAATTCATCGTGTACCTGAAGTAACATTTTGCTTTTAAAATTGTTTTCCTTGAAAGCCTTGTCAATGCTAATCATGGCAATTTTTATCATGTCGGCAGCTGAGCCTTGTATCGGCGCATTAATTGCGTTTCTTTCGGCCTGTGCACGAACTGTCTGATTTTTATCGTTGATGTCGCGGAGGTATCTTCTGCGTCCCATCATGGTTTCAACGTATCCATTGCTTCGCGCAAACTCAATATTGCTATCCATCAAATCGCGAATGCTGGGATATTGGGCAAAATAATTATCAATAATTTCAGCGGCTTCCTTACGTGGAATGTTTAAAGTTTGCGAAAGTCCAAATGCGGTTTGGCCATAGGATATTCCAAAGTTCACAGCCTTGGCTTTTCTGCGCATTTCCTTATCGACCGCCTCCAAGCTCACTCCAAAAACTTTTGACGCTGTTGCTGAATGTATATCCACTCCATTTTTAAATGCTTCAAACATCCCGGTATCCTTGCTCAATTCTGCAATAATGCGCAATTCAATTTGGGAGTAATCGGCTGATAGAATTAAAAACTCTTCGCTCCGTGCAATAAATGCTTTGCGCACTTCTCTTCCTTTTTCGGTGCGGATGGGTATGTTTTGCAAATTGGGTTTATCCGAACTTAAGCGCCCGGTAGCCGCCACCACTTGGTTGTAGGAGGTATGAATTTTTCCGGTACGCGGATTTATCATGGTAGGCAATGGATCTACATAGGTGTTTTTTAATTTTTGCAATTCTCTAAAAATTAAAATTTGCTCTACAATTGGATTGGCCGGAGCAAGCTTTTCGAGTATGTCTTCGCCCGTGGCATATTGCCCGGTTTTAGTCTTCTTTGCCTTGTCGGATATTTTTAAATGATCAAATAATATTTCTCCCAATTGTTTTGGAGAGGCAATATTGAAAGTAGTTCCGGCTTGCTTATAAATTTCTTCTTGCACTTTAATTAATTCTTCTTTTAACTCCTGCGAGAAAATGCCTAGCGCAGCGGTATCCAAATTTATTCCTTCCGCTTCCATGTCTGCAAGTACCGGCATCAAAGGCATTTCAATGGTTTCGAATATTTTTTTGGTGTTGTCTTTTTCCAACATAGGTTCAAAAACGGTGCGCAATTGAAAAGTTACATCAGCATCTTCGGCAGCATATTCTTTTATTGCTTCCACTGCTACATCCCGCATACTTTGCTGGTTTTTGCCTTTAGGGCCAATAAGCGTTTCAATCGAAACCGGACTATAATTCAAATACGTTTCTGCCAACACATCCATACTGTGGCGCATATCGGGTTGAAGGATGTAATGCGCAATCATAGTATCGAATTTTGGTCCATTCACCGCAATACCATAATTGCGGAGCACTGACATATCGTATTTCATATTTTGCCCAACTTTCTCTATCGCAGCATTTGCAAATAACTCCTTAAATTCGTTCAAAATGTTTTGAGCTTCCTTTTGATCGGCCGCAACCGGCACATACCAAGCTTCGCCTTTTTTAATTGAAAAAGAAAGACCTACAATTTCTACATTAAAAACATCTAAGCCAGTAGTTTCACTATCAAAGCAAAAGCTCTTTTGGTTACCTAACAATTGAATGAGAGCGGCTCGCTTTTCAGGTGTATCGGCTAAATTGTAGGTGTGGTCAACTGTAGTGAGTGTTGCATAATTTTTTGTACCCGCATCGCTTTCGCTGGATGCAAATAGCGTTGAAGCCTGTTCAGCGTCCGATTCATCTGCTGCAAACATATTGGTTTGTCCGGCTGCTTTTGCTTTTTTCTCTTGTGAAGTAGCAGTATTATTTTTTTGCGATTCACTTGGCTCGGCCGCAATTTTTTCGCCCAATATTTGCTCGGCAAGTCTTCTAAATTCCAGTTCGGTAAATAATTCGCGCAAAGCCTCTTTATTGGGCTCTTTCAGTAAGAGTTGTGCCGCATCAAATTCAATTGGTGCATCGCAAATAATAGTGGCCAATTTTTTGGACAAGATGGCCTTGTCTTTATTGCCCTCCACTTTTTCTTTTAATTTCCCCTTGAGTTTATCTGTGTTTTGCAATAAATTTTCAACGGTTCCAAAATCTTTTACTAATTGCATTGCGGTCTTTTCACCCACTCCGGGGATACCTGGAATATTATCCACTTTATCACCCATCAAACCCAATATGTCAATTACTTGATCTACGCGCTCTATTTCCCAGCGTTTGCATATTTCAGCAATACCCAACACTTCTGCGCCATTGCCTAAGCGTGCGGGTTTAAACATGAAAATATTTTCGGAAACCAATTGCCCATAATCTTTATCGGGTGTCATCATATAAGTTACAAATCCTTCCTTTTCGGCCTTCTTAGCAAGTGTCCCAATTAAATCATCGGCTTCATATCCATCCAAAAAAAGCGACGGAATATTAAATGCTTCCACTACTTTATAAATATAGGGAATAGCTAAACTCAAATCGGCCGGCATTTCTTCGCGATGGGCTTTGTATTCACTAAACTCTTCATGTCGTGTGGTGGCAGCAGCAGTATCAAACACCACAGCGAGGTGAGTAGGTTTTTCTTTTTTCATCACCTCGAGTAATGTATTGGTAAAACCTAATACAGCCGAGGTGTTTAGCCCCTTTGAATTAACTCGTTGGTTATTTGCAAAAGCAAAATACGCACGGTAAATGAGCGCAAAGGCATCTAATAGAAATAACTTTTTTACTTGTTCCATTTTAAAAAATTGAGGAACAAATGTATTGATTTGAAGGAGAAACTGTGGAGAAAAGTAAGCCGAATAAAAATTACCTTTTGGTAAGTATTGCCGTGCAATTATCAGCCGCAGCACCACTGCCATCATTCACACTGTAACTTAAATTTATTTTGGTGTCACCCGCAATGCTTCCCGAACCTTGAACCGTATTGCCTGAAATAGATTGGGTGCTAAGGGTTAAACTGTTTCCCGATTTGGTAACCACCGCGTAATGAGTAGAACCTAATAAGTAAAAGTTATCGATAAGAATTTGGTTGTCGTCATTTACATTTTTGCGGAGTACAACATCAAAAGTAGAAGCACCACTTTTTGAAGAATTTTCGGCACAGCTCCAGGTGCCAATATATTTATCACGAGCATCAGTTGGGCTTGGCAAATCAGAATCGTTGGTGGTACAAGATGCAATAAAAAGCATTAGAAGTAGTATGCTTATAGAACCTATTTTTTGTATTTGATTTTTCATGCTGTATGTTTTGTTTATGCTAAACTCAATAACTGTGCCGCTTGCACGAGTATTTCCACTTTTTAAAGTTAACATCTTTTATTTAAATCCACAAACGAAGGTAATTAAAACGCTTATTTTGCGTTAGTTTTTAAAACACCTGTATCAAGTAATAAGACATGCAATTGAATTTTAAAACTTATATAGCCTCTATTTTAGTAATTATTTTTTTATCCTTAGCGGCAGATAGCGCTTCAGCACAATTTATAAAGGGTTTTGGAGCTACCGGGGGTGCTACTTTCAGCAAACAGAAGTGGGAGGGAAGCAATCCTGATTTTTTATCCAAGAAAAAATACAAAGCCGGAGGCAATGGAAGTCTTTTTGTAGAATACATCGACCACAAATATTACCGCATGATATCTGAGCTCCAATTCAACATGAAAGGGGCTCGCGAATCCATCGATACACTTAAGGGATTTAAATACAAAGCAAACTATTTATCCTTCAATAATTTTTTCAAAATCCGTCAAGAGTTATACGATGTTACCCCTTATGCCTTAGCGGGACCACGGCTCGAATTCTTACTAAACAGCAATGTCCCAAGCATGCGAACGGTTCACTTAACCGCTTCTGCCGGCATAGGAATGGAATTTTTATACACCCGACCTTGGATTATTTTTGGAGAAATACAATACAACCCCGATGCAATGAAGGCATTAAGAATTACCGATTTTAGCATTCGTCAAAATGCTTGGGAAATCAGAGTGGGTGTTAAATATGAACGTAAGCGAAAGGCCGATTGTCCGCGCCCCAGCGGTGGAAGGAACTTTTAAAGTCTCTGGTTTTTGAGCATACCCGAATCAATTAAGTGATTCATGTATATTACTCGATTGCAATCTTTTCGGATTAAGAGAATAGATTACCCCATTATTTCTTAACCTGTTCTAATTCTGAAGCCATGCTCAAGGAAGATTTATTGTTAAATAAAAACCGAAAAGGACCGGCCTATGAGAAATTGGCGTTAAGAAATTTGAAGTCATTTTTATGCGCGGGCCTGTATAAGCAATCCTCGAGCGAGAAAACATTTTTTTACTTAGCACTGACCACTTTCGAGCGCTTGGGTTGCGCGGCAAAAATGAATTCGAATTTTAGCCAATTTATCAGCAGCCTTGATTTTTTGCTGACTTTTTGATCAAGCAAAAGGTCAGAGAACATTCATGAAGACTCGAATAAATTATTGAAATACAAAAAAACGAAACCCCAAAATAACATCAATAAAAACCGAAAAGGACCGGCCTATGAGAAATTGGCGTTAAGAAATTTGAATTCATTTTTATGCGCGGGCCCTGTGTAAGCAATCCTCGAGCGAGAAACTAAATTTTTTCATTAACGCAAACATATCGAGCGCTTGGGTTGCGTGCTAAAATGAATTTAAATTTTAGTCAATTGCTCATCAGCCTTGATTTTTTGCTGACTTTTTGATCAAGCAAAAAGTCAAAGAACATCTTGAGAAACGGGCTGGTTCTCGCTTTTAGTTGCCGTTTTTATAAAAGGAAAAAACAGAAGGAGGACGTAATTTTAAAGACTCTGGTTTTTGAGCATTCCCGAATCAATTAATTGATGCAAGTATTTTTCGCGCAAGCAATCTTTTATTACCTGCACATGATCCATACGATGACAATCAGTACCAATAAAATCAATCATATTTTTTTCGATTAAGCGCTCGGCAATTTTCTTCGCGCCACCTCCATAATATCCCGTTAAGGAATTGATATTAACTTGTAACAAAGCTCCCTTATCTTTTATTTCTTCGTATTTTTCAAAGTCATCGTGCCAAAAAGGATACCTTTCGGGATGTGCCAAAATAGGGCGATAGCCGCTCGTAACCATTTTAAAAATTACCTGGTTCATAATGTCGGGCGGATTCATATACGACACTTCAAAAAGCAAATAATTATTTCCAAAAGTGAGTAAGTTGCCTTTGTCAATTTTTGCTTCCAAATCAAAATCCAAATAATATTCGGCAGCAGCAGCTACTTCAATTGGAATGCCTTCTTTTTTAATGGCTTCACGCACTTTTTCAAGTCCACCTAAAATTATTTCAGGAGTGTTCTGATAAAAGTCGCTCATGATGTGCGGGGTGGTAATGGCTTTACGATACCCAAACTCACTCATGCAGCGCAATAAATTTATCGAATCCTCTAGTGTTTGAGCTCCATCATCAATGCCCGGAATAAAGTGGGAGTGCATGTCTACCCCAATCATAGAGAGGTCGGCACTCTTATCGATACGGGTAGATTTGCGAAAAAATTGTGAAAAAAAACTCATGGTACGTTTAAAATATTTTTAATTGCTAAAACCCATTTCTATATAGAGCAGATTCACCTGCTTATTTCATGTTATTTTTAAACCATTCAAAGGTAATTTTTAATCCTGCCTCACATTTAACAGTGGGTTGAAAATTTAGTTTTGTAATCGCTTTGCTAATATCTGCAAGCGAATTTTTTACATCACCTGCACGGTCTTCCCGATGTGTTGCGGCAATGGTAGAACCGGCAATGTGGCGCAAAATTTCATACAGTTGTTTTACCGAAACCCGCTCACCCACTGCAATGTTAAATACCTCTGGACTCACCGATTTATCTTCGCAAAACATGGCTTTCACATTGGCTTGAACAGCATTTTCCACAAAGGTAAAATCGCGTGTTTGCTCACCATCGCCATTAATAAAAGGTGAAACATTTTTCATTAAAGCATCCATAAACAAGGGTATCGCAGCAGCATACGCACCTTTAGGATTTTGCTTAGGTCCAAAAATATTAAAGTAACGCAAGCCCACAATCTCCATTCCGTAAGTCTTCGCAAAAATATCGGCATATTGCTCATTCACCAATTTGCTTACTGCATAGGGTGAAAGCGGTTTGCCAATAACTTCTTCTACCTTGGGAAGTGCTTGACTATCGCCATACACCGAAGACGAGCTGGCATATACCAAACGTTTAACTTTGGCATCACGCGCTGCTATCAAAATATTTAAAAAGCCATTTACATTAGCATTATTGGTAGCAATGGGATTTTCGATCGAACGCGGAACCGAACCCAAGGCAGCCTGGTGAAATACATAATCAATTCCGTGCATTGCTTTATGACAATCGGCAATGTTGCAGATGTCGCCCAGTTGAAATTCAAAGTTATTAAGTGCTTTAAAGCCCTCAATATTTTGTTCAAACCCGGTCGCTAAATTATCGAGCACACGTACTTTTCCGGCATTAAATTTTAATAAATATTCAACCAAATTAGAGCCAATAAATCCGGCACCACCGGTTACTAAAAAATTAAGTTTTGAAATATCGGTGTTGTGAAAGGTAGTTGTATACATAGTTAAAATATCAATCAAAGGCATTATTCTCGGACAGTGTAGAAGTGTAGTCCCAAAGAAATATCCTTATCTTTTTACATATTGTTTATCATAAAAGTGTTGGTATTCTCCGGAAGTCACATTTTTCAGCCAGTCTTCATGGCTTAAATACCAATCCACAGTTTTTTCTAAGCCTTCTTCAAATTGAAGCGAGGGTGTCCAACCTAATTCTTTTTGTAATTTGGAAGAGTCGATCGCATAGCGCAAATCGTGGCCGGCGCGGTCCTTCACGTAGGTTATTAATTTAGCAGATTCCCCTTCCGGGCGATTTAATTTTTTGTCCATGATGCGACACAACAATTTTATCAAATCTATATTGGTCCATTCATTGTGTCCGCCAATGTTATAGGTATCACCCACTTTTCCGGTATGAAAAATCACGTCAATGGCGCGTGCATGATCTTCTACAAATAGCCAATCGCGCACGTTTTCGCCTTTTCCATAAATGGGAATAGCTTTGTTGTTTTTAATGTTGTTGATGCTAAGCGGAATTAATTTTTCGGGAAAATGAAACGATCCGTAATTGTTGGAGCAATTGCTCACCACCACCGGCATTTTATAAGTATCAAAATACGCACGCACAAAATGATCACTGCTAGCTTTTGAGGCAGAGTAAGGACTGTGTGGGTCATAAGCCGTTTCTTCAGTAAAAAAACCGGTCTCGCCTAAAGAGCCATAAACTTCATCGGTACTCACATGATAAAATAATTTTTTAGCATAGTCGGCTTGGTTTACCCAGATGTTTTTAGCTGCATTCAGAAGGTTTACCGTACCTACCACGTTAGTCATAACAAATTCGGTGGGATTGGTTATGCTGCGGTCTACATGGCTTTCGGCAGCAAGATGAACCACGCCTTCAAATTGGTATTCGGCAAAAAGTTGGTTCACAAAAGCGATATCAACAATGTCACCTTTCACAAAAGTATAGTTAGGCTTGTTTTCGATGTCTCGAAGGTTATCCAAATTTCCGGCATAGGTGAGCTTATCCAAATTAACGATGTGGTAATGCGGATATTTTGTAACAAAAAGTCGCACTACGTGTGAGCCAATAAATCCGGCTCCTCCGGTGATTAATATTTTTTTAGTTTGCATGTTGTTTTGCATTTAATCGTTAGGTTTTTTGATTTTGAAGGGCCAACTTTTTTTCCCAATTCCAAGAAGTAGCAAGCATGTTTTCGAGGTTGCGTTGCGCTTTCCAACCCAATTCTTTGCTGGATAGGCTCACGTCGGCATAAATGGATTCGATGTCGCCGGGTCTGCGGTTGGCCATTTTATAATCGAGTTTTAAACCGGATATTTTTTCAAACAAAAGTACCATCTCCAACACCGAATAACCGATTCCGGTGCCGATGTTAAAGACTTCACAATTGCTTTTTGATTTTCCATTTAAGATGCGTTCAATGGCTATCACATGTGCTTGAGCCAAATCAACAACATGTATGTAATCGCGCACACAAGTGCCGTCGGGAGTGGCGTAATCGCTGCCAAAAATTTCGACCGATTTTTTTCTTTTGCCGATGGCTGTTTGTGTAATAATTGGAACCAAATTATTGGGTGTTCCTAAGGGTAATTCGCCAATAATTGCGCTGTCGTGAGCACCCACCGGATTAAAATAACGCAAGCTTATAGCTTTAAAGTTAGCTTGGTTTACAGTGTCTTGCAGTATTTCTTCGCAAATGCGTTTCGTATTTCCGTAAGGCGATGATGCTGGTTTTAGGGGTGCTGCTTCCGAAACAGGCAAGCTATCAGGGCTACCATATACGGTGCAGGAAGATGAGAATACAAATCCTTTTAAATTCACTCCGGCTTGCATGGCGCCTTGCAGCACATTTACAAGCGATAATAAATTATTAGAATAGTATTTAAGCGGAAAAGCAACCGACTCACCAACTGCTTTAAAAGCAGCAAAATGAATAATGGCTGAGATGTTTTTATGCGTTTCAAAAAATCGGGATACGCCTTCTGCATCACATAAATCGAGGTTTATGTAAAGTGGTTTTATCCCCGTTATTTTTTCAATGCCGTCGAGCATTTCCAAGGTGGAGTTACTTAAGTTATCGATTATGATTACCTCGTAACCTTTTTGTTGCAATTCCACCACGGTATGCGAACCAATATAACCTGTACCCCCTGTTACTAAAACTGTCATTTTGTTGTGTCAAAAACGGCCGCAAATATAGCGTATTTCAGCTGTTATTTTTGCAGCTGGTCGATAAGAAATGCTAAATGATTGACGATGGGAATCTAGCCGTAACCTTTTGTTGGAAAAGTGTTCCAAATGCCAATTGTTGGTGTAAATAGGTATTGAAATTTAAAATGCTAATAATAACTTATAATTGAATAAAATATTCCATATTAAAGGTTGCAAATCAATGCTGTACAAAGCGCAACTTGGCGGGATTGCAGGGTACAAAAATTCCGGATACAAAAATTATCCCTCTCAGGAGAGGGCAAGGGAGAGGTAAATCCCTAAACTTAAAACAAGTAACAAAATCCAATTCGTAAACTAAGAATAGCCTAAAAATATTACGAACGCATTGCCTCCACAGGATCTAACTGTGAGGCAGAGTAAGCCGGAATAAATCCGGATATTATTCCAATTAACACGCTAATGGTTAGCCCTAAAACAATATTGGAGCGTGTAAGCGCTACTTCCATATCGGCTAAATTATTTACAAGTAAGGTACCACCGTATATAATCAATAAACCAATAATTCCGCCAATGAGGCAAAGCACCACGCTTTCGATTAAAAATTGTATCAAAATAAAATAATTTTTTGCGCCTAGCGATTTTTGTATCCCAATTAAATTGGTGCGTTCTTTTACCGAAACAAACATAATATTGGCAATTCCAAAGCCACCAACAATAATAGAAAAGCCACCTATTATCCATCCCGCCATCCCGATTACGGCAAAAATGGAATCAAAACCGGAAGAGAGTAAACTGATTTCATTCAACGCAAAATCATCATCCGCCAATGGCTTCAATTTTCGGATAGAACGCATGATGCCGGTTAATTCAAATTTAAGTTCATCCACAGCAATGCCCTCTTTTGCTTTTACCATAATAAAGGGGTCGAGCCGGTCGCTGCGCAAGTCCACAAAATTGCTGAGGTAGCGAACGGGAAGGAGCACCATGTTATCGGTAGAATTGCCCATCATGCTTTCGCCTTCTTTTTTAAATAGGCCAATAATAGTGGCTTCTCGGCCAAAAAGTTTTATGCGTTTACCCAGAGCATTGCTTTCACCAAAAAGGCTTTCGGCCAATGTTACGCCAATAAGGGCATAAGGTTTTCCGCTGTTGCTTTCGGCTTCGGTAAAGTACCTGCCTTCGCTCAGTTCAAAACTTTGAACCTGATAATACTCATGCGAAACCCCTGTGATATCAGCATTTTCGACACTGTTGTTGTGGTATTTAACGGTTTTGTTCGCATTCACAATAAAGCAAACAGCAGCTGCCATGTCGCTACGGTGCTGTATTTCGGGCACTTCATCTAATTGAGGAGTGGGACGGTTGAGGTATTTCCACCAAGGATAATCGCCACCAAAAGCCCAAGGCCATTTTTGCACAAACACCACATTGCTACCCAGTGAAGCCACACTTTTACGCACGTTAGCTTCCAAAGAATCCACAACAGTAAACACCGAAATGATGGCAAAAATTCCAATGGTAATGCCCAGCAGGGACAGGAAAGTGCGTAGTTTATTGCTCACCAATGCATGGTAAGCGAAACGAAAACTTTCTAGAATTATTTTTTTCCAAAGCATACTATCCTGCACAAAACGGCTGCCTAAAATTAGCTAAAAATAAAGCACCTAGCGCAGAAGAGTTATGGTACCTGTTTTTGAAATTGTTTTGTAGTCAATACCTCTTGCTCTTACTTGATACACATACACACCTTCAGGCAATCCGCTTGCATTCCATTTTTGATGAATGTCGGTAGATTTATAAACCAGCTGCCCCCAGCGGTTAAAAATTAAAAGTTCAAATGAAGCAACACCCAATCCAATGGCTTCAATACTTTCGTTTTTGCCATCTCCATTAGGTGTAAAAGCTGTTGGAATGTAAATTTCAACGGGAGGAAAAATGGAGCGTGTAATGGAATCCTTGCATCCCAAATCATTGGTAACTACTAAGCTCACATCATGCGCACCAAATTCGCTGTATTCATGTAGCGGATTATAAGCAGTAGAGGTGCTGTTATCGCCAAACTTCCATGCATAGCTCACAATGTTTTTAACTGAGCTATCGAGCAATTGCACCAAAAAATTGGAATCAAAACGATACCCAAAATTAGCCTCAGGAATTGAAATGTAAACCGCAGAAGTATCTTTTACGGTATAATTACATTGATCAGTAACACTTACGATATAGCTTTTATTAAAATTGGAACGAACAACATATACACTATCGAGCCATGAACCATTACTCCAGGAATAGCTATAAGGCCCATGTCCACCAACTCCGGCAGCAACAAGTGTAACCGGTTCACCTTTGCAAACGGTAGTGTCGTTTAAAACATTAATGTACAAGGGAGGATAATTAATTAAATTAACGATAACCCCATCCTGGGCGCTGTTGCCACAGGTATCGGTAATGGTTACAAAATAAGGTGTAGTTGTGGTAGGTGCAACGGTAACGGCAGCGGTTGTTCCAGCATTGTTATTCCAAAAGTAATGATAGTATCCTGCACCACCGCTGGCTTGCGCTGAAATAAAAGCGCTGGTTAGCGGGCAATAAATATCCACATCTGCTGAAGCAAGCGCTACTACCGGACTATAGGTTTTAACTGTAATGGTTACACTGTCTTGACCGAAATGTGTGCCACAAGTATCTGTTACAAACACGGTATAAGTGGTGGTTACAGCAGGAGCAACCTTATGTCTTTTACCCAAACCAATACCATTATTCCAAGAATACACATATCCGGGCAAACCGCCGCTAACCGTTGCATCAATAGTAGATTGTTGGTTGGGACAAATAATAGCGGAGTCGGGACTGGCGGTAACAGTAAGCGGAACTACATCAGAAATATAAAGTTTAAAAGGCTTAGCACCACTGCTCACACAGGAACTCGGGTTGTTGGAAATAGGTGTAAAAATAAGCGTTTCAAATCCTTCTACTAGGTTGTCTTCAATTGCTTGTACAGTGAGCAAGGCATGGTTTTGACCGGCTGGAAAAATAATACTGTCGGGGATGTTTAAAAAATCGGCTCCCATGGCTGCTGTGCCGGCTACGGTGAAATGTATAGTATCTGCCACCGCAGTATTTCCACCACGTTGAAAATTAAGAACTGCATTTCCACAACCCTCAAGCAAAACTGTATCACCGGCAGCACCGCTATGGCCTGCTCCACCTAGCGCTACGGCGCTGCTTATGGTTACTACGGGACTGCTAAAACTAAGCGCTTCTAAAAATACACCTGAATCATAAATGCCATCGTTCACATCGGCAATCGCAATTTTTAGATGATAGGTCTGCCCGCATTGAACATGGCTTATTGCAGTTAATACAGTAGTAAAGGCATCATATTGAATAGTAGTACCAGGAATGCTTTGATTATCGACATAATATGCGCAATTGAGACAAGGCCCATTGTTGGTAGGACCATTATTTACGGTGTTAATGGTAATGTATGCATTTGTATTCGGAATAAGTGCAATATTTTTAGAGTTGAGAGAAAAGGAACCACTAATACCCGGCCCACGAATAAAGAATCCAAATGCATCGTTCACATTTCCGCCAGAATTTTCGGGCCATTCTTCGGAGCCAAAAACATAGCGAAATTTAACCGTATCATAGGAGGGAACAAAATCAAATTCAAGCACGGCACGATTAAAAGTAGCAAGCGGATTCCCGGGAGAACTTGCAATTGCATTGAGGTCATTATCGCCGGGTAGACCATTGTCAACTCCCGCATTAGAAGAGTTATTTGGACCATGCGGGCCTTCCGGAAGTCCACCCGAACTGGTGTTTAAAATAGTTCCGGTTGTCATAATAATCCCGCTATCAATTCCCAAATTAGTGGTGCCTTTAAAAAAGCCAATGTTATCGAATTTTAAGGTGGAAGTTTGGGTGGAATTAACGCCATTAAATTTTACATTGGAGATAGTGATTCCGGTGCCTAAGAGTGTATTCTTAACCAGGTCGTAGGGCGTTTTCTTTTGCGTAATTAATTGTGCAGCGGCATCAAATCCTGCAAGGACAGAAAGTAGAAAAAATACAGAAACGCTGTAAAAATGCTTCATGGGTTAATTGAAGAGAAGCAAAAATAAGAATTCTAGGCAGAACTAAAAGGGTGAATTAAGAGCTATTCGATAAAGCGTAAGATTTACCACTTTCGTTGCTTGCAAATTAGTGTAAATCTTGGCAATAGCCATGTTGGGCTAATTTTAAGTATCTTTTCGGTAAAACGTAGGAATTGTATAACAAATGCTTATACATTTGAAGCTCTTTTCATAAAGCACTTAAATAACCCCAAAAAAATGCTTGAACAAACTACAAATTACCTTTTTGATATTTACCAAACACTCTCACGAGAAAAGGTATTGCTTTCTTATCTAGGAGAAGTGACACCCGATTTAACCAATTCGGTGTTGAAATCGGTAAAGAATGAGCAAAATCCGTACAACGAGAAAGTGCACATTAAGAAGAAAATTTACAACATCATTGTAGAGTCGCTTGAAAATATTTACAAGCATTTTGATGTAAAGGAAAAGATAGCGGCCCCTTCCATATTTCTTTTTGGCGCACATGCGGAGCATTATTACATTATTTCGGGAAATTATGTCTACAACGAAACCGGCTATAGAATAAAGGAAACCATTGATGAACTGAATTCGTTAGACAAAGAAAACATGCGCAAAAAATACCGTTCGGCGCTTTTACAAAGTGTAGATGAAAATGGGATGCAACAAAATGTAGCCGGAATTGGCTTGATAGATATGGCATTAAAATCGGAGAATAAGTTGGAATATCAATTTAGGGAAGCAAGTGCAGGTATTACTTTCTTTACATTAATCGTTAAAGTTAACATGAATTAATTTATGGATGCCTTACTCATAGAAGCCACAGAATTCTCGCCTAAAATTTATTTTAATCCAACTGAAAATAAATTCGAAATAAGAGGAGAATCACGTCCGGAAAATACCTCGAAATTTTATGCACAATTAATACATTGGGTAGAACAATGGAAAATGGATTTAAGTGCAAACCCTCCAGCCAAGCATTTTATATTTGAGTTTCGATTTGACTATTTTAATTCCACCTCCGCAAAATTTATTCTTGATTTTTTGCAAAAGCTAAATGAATTAGTGCACTTAATTTCGGATTTAAAAATTGGTATACGTTGGTATTATGATGCACGCGATGAGGACATGAGAGAATCGGGTGAAGAATTTTCGCACTTGGTAGATTTGCCTTTCGAGTTTGTTACACTGTAATTTTTAACAATTTGGAATGACTTTTAATTTTAGGCACTATTTACAGTCGATTCTATTTTTGTTTTTAGGTTTGATTTGTTCTCATTTGGTGCATGCCTCAACCGAATCATATCTCACCGATAGCTTGCAACATCAACTCGCGGAAGAGAAAAACGACTCAATTAAACTAAATTTATACAATGCTTTATATCTTGCCGTAAAGGGAAGTAATCCGAAACGCGCTTTGGAAATTGCCAATCAGGAACTGGCATTGGCGCAAAAGCTCAGCATTCAACAAGCAATTGCAACAGCGTGCAGCAATTGTTGTTTAGCAAATTATAGTTTGGGAAATTACGATGCGGCGCTTCAATATGGACTAAAGGCGCTTAAAATTCGTGAAGTGCTTGGTGAAAGGTCGGCTATCGCTTCTTCTTTGGGAAATATTGGAATTGTGTATGCTATTCAAAAACAAATGGGTTTGGCATTGCAGTATTACCAAAAATCATTGGCATTGCGCCTCGCGTTAAACGATAAAAAAGGCTTGGCGATTTCATACAACAGCATGGGCAACGCGTATCAAGATTTAGGAAATGATTCACTTGCCTTAGTCAATTATGAAAACTCATTGCGCCTACGCAAATCTCTTAATGATAAAATTGGTACGGCTCAATCGCTTAATAATATGGCGATTGTGTATGCAGAGCAAAATAATTTAAACAAATCATTAGACTATCTTTTTCAATCGTTAGCTATTAAACAAGAACTGAATGATTTAAATGGGATGGCTGCATCTTACGACAACATTGGTGATGTGTATGCTAAAAGAGGCGCGGCTAACAAAAACAACATGGATATAGACAAGGCTATTGCTTATTATGATAAAAGTCTTGCTATTGCCCGCGAATTGCGCTTAAAGGAAATAATAAAAGTGTGTTGCGAATCGCTTGCCGCGATGCATCATTTGAAAGGCGATAATGCGCAAGCATATGCTTATTATAAGGAGTTTACACTTATGAAGGATTCATTGCTTAACGAAAGCATTGCCTTAAATGAAACCGAAATGCACACCAAATACGAGGCTGAAAAAAAGGAAAAGGAAATTGCATTGTTAAATAAGGATGCTGCAATTGCAGCCTCTCGTGAGAAGAATCAACGACTCATTATTATTAGCGGAATTCTTTTTACCATTATTTTATCGGGCTTTATGCTGAACCGTTATTTTGTAAAGGAAAGAGCGAATAATCTGCTTACTCAAAAAAATAAATTAATAGACCAAAATCGAAGCGAATTGCGAAAGCAAAAAGATATTATTGAGCAAAAAAACAGAGATTTAACGGATAGCATTGACTATGCAAAGAATGTGCAAAGCTTGATTTTACCGAGCGAAAGAGAAATTCAAAAAATTTTCCCCGATTCGTTTGTAAGTTATTTACCAAAGTCCATCGTGAGCGGAGATTTTTATTGGTTGCATCAGGATCAGGATCAACTTTTAATAGCAGTAATCGATTGCACCGGCCATGGTATACCGGGTGCAATGATGAGTTTTTTGGGATACAATTTATTTGAGAATGTGGTAAAGAGTCAAAAAATTATGAGTCCTGGATTGGTATTAAAAGCTTTGAATAATGAGATATTCAGCACGGTATCCTTAAAGAATGAAAATCAAAATTCAAAATATGGGATGGATGTTTCTTTGATTTCGATTGATACTAAGCGTAGAGAAATTTTGTTTTCAGGTGCGCATCATCCCATGTATCTGGTGCGCAAAGGGGAACTGCTCGAATACAAAGGCGATAGATTTTCCTTGGGTACCTTATACACGGGAGCTGAAAAGGAATTTACAACCCATCAAGTGTTTTATCAAAAAGACGATATTCTGTTTTTATTTACAGATGGATATCCGGATCAAATTGGTGGAATGGAACGAAAAAAGTATTACTATGGCCCCTTCAAGGAATTGTTGTTGAAAATTGCCGGACTGCCCATGCAACAGCAAAAAACCTATTTAGAAAGTACTTTACATGCATGGAAGGGAACACGAGATCAAACGGATGATGTGTTGATTATGGGTATTCGCCTTTAGTTATTTTAGCACGCCAAGTTCTTTGCCCACTTTTGTAAATGCGGCAATCGCTTTATCGAGATGATGCAGTTCATGTGCTGCCGATATTTGAACGCGTATGCGCGCCAAATCTTTTGGAACCACAGGATAGAAAAATCCAATAACATAAATTCCTTCGGCCAATAATTTTTCGGCAAATGTTTGCGCTAATTTTGCATCGTATAGCATTACCGGAGTAATGGGATGAATACCGGGTTTTATGTCAAAACCGGCTTTGGTCATACCCTCACGAAAATACAAAGCGTTGCTCATTACTTTATCGCGCAATGCAGTTGTTTCGCTTAGCAAATCCATCACCGCAATAGATGCACCTACGATTGCCGGGGCTAAAGAATTTGAAAATAAATAAGGTCGGGAGCGTTGGCGCAAAAGTGCAATGACTTCTTTTTTACCGGAAGTAAAACCACCCATAGCACCACCCAGTGCTTTTCCCAGTGTGCCGGTAATAATATCAATTTTGCCCATTACATTGTTGTGCTCATGGGTACCTCTTCCGGTTTTACCAATAAATCCGGAGGCATGGCATTCATCCACCATAACCAAGGCGTTATACTTTTCGGCCAATACACAAATTTCATCCAATTTTGCAATGTAGCCATCCATACTAAATACACCATCCGTTACAATGATGCGAAAACGTTGTGCTTGCGCTAATTTTAATTGTGTTTCCAAGTCTTGCATATCGCTGTTTGCGTAGCGGTAACGTTTGGCTTTGCACAAGCGCACTCCATCAATAATGGAAGCATGATTAAGGGCATCCGAAATGATGGCATCTTCTTCTCCAAAAAGCGGTTCAAAAACGCCGCCGTTTGCATCAAAAGCTGCTGCGTATAGAATGGTATCTTCTGTTCCTAAAAAAGAGGAGATTTTTTGTTCGAGTGTTTTGTGGATGTCTTGGGTTCCGCATATAAAGCGTACACTGCTCATCCCAAACCCATGCGAATCCAATGCTTTTTTTGCAGCATCAATCACTTTTGGATGTGAAGAGAGGCCGAGGTAGTTGTTGGCGCAAAAATTAATTACTTCGGCTCCTGAGTTAACTTTTATATCTGCCCCTTGAGGGCTAACAATAATGCGTTCGTTCTTAAATAATCCAGCTTCTTGAATAGCTTGAAGTTCCGCTTGCAGGTGAGTGATAAAATTATTTTGCATGATAAATTAGGGATAAAATTCAACTTGTATCGTTTGCATGTCAATGGTTTTGCGGTTGGGATATTTTGTGAGAATTGCTTCCGGATATTTACCGTTTGTACTATAAAAATAAATCAACTCTTTTTGTAAAATGCTGTTTCGGTAAAACTTTTCGGTACTCACATTCCCATTTGCATCGTAAGTAAAAATAGTTTTTTCTTCTAATATTCCGGCTACATCTGTGTAGAATGTTTTTTCGAGCAGTTGGTTTTTTGTATCGTATATATAACTGTTGTTTTCACTCACACCAGTGGCTGTAAAACGTGAGATTTCGCTGTTGGTTAAATTGTGCTCATCCGTATAAACAATCCCTTCTTTATATACGATTTCTTTGTCGTTATAGGTTTTTTTTCGGGTTTGATTTTTACTTAGGCTTTCGTAGGAATAGCTTTCGGTCCAAATCACTTCTTGTTTTCCGAGTTTGAAAAATTCTCGGCTAAAAAATTTCTCCTCCGGATTGGCCGGGAATTCTTTACAGCGCACTTCACGGCTTGGCTGATGTTGCGCACCAAACGATACATAAACAGCCAGGATTTCCTTAAGCGTGAATTTTCGTTTTATGGCAAGTGTATCACCGTGATAGTAATAAAAAGTTTCGCTGCTGTCGCTTTCCACTACATCTAGTTCATGGAAGGGCAGGCCGTTTGTATTAAAGTATATTTTCTTGGAAGTATTTTTAGATTGAATTCTTTGTCCATCTTCTTTCCAAGCATAAGTAATGCGTAGCGATTTAATTTTTTGCTCACGCACATAATCCGGGTTAACCGAAACAGAATAGAGATGTGAAATAGCAGTTGTTTGTTTATAAAACTGGGCTTTGCTGCTTGTAGCTAGTAGGAGTATAACCAGGAAGAGATAACGCTGCATAAAAGATTTGCCTGCAAAATTAGGATTTTGGAAGCTTCTCCATTCAAATCAAAATTTAAATACCAACATTTGTATTAACAGTTAAATACCCTATGAGTATTGATTAAATTAATGTATGGCAGTTACATTAACTTTTTGAATTTCTTTCAAATGCAATTCAATATGTCGATCATGCGCTTTGTTCTGAAACTCACTGATGATTTCTAAAATGTCGTAATCGATAAAATTACATGCACTTCCATCAATCGAAAGTACACTGTATTCGGGAATGCTGTCGAGCGCTTTTCTGAGATTTACTTTGTTGAGGAAACTTACGTTGCTGTTCAATTTGATTTCAAAAAATTCTGTTTCATGGTTCATCGACTTCGTGATTTTATACTCAGCTTTAAAATTGTTTTGCACAATAAAATAGAGCGATATCAAAAGCCCAATGCTCACTCCAATTAGTAAATCGGTTGTAAGGATTACGACTATAGTAATAAGGAAGGGAAGAAATTGTTTCCAACCTAAGCTTAACATGTTTTTGTAAAGTTTTGGTTTTGTGAGGTTATAACCCGTTACCAGTAATATTGATGCAAGCGAGGCATAAGGTATTTTATTTAAAAAGGAGGGAATAAGCAAAACGGCAAGCAATAAAAAAAGCCCATGTGTAAATGCCGACATTTTGGTTTTGGCCCCTGCATCTACGTTTGCTGCACCCCTCACCACTACTGCGGTTACCGGAATGGCTCCTAAGAGGCCACAACTAATATTTCCTACGCCCTGTGCAATGAGTTCCCTGTTCATAGGCGTAATTCGATTGCGTTTATCTAATTTATCAACTGCTTCAATACAAAGCAAGGTTTCCAAAGTAGCCAACATGCCAATAATTATTCCGTCTTTCCAAATTTCAATTGAACTAAATATTTTGGAGAAATCAGGAAAGGAGATGGTGCCAAAAATGTTGGCCGGTATATTAACCAATTGCGTTTGGCGCAAGGAGTAAGAGGAGAGTGCATGCGTGAAAAAGAAGTTTGCAAATATTCCAATCAGTACTACTAATAGCGGCGCGGGTATTACTTTAAGCTTTTTTGCAAAAGTTTGTTGAAGTGCTATCAGAATAAGCAGTGAAAAAACTGTAATGAAAATAGCTCCTCTGGTGATGTGATGATTAAAATCGCGAAAATTTCCAAGAAAGTTTTTTGAATAAAATAACTGCATAAATCCACTGGTCCAAAAATCAGGTTGGTCATAACCCAATGCTAAGGGTATTTGTTTTGAGATTAAAATAATGCCGATTGCCGCAAGCATGCCCTTTATTACCGCACTGGGAAAGTAATTGGCAATTGCTCCTAATTTAAGCACTCCAAGCAGCACTTGGAAAGCACCAGCAATCATGACTGCCAAAAGAAAAATTCGGAAATCTCCTAAGGATATTATAGATGCACCTACTAAAGTTGTTAATCCGGCAGCGGGGCCCGACACGGCCAATTGAGATTTACTAATTAGGGATACTACCACGCCCCCAATTATTCCGGATAAAAGTCCTGCATTTAAGGGAGCTCCCGATGCAAGTGCAATTCCTAAACAAAGCGGCAGGGCAACCAAAAAAACCGATAATCCTGCAGGTAGATCGTGTTTTAACCAAATGAGTCGGTAATATTTTAGGGTACGCTTCATTGGTTAATTTTTAAAAACAAATATAAGATTCGATAAGATGAATGAGAAGATTTCTGAAATGGTTTCAGCTTACTTTTTATGACAGCAACTGTGTTGTGTACAATCTGTTTTACTCATTTGTGGGCTAAGGTAGGGTATTCCTAAATTCAATCCGCGAACAATTAACAGAAGTGCCATTGTTACTACAAAAACAGGGACTGCTTTGCGAATTTTGTTTCTAAAATTTAATGAAATGCTGTTGCTGATTAGCGATAAACTAAGCATTGCCGGTGCAGTTCCCAAACCAAAGAAGGCCATAAAAAGTGCTCCATTTAAAACATCACCGGTGGCAATGGCACCAACAATTCCGAGATACACCAAACCACAAGGTAACAATCCATTTAATAAGCCGATAAAAAAAAGAGAACTGTAATTTTTTTTCTGAAACAAGGCGGTGAATTTTGATTTAAGTTTTCCAATCAGGGAATAAATTTCGGAGCTAATGCGAAAGCGATTCATAGCACTTTCGGGAAGGAATACCATAATTAAAATTAAGATTCCCAATGCTATCGAAAGCGATTGCTGATAACCGGCAATCATAAATGATTTTCCCAATAGCCCAAACAATCCACCCAATAAGGAATAGGTAATAATTCTACCGAGGTTATAAATTAAACCTCCGGCTAACCTTGCGGATTTTGAGCTTTTGTTTAATGGTAAAGCAAGCGCAATGGGCCCGCACATTCCAACACAGTGAAAGCTTCCCAAAAATCCCAGCGATATGGCTGCAAGGAACAGTTCCATTTTAATTCATAAAAATTTGTTGTTCGTAGTAATACGACTTATTGTTCACCATACATTTTAACTGCATGCGATAAATTCCTCGTTTAAAATTTTCGTTGTGAATGACTTGATTGCCCTGCGCATCAATATCAAGTTTGTTGGAAAGATCAAGGCTTGCATCTGATGGGCGGTAAAAGAGAATTTCGCCGCTGGCATTGTTTCCAATCATTTCCTGCGGGAAAGTAAGATTTACTGTTTTGTTCCTGGCTTCACATTGCACCTGGCCACTTAATGCATTCATATTGTTCTGACCATCAATTTTATCCTGAAATTTTAATTCTTGGGCATAATAATCAGCACTAACCAAATCGGTGTTTTCATGATTTGATTTTAGTACCAGAAAAACAATCATCAGCACAAAACCGATGTATAATATGGCTATTCTTTTTCCCCAATTCATTTTGTTATGGTTTTATTAACGTGAAACAGGACTTAAAAAACTTACTTTAATGGTCTTAATTTTCTTACCGTTTGAATAAAGTCCAACTTTAATATCTGTCTTGCGGTGTGAAATAGTTGATTTATCTAAGTAAATAAAAAATGCCCCAGCCGATTGCGCTTCAGCATTCACCATAAGATCCTTTCCAATCAATTTTATTTCACCCTTTGTGTCTTCTAATTTTAAATTAATAGGAATGTCTCGGTAGGTTTTATTTTCCAATTCGATGTTGTAAAGGTTACTAATTTGATTGTTGGGTTGTTCCTGATACAACATGCCTCTTGCTCTAATTATGGTGGCATCTACATCGCTTCTGCTTGCCAACAAAAACACTTCTATCCCAATCAAGACAGTTAGTACAATTGAGTAGGCAATCATTCTGCCGGTTAAGCGAAGTTTTTGATTTTTTGCGATACCGTTTTCAGATGAATAACGAATCAAATCTTTGGGCAAACCTACACTGTCCATCATGTGGTTGCACACATCAATACAAGCAGTGCAGTTAACACATTCGAGTTGAGTGCCGTTGCGGATATCGATGCCGGTTGGACAAACTTTTACACATTGATGACAATCGATGCAATCGCCCGCTTTTCGGACTTCATTTTTATGGAATTTTTCTCTTTGTTCACCACGCACATAATCATAAGCAACCACTACGGAATCCTTATCTAACAAAACACTTTGCAATCTTCCGTAAGGGCAAACAACTAAACAAACTTGCTCGCGAAAGCGCACATACACACCGTAAAACACACCTGTAAAAATGAGTATAGACATAAAGCCACCAAAATGCTTTTGCAGTGGCTCGTTCATTATTTCAAACAACTTATCTACCCCAATTAAATAGGACAAAAATGTATTGGCAATTATAAATGAGATGATAAAAAAGGCAATATTCTTTGTCGTTTTCTTTATGATTTTTTCGCGAGTCCAAGGACCATGGTTTAGGCTTTTTTGATGGCTGGCATCTCCCTCAATCCAATATTCCACTTTACGAAAAACCATTTCCATGAAAACTGTTTGCGGACAAGCCCAGCCGCAAAATACCCTTCCGAAAACCACAGTAAACAGGGCAACAAAAAGAATAAAAATCATCATCCCCAAGCCAAAGAGGAAAAAATCGTGTGGCCAAAATATCATGGTGAAGAGCACGAATTTCCCCTCCAGGATATTGAACATGAAGAGGGGAACTCCGTTAATTTTTATGAAGGGCAATGAAAAGAATACAATCAAGTAAAAAATACTCGCATAGGTGCGTAAGTTGTATAATTTACCTTTTGGCTTTTGAGCATAAATCCAAACCCGCTTTCCGTCTTTGCCTATGGTGGCTATGGAATCACGAAATGATTCATCGTGCTCCGGTGTTTTTTTTTCCATTTTTATTTTTTCGTCATCGCCAATGAATCGATTACAGCTTTGGTAGTATCAGCACTAATTTTTGCTGTTGCACTGCTGTCTTTTGCAATTTCTTCAATGTAAAGTTCTCCTTGTTTTTCTTTTTGATTTGGTGGATTTGTTCCACGTAATGTTTTGATGTAAGAAGCAACAAAGCTAATTTGCGATGGGGATAAATCCTCTTTCCAGGATTTCATTCCTTTTTCCGGAAACCCGTATTTTATGGTTTTAAACAAATCATTGATTTTTCCGCCATGGATCCAATAATCATCTGTAAAATTAGGTCCAACTTGTCCTTCTCCAAATTTACCATGACAGGCAACACAATTGGCAATATAAATTTCTTTTCCTTTCGCTATGCTTTCGTTATCTGTTAGCAATTTCACTGTGTTTTCGTCAACTGATAGTGCAGATTTCTTTTGGAATTCAGCAATATCTATTGCTGCTTGTGCTACTTCTTTAGTGTATTCTGCTCCTTGTAAATCGCCGGTTTTAAGCACATGGTAATTCACTAAATAAATAACCGCAAAAACAATGGTTAAATAAAATCCATATTTCCACCAAGGGGGTAAATTGTTATCTAATTCTTGAATACCATCATAATTGTGATCCAACAAAACATCGGCTTCTTTTTCGAGTGGAACGGAAGCATTGAGTTTTTCCATGATGGAAGGTTGGTATACTTTAGATTCAACTCTTTTTGCAGCTTCTTCTTTCTTCATCTCATTTATTCCTAGGAAGCTTCTGATAAAAGAAATAAGAGCTGCAATGATGATAACTTCAAACACAATTACGGTTGCAAGTGTGTAAAACATTCCGGCACTTAAGCCTCCGTAATTTGTTGGAACATCAGCAACTACAGCTTGTGCAGACACAGAATAAGAGGAAACCAAAAGTAAAGCCAGAATTCCCATTCCTACTTTGTTCTTTTTTTCTTTCTGTTTATCCAGCATTATTTTGGCAGAACCCTTTACCACGTCCGACAGAATAATAATTATTATCATAAGGAAAATAATAACAATCGAAAACACAATAAAAAGGGGATTCGAAAAGCTGGTTGATTCTCCTCCTACCGCAGGTGCAGCTGTTTGTGAAAAAATAGCACTATTTGTTAGTAGCAATGCTGCTAGCAGCGCGAGTTTTTTAGTCACGTTTGGTTTTTTTAAGTTTGATTTTTTAATATTTTTCATATAAATTGCATTTATAGTGAAGGGGTTGAATCTGTTTTGTCAAAAGGAATATTCTCGAATGTTGTAATTTGATGCTTAGGCATTCGGAATACTAGCACTGCAAGTACAACAAAGAAGATAAAAAATATAATCAACGATATCATTGGAAATATTTCTACTCCTGCGATGGATTGGAGATAATTGATAAATTTCATTTTGCGTTTGTTGGAGTTATGGGTTGTGCTTTAATATCCTTTCCGATGCGTTGCAAATAAGCAATCATTGCAACTATTTCCTTGTTAGGAAGTGTTTCGATTTTGTCTTTTTTCAAACCCTCCACGATGCTATTTTCCTGATTAATTAAATCTTGGTTGGCAATCTTATCATAACCATTTGCATAGGGAACCCCTAGCGTTATCATGGCTCTAATTTTTGCACCTGTTGTACTCGTATCTAATTCATTATCCAGCATCCATTCATAGCTTGGCATAATCGATTGTTGCTCCATTGATCTCGGATCCAGCATGTGGTTATAATGCCATGAGTCTGGATATTTTCCGCCAATGCGCGCCAAATCCGGACCGGTTCGTTTTGAACCCCATTGGAACGGATGATCATACACAAATTCACCTGCTTTTGAATACTCACCGTAGCGTGCTGTTTCTGAACGGAAGGGGCGTACCATTTGAGAGTGACAGGTATAACATCCTTCCCGAATATAAATGTCCCTTCCCTGTAATTCTAAGGGTGTATAGGGTTTCACACTAGAAATAGTAGGGATATTGGACTGAACCAAAAATGTAGGTACCATTTCAATTACACCGCCTATAACCACTACAATTAAACTCACCAAAAGCATTTGAATAGGCTTACGTTCGATGATGCGGTGCCAGTGATCACTACTGTGTTTGGTGTATACTTTCTCCAAAGCCGGAGCTTCTGCTTCTTCATTAGCGAGGAATGAACCTGCTTTAATAGTCTTAATTAAGTTGTAAACCATAATTATCGCTCCAAGCAAATACAACGTACCTCCAATTGAACGCATGATGTAGAATGGTTTCATGTAAGTAACCGTTTCTAAAAACTGGTATTGCAATTGACCTTCCGGAGTAAATTGTTTCCACATTTTACTTTGTTCAAATCCGGCCCAATACATAGGCACTGCATAAAATACTATACCTAAGGTTCCAATCCAGAAATGCCAGTTTGCCATTTTCTTAGAAAACAATTCTGTTCTAAACATTTTGGGGATGAGCCAATATAAAATTCCGAAAGTGAGGAATCCATTCCATCCTAAGGCGCCAACGTGAACGTGCGCTACTATCCAATCGGTAAAATGCGCAATTGCGTTAACACTTTTCAACGATAGCATTGGACCTTCAAAGGTTGCCATACCGTAAGCAGTTACAGCTACTACCATAAATTTCAACACTACATCCTCACGTACTTTATCCCATGCACCGCGCAAGGTGAGCAATCCGTTTATCATACCTCCCCACGATGGAGCAATTAACATTACCGAAAATGCAACTCCTAAAGATTGCGCCCAATCCGGTAAAGCCGTATACAGTAAGTGGTGTGGCCCGGCCCAGATGTATAAAAAGATAAGTGCCCAAAAGTGAATGATAGAAAGTCGATAAGAATAAACAGGTCGTTGAGCAACTTTGGGAATAAAGTAATACATCAAACCTAAATAAGGAGTAGTTAAAAAGAATGCAACCGCATTGTGTCCATACCACCATTGTACCAGGGCATCCTGAACACCCGCATACCAACTGTAACTTTTTAAGAAAGAAATTGGAAGTTCAAAAGAGTTAACAATGTGCAACATGGCTACCGTTACAAAGGTGGCGATGTAAAACCAAATGGCCACGTATAAATGGCGCTCTCTACGTTTGATAATGGTTCCAAACATATTCCAACCAAAGACTACCCATATTAAAGCAATGGCAATATCAATAGGCCACTCTAATTCGGCATATTCTTTTCCGGTTGTAATTCCGAACGGAAGCGTAAGCGCTGCCGAAACAATAATTAATTGCCATCCCCAAAAGTGAATTTTGCTTAGCGCATCGCTAAACATCCTCGCTTTGCACAAGCGTTGGAGCGAATAATACACCCCCATAAAAATGCCGTTTCCAACAAATGCAAAAATTACAGCATTCGTGTGCAAGGGCCGTAATCGCCCAAAGGAAGTGTAGGGTATTCCTAAATTTAAGGAAGGATATGCCAATGCGAAGGCTATCCAAAGCCCGGCCAGCATGCCAACAAGCGCCCATAGCATGGTGGCATACGCAAACATTTTTACAATTTTGTTGTCGTATGAAAACTTTTCTAGTTGCATAGTCTAATTCTGTTTTTTTACTATTGGTTTGTTTGTATTCACTTTTTTTATTTCAAAGGTACTTCTAATTTCAGGTGCGTCTTTTTTTTGTGCAATTCCATTTTCAAATAACATGCGAATGGCTGGCGTATAATCATCTTCAAATTGACCATCTTTCACCGACCAAATGAAGGCAATCAAAAAGCCCACTGCTACTACTAGACTGGCTCCAATAAGTATAAAGATTGCGCTCATTTTTGGTGTTTATTTAGGTTTCAAAATTACTTTGACTGATAAAGCGGATGAATGATGCTAATCAGATAAAATGATGACTTTAATCATGCGTTCATTTTTAAATTAAATTTCTTCGTTTCGCAATCAAACTACTTAAACCAACTGTAAAAAGGAGTATGGAAAGTGAACTGGCAGGCATCAGAATGGCTGCAATCATGGGAGATAAAGTACCTTGAACGGCAAAACCTATCCCAACAATATTATAGAGTATTGATAATACAAAACTTCCAAGAATGATGTTTTTACCGGTTTTTGCAAAATCGAGCAATTTCTTTAAAAGCTTAAATTCGCTTCCTGCCAGCACAGCATCGCAGGCTGGAGAAAAATTATTGATGCTGTCGCTAACCGCAATTCCTATATCGCTCTTCTTTAATGCTCCTGCATCATTTAACCCATCACCAAGCATTAACACTTTTTTGTTTTTGGCTTGCAATGTGGCTATATAGTTGAGTTTTTCTGCCGGCGACTGGTGGAACAATAATTCTGCATTTTCTCCCAGTACACTCCTCAAGTAATTTTTTTCCGAATCATTATCGCCTGATAAAAGCGAAACTGTATAATCCTTTTTTAGCTGTTGAACGAGTGTTTCAAATCCTGCTCTGTAGTTGTTTTTTAATACAAAAGATCCTTTCTCAGATCCATTTATTTCTACATAAACTTTACTCCCATTTTCAGCTTTAACTAGTCGGTTTAAAATGTATTGTGCAGCGCCTAAGCGGATTTGAATTCCAAGAATGCTGCCTTCAATCCCTTGACCTATTTTTTCAGCAAAAGATTCACATTGCAACAATTGATGTTGAGGGTAAAAATTATAAATATGCTTGCTTAAAGGATGGGAGGATTGTGCTGCGAGTGTGCGAATCAATTGTTGTTCAAAGTCACTGAGTGCTTCTCCATCAAAAATTAATTTGGCATTTTCATTTTGTGTAAGGGTTCCGGTTTTGTCAAACACAATATGAGTAACACTTGCCATAGATTCAATCACTGTGGCATTTTTAATAAAGAGTTTGTTTTTTGAGAATATCCGAATGATATTTCCATTTGTAAATGTGGCCGAAAGCAGCAGGGAGCATGGGCATGCAACAATTAAAACGGCCGTTAAAGCATTTAATAGTTTGGAACTGTCTACAATCCCCCAATAAACTCCTGCCATTGTTGCTATTGAAAACAAAAGAATGGTGAAATGCCTGCTCAGTTTATGTATGAATGAAGTTTCTTTTTCATCACTTTGTGAGAAAGCGTCATTATTCCACAATTGAGTAAGGTAACTTTGTGAAACTTCTTTCACTACTTCCATCTCAATGGCACCACCAATTTGTTTTCCACCGGCGTATACAATTTCGCCAATTCCTTTCTCCACTGGAAGCGATTCGCCTGTAACAAAACTATAGTCAATATTGGCCTTTCCATAAAATAAAATCGAATCAGCCGGGATTAATTCATTGTTTCGAATCACAATTCGATCTCCAACTTTTAACTTCGATACAGGGATGTTTTCCTCGTTGTTGTCTTTTTTTACAGCAACAGCAACCGGAAAATAGGATTTGTAATCGCGTTCAAAGGAAATAGAATTGTAAACCCTATCTTGAAACATGCGCCCGGCAAGCATAAAGAACACAATACCCGACATCGAGTCGAGATATCCGGAACCACTCGATGTCAGTATCTCATACACACTGCGCCCAAAGGTTATTACAATAGCAAGTACAATAGGCGCATCAATGTTCAAGAATTTTTGCTTGAGCCCTTTCCAAGCTGAGATATAAAACTCAGATGCACTATAAAAGAAAACAGGTAGGGATAAGGCAAGGATGAGAAAGGAAAATAATTCGCGCATTCCTTTTTCATAATAAATCCCGGAGGAAAAATATTCCGGAAAGCTTAGCATCATAATGTTTCCGAAACAAAAGCCCGCAATTCCTAACTTAAATAGGCGACCCTTGGTGGTTGTTTTTACCACTTTTTCGTCCATATCACTTAAGTTTATGTGTGGCTCATAACCAATAGCGGTAAGTAATTCGGCAACATCTCTTAACTTACATTTTGTTTCGTTGTACACAACTGTGATTTCTTTTTTAGGAAAATCAACAGACGAGCCAATAATTTCGGGATTCAGTTTGTGTAAGTTTTCTAAGAGCCAAATGCAGGAACTGCAGTGCATTTGTGGAAGATAAAATGTTACCCGTGTTTGCTTGCCATCGGTAAACTGAATTAACTTGGCAAATACTTGTGCATCTTCCAAAAATGAAAATTTATTTGCACGAACTTTTGTCTTTTGGGTAATGCCCGGATTTTGAGACAAATCGTAATAGGTGCATAAATCGTTCTTGTTTAAAATCTCATATACCATTTTGCAACCTGAGCAACAAAATGCTTTTTCTGCAATATGAATAGAAGTATCGTTGCAGTTTTCACCACAATGATAACAGGAAAGCTTCAGTGAATTTTTTACTTGTTCCATTTAGGGGGAATAATAAAAGCGCCGACTCAACATGAAATTAAACCACCCCTTTCGAATGCTGAGCCTAAGCGCTTTTTTTCTTTATGATTAAAGAACTTTTTTTTGTTCTCCGTGATTTGATCTGAACCCAAAAAAGGCATAAATTGGACACCAATTAATCACAGCTGTGATTGGAAAAATAAAGCCTAATAAGCCCCACCAACTTCCGTATTCGACGCCTGCTAGCACAATGATAAGCCCCAAAAATATGCGTACAATTTTATCTGTATTTCCTAAATTTTCTCTCATGTTAATATGTGGTTTATGGAAGAATCATTTTTTGTTTAACGGCTCAAAATTACAGGCGTAAAAAGGGAAATTTCATGACCGCTATCACGAATTGAACTGACCTTTGTCAGGATTTTTTACTACCTCCTTTTTTTTCTCAAAATTGTTTGTACAGGGTTTACAATAAATGGGAAGTACAATGCCATTGAGTTAGCGAATTATGCAGAATTAAATGATTGGGATTGAAGTTAAAGGAATGGGGTATAAATTTTTTGGAATATAGTTTAGCACGCGTTCTATTTCAGCAATCCCGATTTTAAGTCCATTGTTTAATATTTTTTAGTTTTGTTTAATGAGTGAAATAGACACCTTTTATTTAAAACAAGAGGAACCCGTTCAAAGTTGCATGTTAGCTTTAAGGGAAATCGTTTTATCGCTCGACAATAATATTCAAGCTCAGTGGAAATACGGAATGCCTTTCTTCTGTTACAAGGATAAAATGCTCTGCTATATTTGGCTGCATAAAAAGCTTAAAATGCCTTATTTGGGAGTTGTGGAAGGGAAGCACATTAACCATCCCGAATTAAAAATAGAAAATAGATCACGCATGAAAATTCTATTGGTAAATCCCAATACTGATATACCCATTCAAGCAATCAGGGAAATATTAATGGAAGCAATTTCGCTCACCAAAATAAAGTTAAAAGCGAAGTAGAAAAGAGTTGTGTAGTAGCACTGATAAGTGATTCAATAAGATTAAACCAAATTCACTTTTCGCACTTCCTCCAATTCTTGGAGTAAGGCGATTTCTTTTTCACTCAAATTTTTGGGTAACAATGCATTCACTTTTAAATACAGGTTTCCAAATTCATTTGCCTTACCAAATAAAGGCATACCCAGCCCTTTTAAGCGCAGTGTTTTACCGTTTTCGGTTTCCTTGGGTATGTCAATTTTCATGCTTCCTTTTAAGGTACGAACAATTGCTTTTCCACCGAGTAATAATGTATACAGGTTTACAAAAGTTTCGGCATATAAATCACTGTCTTTGATTTTGAAATGAGGATGTTCAGGGATGTGTAGGGTTATTATAATATCGCCATCCGCTGCGCCATTTCTGCCTTTTCCTCCTTTTCCTTTCATACGAAGCGTTTGTGCATCGCGCACGCCAGGCTTTATTTTTATTTCAAAAACACTTGAGTTAAGCTGTAATTGTCGGGTTGTACCCAGATAAGCTTCTTCGAGCGAAAGTGTTGATTCTGCAGCATAATCTTCGCCTTTCACAGGCCTGTTTCCGCTGCGACTTCCATACGCCCTACCCCCAAATACCGATTCAAAAAAATCCGAAAAATCAGTTTGACTAGCATGGCTATCCTGAAAATCTTGGTTTCCCGAATAACCATATGAATTTGAATCGCCATGTGTTTGCCATTTGCTCCAATCAAATCCTTCTTTGCCATTTCTACTTTGAGCCTGCTTGTTCCAATACTCTCCAAGTTCATCGTATTTCTTTCTTTTTTCTGGATCGCTCAATACTTCATTTGCCTCATTGGCTTCCTTGAATTTTTCTTCAGCCGCTTTATTTCCGGGATTTTTATCGGGATGGAATTTTACTGCAAGCTTGCGAAATGCCTTCTTTATTTCATCGGCTTTAGCGCTTTTTGAAACACCCAAAATTTTATAGTAATCCTTATACTCCATCCAATTTTAAAATTAGTCGTGTAAGGCAAGTATTGGAATATGCGAGTGAAAAGCGAGGTGCTTGGTGACACTCTGGTGAAAAATACCTTTTAAAATATTGTATCGATGCGGCACCACAATCAAAATATCCGATTCATGGGTATCCACAAAATCATTCATTTCGGTAGCGATGTCGGCAATTTTTGGTAAAAAATGAAGTGTATGCACAACATCACTTAATGCATTTTCTAAGAGCATTCCATTTACTGCTTTTTCAAATCCAATTCCTTCTTCCGGTTTTTCAAGATTCAAAATGTTAAGATTTGCCTTAAAATCATGAATAAATTTCTTGAGTTGAAGAAGTACATTTTTTGCTATTTCGGATTTGTAATCATAAGCAAAAACAAAATCGCTCATCTTTTTAAAGCTTGCCTTGGGCGGGATAATCAACACCGGAATGTTTGTTTTTTGAATTACTCCGGTAGTATTACTTCCCATCAAAAATTCACTTAAACGTCCGCTTCCGCTGATCCCCATTACGATTAGGTCAACATTATTATCCTCACCAGCCCAAATTATTTCTTCTACCGCAAATCCTAATTTAACCCGACAAGTTATTTCATAACTACCGACTACTTTTTGTCGTAGCTCACGTGCAAAATTTTCTAAGAGTACCAAATTCTCTCGGTCTAAATCCCATTCAGGCATGGCTATAAACTCATTTGCGGCAGTAGGGAGTGGAGGATGGTACGCATGAAACAAAAGAATATTGGCTGAAGAAAGCTTTGCCAGTTCAGCACCATAAACCGCAGCTCCCATAGAGGCTAGGCTAAAGTCGGTTGGAATTAGTATTGTTTTCATTGCATGTTTTATTAAAGGTACTCTTTTTTTTCTTGCTGAATCTATTTCCGCAATTTTTAATGCGCCAAATTTTCCTGAATCAGTTTACCCAATTCTATTAATTTGGGATGCAATATCTCCTCCTCTAATGAAAAATGTTTTCTCAAATCTTCCTCTAAATCCACAAGCTCCACATAACAAAGTTTAGCAGTGATGGTATGTAGCTTTGTAGCCACAAAAGTTGAACAAGCTATATTTAGCTTTTCCAAATCATGAATCATTTTCTCGTGTTCATGACTCATTATTCTTAACGGATTATCCACGCGTACACCAAGTGGAAAGCAACCTTGCCCATCTCCATTTTTTAAGTGAATCATTTTCCGAATAAAAGGAAAGAGAACCGTTTCCTCTTTTTTCAAATGTTGTTCAAGGTGGTTTTGAAGATTTAAAAAATGGGAGTGCATTTCGTTTTCCAAACTTGTTTCACTGCCTGCTTCATGAAGCATCTGAACAAAATATTGATGGATCGTTTCCATCGAATGACGTGCGAAGGAATGATGCTTTTTTTGTATGTAATCGCATAATTCATCGGCTTGTAATTCATCAAAAATAAGGAGGGGATAGTTTGCCATAGTGAAATTTGTTTTTCACAAAATTAAGCCCACCACAAGAAACTGAATATGATGCGAGTCAATAAATTATATGATTACCATCATACTTGACATTCAGATTGTTATGCGGAATGTTTCCAATGGTAAGGTACGAGTGTATTCATGCATTTCCCAAATTCCAATTCCCCAAAAGGTAAAATCAAAACACCCTTTTAAGTATTTAATTGGATTTTATTTCTAATGCTAGGAATGCCGTCTATTTGGCTTGGATGACTAAAAATTATATCCAAAAAACAGGATTAGAAAGTGTACTATAAATTACTTTCCTTTTGTTCGGAAACATTGCCTATTTTAGCATGCGCTTGTCTCACTAGTTTAGTCGAAATTAAAGAACTGATCTAAGTCATATTTTTTTATTTAGATAGAAATTAATTTCGCCGGTTAAAACAGTAGCGACAAGACCGTGGAACATAGCGAAATAAAAAGAATGGAAAGCAAAGAGGGCTCTGGTGCACTTTTTCTATTTGCAACGGAAGGGATTTTGGTTGTTAATGAAGGAGGTGAGATTATTCGTATCAATCCAAGCGCCGAAAAGCTATTTGGCTATGCAAAGGATGAGTTATTAAAGAAAAAAATTGAAACGCTTATCCCAAAGCGACTTTCTGCCAAACATGTGGGCCAACGCGATCACTATAGCCATCATCCGCACGCACGTTCCATGGGCTCCGGTATGGAGTTATTCGGGTTGAGAAAAGATGGTACTGAGTTCCCGCTTGAAATAAGTTTGAGTCCATTTAAGAGTGCAACCGGTAACTATGTTATTGCCTTTATTGTGGATATCACTGTCAGAAAGCAAGCGGAGGATAAAATGAAAAATTATTCTACAGAACTCGAAAAGCAAGTTAAAAACCGAACACTTATTTTAGAAGAAGCAATTGAAGAGCTCGAAAAAACAAAGATAGATTTGCGAAATGCCTTAGAAAAGGAAAAGGATTTAAACGAATTGAAATCACGCTTTGTCTCGATGGCTTCTCACGAATTCCGTACCCCTTTAACCGCAATTATATCATCCCTTTCGCTGGTTACCAAATATGGAGAGCAAAATGATAAGGATAATCAAATGCGTCACGTTTCACGCATTAAAAAATCGGTAAATAACCTTACCGATATTTTGAATGATTTTTTATCGGTAAGTAAATTAGAAGAAGGAAAATTAGAAAACCTTCCCGAAACAATAAACCTAAAAAATGTCATAAGCGATATTCTTTCGGAAATGCAGTTCATGGTTACCGAAGGGCAAAAATTGGAATACAAGCACAATGGAAAAGAAGAAGCGATAGTTGATAAAAAATTATTGAAAAATATTTTGTTTAATTTGATTTCAAATGCCATTAAATTCTCACCCGATGGTGGGCTTATTGAAGTGAGCTCACACGTGCACAGTTCAACTATAAAAGTTAGTGTGAAAGATAGTGGAATAGGTATTTCAAAAGAAGATCAAAAGCATTTGTTTGAACGTTTTTTTAGAGGACACAACGCAACGCATATTCAAGGCACCGGTTTAGGATTAAACATTGTGACTAAATATACTGAACTCATGAATGGCTCTATAGATTTTGAAAGCAAAGAAAATAAAGGAACAACCTTCACTATAATAATTCCCCAATAAAATTAATCAATCATCCCCAATCAAAATTGACCTATGAATAAAAAAATTCTCCTAATTGAAGATAATGAGGATGTGCGCGAAAATACGGCCGAAATTCTTGGACTGGCACAGTATCAGGTATACACCGCAAAAAACGGAAAAGAAGGCGTTGAAATGGTCCAAAAAGAACAACCTGATTTAATTATTTGCGACATCATGATGCCTGTGCTCGATGGATATGGTGTCTTGCACATGCTATCTAAAAACGAAAAAACAGCGAGCATCCCCTTCATATTTTTAAGCGCAAAGGCCGAACGAACCGACCTTCGCAAAGGAATGGAATTAGGTGCCGATGATTACCTAACCAAACCTTTTGACGATGTGGAATTGCTAAATGCAATTGAAAGCCGACTCAAAAAAAACAATATTCTTCGTAAGGAATTTACTAAAAATATTGACGGTTTAAGCGATTTTATAAATGAAGCCAAAGGTATTGAATCGCTCAAAAAACTTTCTGAAGAGCGCGATATCAGAGTGTATAAAAAGAAGGACGATATTTACATGGAAGGTACCTTTCCTAAAGGTGTGTACTTTGTGAATAAGGGAAAAATAAAAATACACAGGGCAAATGAAGCCGGAAAGGAACTAATAACAGAGTTACACAAAGAGGGTGATTTTTTCGGGTACCTTTCACTGCTTCAAAATGAAAAATACACCAGTACCGCTACTGCGTTAGAAGAATCAGAAATATTTATTATTCCCAAAGACGACTTTTTTTCACTGCTTTATAAAAATGCAGAGGTTGCTCGAAAGTTTATTGAAATTCTATCCAATAATTTACTCGAAAACGAAAAGGAATTAGTCAAGCTTGCCTATAATTCAGTTCGTAAAAGAGTGGCTGAGGCATTGGTGAAACTCTCCGATAAGTATAAAAAGGAAATGGACCAAAAGTTTAGCATGAATGTTTCTCGCGAAGATTTAGCAAACTTAGTGGGTACCGCTACTGAAACCGTAATTCGAACCTTGAGCGATTTTAAAGATGAAAGCTTAATCGATATTAAAGGTGGTTCAATTACCATCTTGAACTATGAAAAGCTCACTCGAATGAAAAACTAATTATACTGACTTAAGTCATATTACTTTCTGATAGCTGTCATTTGATTACCTGCGTGTTGACGCTAATTTTGAACCATTAATACATATTATTGTTTCAACTAAAGGCTCACTATTTTGCTCTATCAACCCGCGATTATTATGAAGGTAACTATTAACGACAGCAGGAAAATTTCTGCAATTCAGGAAGAATTTAATGCTGCTTTTCCTTACCTGAAACTTGAGTTTTTTGAGAAACCACACAAACCCGGTGGAGCATCTCCAAAGCGTACTGTGCGTCACAATAGCAAAACCCTTGGTGAGTGCAGAACGCTGCATAATAAAGGACGAATTGTGATTACACCTGACATGACTGTTACAGATTTGGAACAGAGCTTTAATACTATTTATGGGCTTGGCGTTCAAGTGTTTCGTAAATCCGGAAAAATTTGGCTGGAAACAACGGTCACAGATGGATGGACCCTTGAAGAACAAAATCGTCAAGGTGAAGAATTAAGTAGCGTGAAATCCTAAATGCAGTGAGAAATTCGCTTGATTTACTTTGACAGAAAATCATGGCGAAAGCATAAGCACTTTTTATAGTAACAGGTTGATAGGCTTTTCTAAATACGATTTTAAAGTTTGTAAAAAAGCAGCTCCACTGGCACCATCTACAACACGGTGATCACAACTTAAGGTTACTTTCATCAAGTTTCCAACAGCCAATTGCCCATTCTTCACAACTGCCCCTTGTTTTATCCCACCAACTGCAAGTATACATGCGTCTGGTGGATTAATAATCGCTGTAAATTCATCAATTCCAAACATTCCTAAGTTGGAAATCGTAAAGGTATTTCCTTCCCATTCCGCAGGCTGAAGCTTTTTTTCTTTTGCTTTTTGACCCAAGGATTTTACTTCCACGGAGAGTTGAGCCAAAGATATACCATCTGCAAAGCGCACAACCGGAACAAGCAAGCCATCTTCTACCGCAACCGCTACTCCAATATGAATGTGCTGATTAAAACGAATTTTATCGCCCAGCCAAGAGGAATTTATTTTTGGATGTTTCCGCAATGCCAGCGCTGCCGCTTTAATCACAAAATCATTAAAAGAAATTTTTACCGGAGAGCTTTCGTTAATATCATTTCGTGCCTCAATGGCTTTGTCCATGTTGATTTCCATGGTGAGGTAAAAATGCGGTGCGCTAAATTTACTTTCTGCCAATCTGCGCGCAATGGTTTTTCGCATTTGGGATACAGCTTCTTCTGTAAAGCTTTCAACACCAACAAATCCTGAACTAGAATTTGAAGATCCGGTATAATTTAATGCGGGATTGTAATTCTCTATGTCTCGTTTCACGATTCTTCCTTCGTCACCGCTTCCGCGCACCCCCATAATATCAATCCCTTTTTCTTCCGCTAATTTTTTTGCAAGCGGAGAAACTTTTGTTCTACCATCCGCCGCATCCGAAACTGTTGTTTTTGTAATAACGGCTGCTGCTAAAGGTTTAACCGGTTCAGGTTTGGTAACTTCTGTTGCTTTTGCTGGTGCGACTTTTTCAACAATTTTTTCAGTGCTTTTTTCTGCCGCAGGTGCTGCTGTTTGTGCTCCTGCCAACAATGCCTTTATATCTTCTCCTTTTTCACCGAGGATGGCAAGAATAGAATCTACCGGTGCGCCTTTACCTTCTTCCACGCCAATATAAAGCAATACACCATCCTGAAAAGATTCAAATTCCATGGTAGCTTTATCTGTTTCAATATCTGCCAACAACTGACCTGATTTTACTACATCACCAACTTTCTTGTGCCACTTGCTCACCACGCCCTCTGTCATGGTATCACTCAATTTGGGCATCTTTACTACTTCAGCCATTTTTAATTTTGGAATTTTAATTTTTGATTTTAGAAATTCCGGCAACAAAAATATGTGCGGAAAAGTCTATAAAAACGTATATCTTATTTAGTGGTGTATTTATTCTATAATGTAAGGATAATCTTCTTGGGTATAAACATCCTTATACAGCTCAGAAATATCCGGATAAGGTGAATCTTCTCCAAACTGAACTGATTCGTCAACAAGCCCCTTTATTTTAGCATCTATTGCTCCAATTTCGGATTCGCTTGCCCATTTATTTTTTTGAATTGTAGCTAACACCTGTTCAATTGGGTCTTTCGATTTATATTCTTCAACTTCTTCTTTCGAACGATAATTAGCCGGATCACTCATGGAATGACCTTTATAGCGATAAGTTTTCATTTCCAATAAAGTTGGACCATCTCCGCGAACAGCACGGTCATAAGCTTCTTTAGTAGCATCAGCAACCGCTTCACAACTCATTCCATCTACCGGAAAAGAAGGCATTTCATAGCCGGCACCAATTTTATATAAATCATGCACATTGCTGGTACGTTCAACAGAGGTTCCCATGGCATATTGGTTATTCTCAATCACAAAAATTACCGGCAATTTCCACAACATAGCCATGTTGAAAGCTTCATGCAAAGCCCCTTGACGAATGGCTCCATCGCCCATATAACACAAGGTAACATTTTTGGTTCCATTAAATTTTTCTGCGAATGCAATCCCGGCACCTAATGGAATTTGCCCCCCCACAATACCATGTCCTCCAAAAAAGCGAAACTCCTTACTAAACATGTGCATGCTTCCACCTTTGCCTTTACTGCAACCGGTTGCTTTTGCCATTAATTCAGCCATCACATATTTAGGATGCATTCCTTTTGCCAATGGATGCGCATGATCACGGTAGGCCGATATCATATTATCATCTTTCTTAATAATTGCCATCGCTCCGGCTAAAATCGCTTCTTGGCCAATGTACAAATGGCAAAATCCCTTTATCTTTTGCTGAATATATAGTTGACTTGCCTTTTCTTCGAATTTACGCATAAGTTGCATATTCTCATACCACATCAGGTAAGTCTCCCGTCCGTATTTTTCTACTGTTTTTGGTGTCTTTTTGGTAATCGTTTTTTCCATTTCTATCTTTTTTATCGGAATAACAAGAGTGCGAATTTAATATAAAATCAAATAACATAAGGGAAGCAAATGATTCGGCTAGTCTAATCCCAAATTTATTAAAGCATTGTTTTATTTTCTTTGAATCTAAAATTTCAATCCTAATATAATTCCTAAGCCCGATAATGTTGTTTTTTTATAAGGGTCTGAATCCCCGGCAATTTCAATATAATCTTTTTTCTTGTCAGCTTTCTCTGTAATATCAAAAATGCTTGCAGTATAATAACCCTTAAACGAAAGTTCAGTATTATCCGTTGCCATTATATAGTAGCCTAAAGATAAAAAATAATTGAATGTGATATGGTTGGTCGAGATATAGGTAGTTTTATCTTTTCTAATTTCCTTATAATCCAAACGCGGAATATCTTCTAAAATGATATATACATTTGAATAATTGTCGTCCGGATACATTCCTTTGGTTTCATAAGAGCCCTCTCCCTTAATTTCTGCAATAGCTACATAATTCGCTAATAAACCAAACTCTGAGAAGCATCCCTGTTCAATGGAACGCGAAAAATTTTTTCGCAGAGCTATAGGCACCGAAATAGTGGTGATTTTTCGATGGTCTTTAAATTTGCTCTCCACTAATGGAAAGTAAGAATAGCCATCAATGTCTTGTTTCATCGAAAGTGCCTTAAAAAAGCCATTGCTTTCCGATAAAGTGGAATACTTTAGGTAACTAATTCCTGTTAAGAAATAAACCGATGAGCTTAAAGGGTACAAAACATGCAGTTCTCCGCAAATATTCGACTCATTCTTTGTTTTTAAAGCTTCGTCTTTTTCGTAGTTCTCGTTCTTAATTTTTGTGCTCAAATATCCTGCACTAATTGACCATGACCATTTTTTTTCTGCAATAACCTCTTGCCCTTTCAGACCATTTAGGAATACAAAAAAAAATAAAACAAAGGTTGTTTTGGTAGCCTGTGCCATTGAAATTTATTTTAATGATTTGGAGCTAAAAAGCAAAGGAAGAGTTGATTTCACACTTTCCAATACCCAAATCTCCTCACAATCCGCACATAAAATTAAACGGATGTCGGAATTGGATTTTGTTTCGTATTCACTCATTACCTGTCGACAGGATCCACAAGGTGTTATAGGCGAATCAATCCTTGCATTTAAAGAAAATGCGGTAACTGCCATTGTTTTTATTTTTACTCCAGGATAATTTGCACCTGCTGCAAATACTGCCACTCGTTCAGCACAAATTCCCGAAGGATAAGCTGCATTCTCCTGATTATTGCCTTTAATAATTACTCCATTCTCAAGCAATACTGCTGCTCCAACATTAAAATGCGAATAGGGTGCATAAGCCCCTTTTGCGGCCTCTCGTGCCTGCTGAACTAAATTTTGATCTTCTGCACTCAGCTCTTTTATTGAAGGATAAACCTTCACCTCTGTTTCTACTTTGAATGTTTTCATGAGCTAAAAATAGGAAATAAAACTTTTACCTTAATAATTCCGGTTGCTTCAAACTTTCACCTACTAAAATTAAACTTTCACCCTTTTTGTAAGTTTAATGTTAAATTGATGTTAAAATATGTCCTTTCTTTGAACCCATAAACGTAACCACAAGAATAAATAAAAATGAAAAACCAAATTTTAAAAGGATTTTTTATCCTCCTTTTTTTATGCAGCAATCGCTTGCACGCTCAACAATACGCAGGATACACCTTGTACGCAACCATGGGTGGAACAACAGCAAATTTGATTGATACTAACGGAACCATTTATAAAACATGGTCCTTTTCTACGACTAAAAAAACAGGCTATTCTTCCTACATGCTCGAAGGCGGTGTGCTTCTTCGCTCCATTTCAAGAGCCGGCAATTCTTTTTCCGGTGGCCCTATTTGTGGGGAAGTTCAAAAAGTGGATTGGAATGGAAATGTGCTTTGGGATTATGTATATTCTACCACTAACTACTGCACCCACCATGATATTTGTCCTATGCCAAATGGAAATGTTTTGGTAATCGCCTACGAACGCAAAACAGCCGCGCAAGTCGCAGCCGCAGGGTGCACAGGATTTGCCGGAGAAATGTGGCCCGATAAAATTGTCGAAATTCAACCTACGGGTGCAACCACCGGAACAGTTGTGTGGGAGTGGCACGCTTGGGATCATTTGGTGCAAAATGTGAATGCATCTGCTGCGAATTATCAAACATCAATTGTAAATCATCCCGAACTACTCAACATCAATTTTACCCCAAAACAAGATTGGATGCACATGAACGGACTCGATTATAACGATAGTCTTGATCAAATTGCATTTAGCTGCCATAATTTAAATGAAGTGTATATCATCGATCACAGTACCACCACAGCTGAAGCCGCCAGTCACAGTGGAGGAAATTCAGGCAAAGGCGGCGACCTACTTTACCGATGGGGAAATCCACAAGCCTATGGTGTAGCCGGAACCCAAATTTTGAAGGTAGTGCACGATGCACACTGGATTCCAAAAGGAAGTCCAAATGCCGGACGCCTGGCATGCTTTAACAATGGAGGACAAACTAGTCCTAATCAAAAATCCTGTATCGATCAAATTGATTTACCCTACAATGGATACAGTTATACTATCAATCCCGGAGCAGCTTTTTCACCATCCAGCTATACTTCCCGTATAGTGGGTAATGGCTATACAAGCAATATGGGTAGTTCTAATCAATTGCCTAACGGAAATTCACTTATTTGTGTGGCACTCTCGGGATTGATTTATGAAACAAATCCTTCGGGAGTAACAATTTGGTCAAAAACTATTTTAGGCTCTGTACCGCAGGCGCATCGCTACGCACAATGTTTTATAACCGGCCCACCTGCTACACCTACTATCACTCAAAATGGGGATACACTTTTTGCTAGTTTGGAATCAAGCTACCAATGGTATTTTGCTGGTCAGGCAATTTTGGGTGCAACAGCACAATCCTTTCAACCTACCCAAAATGGCTGGTATCAGGTAAGAATTAAAAACAGTAATGGGTGCGAATCCGACACTTCCCTTTCATTTAATTTTGTTGCTACCGGAATTTTTGATCAGCCTCGAAATTCTGCTTTTACAGTTTTCCCTAACCCTACTTCCGGATTAATTACCATCGATATGAGTAACTACCAAAATGAATCAATTGAAGTTTCACTTTATGACGCCCAGGGAAACATCCTATTGCAGGAAAACAATGCAAAGCTCCTTGATCTTTCAAATTTCGAAAGTGGGCTTTATAATCTATCTTTAAAAAGACAGAATAAGAGACTAATTAATAAACGAATTGTACTAATTAAGTAATCCATAAAAAAAATGAAAAAACTAGTTTTTGTAGCTTTCCTGCTGTTAGCTGTGACAAATGGCTTTGCTAAAAAAGTAAAATTTGCTGTCGACATGGATACTTTTGCCATCAGCCCTAATGGAATTCATGTTACGGGCGACT
This sequence comes from Bacteroidota bacterium, assembly GCA_016721765.1. Taxonomy (NCBI): domain Bacteria; kingdom Pseudomonadati; phylum Bacteroidota; species Bacteroidota bacterium. The sequence goes on from JADKHO010000001.1 coordinate 1,627,923, forward strand.
TTCAAGCCATTGCAGGTTATCCTGGTGGAGATTGGACTTCCAATGAAACCGTTTGCATTCAAGAAGGTTCAACAACTATTTATAGTGTAATTGTTGAACTTCCTGCCTTTGCGAAGTATGAATATAAATTCGTGAATGGGGATCAGTTTTATGAAGTGGAATTTGTTCCTGTTGAATCTCGTGTGGGTTATGATTTTGATGATAATCGTTGGCTTTGGGTTGATTCAATTGCTAACGACACAACATTTGTAGGGGCTATAAAATTTGCAGGCAACGCTCCGGCTGGCTTAAACTTAGTGCGCTATTTGGTCGATTTAAATAATCAAACTGCGATTTCAAATCGCCCCCATGTGGCCGGTAATTTTCAAAACTGGAATCCTGCGACTACAAGTCTGTATAGCTTTGGAGATAGCATTTTCGAAATAATTTCGTACGTCGACAGTGGCACCTACCAATATAAATTTGTGAATGGAAATGCTTGGGGTTTTGATGAATCCATCCCATCGGCTTGCAATGTTAATGGCAATCGTTCCATTACAGTAGCTAAGGATACTGTGCTTTCAGCTTTTTGTTTTGGAAGTTGTACCGTTTGCAATCCAACTGCTGTTCATGTTGTCAGTGCCCAAAGTGAATTTAGCATTTTTCCAAATCCGGCCAAGGATTTTATTCGAGTTAATCTTTACAAAAGCAGCAATTTAAAAAGCATTCAGCTAACCGATTTAGCAGGTCGCATAGTGCTTAAGTTTGCTCCTGAATCCAATATCCAAATCAACAGAAATGATATTCCATCAGGTATTTATTTTGTTGTTTTGCAAGATGGGGATGGGAAAAAAACAGCAAAAAAAATAATACTACAGTAACATTTTTACAATTTTGAAAATTCAAATTAAATTAGGGTTTATCTGTTTACG